>NZ_JARVSO010000001.1:0-443800 GCF_030209155.1 Pseudomonas sp. fls2-241-TYG-175 | reverse complement strand
ACGGCCCGACCGAGGCGACGGTGGTTGCCACTTCAGGACGGTTGCTGCCCGACGGCAGCCTCGATATCGGCAAACCAATCGCCAACACCCGCGTGTACCTGCTCGACGAGCGTCAGCAGTTGGTGCCTATGGGCGTAGCGGGCGAGTTGTATGTCGCCGGTGACAGCGTGGCGCGCGGCTACTTGAATCGTCCGGAAATGACCGCCGAGCGCTTCCTGCGTGATCCGTTTCACAATAATCCCGAAGCACGTATGTACCGCAGCGGTGACCTGGCACGCTGGAACGCCGATGGCACGCTGGAATACCTGGGTCGCAACGATGATCAGGTGAAGATCCGTGGCGTGCGCATTGAGCTGGGCGAGATCGAAGCCCAGTTGAGCCAGTTGCCGGGTATCGAAGAAGCGCTGGTTCTGGCACGTGAAGATGAGCCGGGACAGCCAAGACTCGCGGCGTATTTCATCGAGCGCGATGGTTCCCTGTCGACGCCGGTGTCCGAACTGCGTGCCGCCTTGCTGGCCTTACTGCCGGGCTACATGGTGCCCAGCGCCTTCGTGCGCCTGGACGCCTGGCCGCTGACCGCCAACGGCAAGGTCGACCGTCGTGCCTTGCCGGTGCCGGATCGTGAAGCGCTGCCGGGTCGGGACTATGAGGCACCCCAAGGGGCGGTGGAAACGGCCGTCGCCGAGATATGGAGTTCGCTGCTGCACGTCGAACGTGTGGGCCGTCATGACCATTTCTTCGAATTGGGCGGGCATTCGCTGCTGGCCGTGAACCTGATCGCGCAAATGCGCCGCCAGGGGCTCGATGCGGATATTCGCACGCTGTTCGCGCAGCCGACGCTGGCTGCATTGGCGGCTGCGATTGGCAACAGTCAGCAAACACAGGTGCCCGCCAATCTGATCGAGCCGGGTTGCCTGCGCATCACCCCGGATCTTCTGCCGTTGGTGGAACTGGAACAGGCCGACATCGATCTGATCGTCGCCAGTGTTCCGGGGGGCGTGGCCAACGTGCAGGACATCTATCCGCTGGGGCCGCTGCAGGCCGGTATCTTCTACCATCACTTGTCTGCAGGCGGCGACGATCCCTATCAGTTGCAGGCCCGTTTCGCCTTCGCTGACCGTTCGCGTCTGGACGCATTCTGTGTCGCCCTGCAGCAGGTGATCGCCCGCAACGACGTGCTGCGGACCTCTCTGTGCTGGGAAGGGCTGGAAACGCCGGTGCAGGTGGTCTGGCGCCAAGCCACGCTGTCCGTGATCGAAGTCGCGCTGGATGATCTCGCGGACGCAGAGCCTCTTGGACTTGAACGGGCGCCGTTGCTGCGTCTGGTCCACGCTGCCGATCCTGCCAATGGACGGATTGTCGCGGTTTTGCTGTTCCATCACCTGATCATGGATCACATGGCGCTGGAGCTGCTGAGCCATGAACTGCAGGCGATACTGCTCGATCAGGAAGCACAACTGCCTGCGCCGGTGCCGTATCGCAATTACATTGCCCAGACCTTGCAGGGGCAGGGTGATCAGGGTCATGAGCTGTTCTTCCGCGAGCAGCTGGGAGATCTGGACGAACCGACCCTGCCTTATGGCCAAGGCTGGTTGCCGGGCGCTGACGTGCCAGGTGAAGCGAGGCAGCCGATGACGGCTGACTTGAGTCGCAAAGTGCGTGATCAGGCGCGTGTGCTGGGCGTCAGTGCGGCCAGCCTAATGCACCTGGCCTGGGCTCAGGTGCTCGGACAGTTGTCCGGTCGCGACAAGGTGGTGTTCGGCACCGTTCTGCTTGGCCGACTGCAAGGGGGTGAAGGTGTGGAGCGCACGCTGGGCGTGTTCATCAATACCTTGCCGCTGCGCATCGACCTCGCTGGCCACTCCGCACAAGAGGCCGTGCTTCAGGCCCACCGCCGCCTGAGCGGCCTGTTGACGCACGAACATGCGCCTCTGGCTCTCGCGCAACGTTGCAGCGCGCTGCCGGCCGGTGCGCCGCTGTTCAGCGCTTTGCTCAATTACCGACACAGTGCAGCACCGCAAACCGCCGACGCTGCGGCCAGCGAAGCCTGGCAGGGTATCGAACTGCTTGAGGCCGATGAGCGCAGCAACTACCCGCTGACCCTGAGCGTCGATGATCTGGGCGAGGGCTTCGACCTGACCGCGCTCACCTCGTCAGGCATTGATGCGCGACGTATCTGTGCCTACATGGTCTGCGCCGTGGAAGCACTGGTTCAGACCCTGGCGCAGACGCCGCGCTTGAGCCTCGACACGCTGGATCTGTTGCCCGCTGCCGAACGCATCGAGCTGCTGGACGGCTTCAATGCCCGACGCAGCGAGCCTGACAGCGAGCTCACCCTTCATCAGCGCATCGAACGTCAGGCGGCCAATGCGCCTGATGCCGTGGCCGCGCAAGTGGGGGATCAGCGTCTGAGCTATGGCGAATTGAACCGTCGCGCCAACTCACTCGCGCATCATCTGATCGGACTGGGTGTCCGCCCTGACGACCGCGTGGCGGTCATGGCGTGCCGCGGGCTGGACACACTGGTCGGGTTGCTGGCTGTGCTCAAGGCCGGTGCCGGTTATGTGCCGGTCGATCCGGGTCACCCGGACGAGCGGATCGGCTACCTGCTGCAGGACAGCTCGCCGGTAGCGGTGCTGACTCAGGCCGATCTGCTGGAGCGGCTTCCACCGCTGGCAGTGCGGGTCGTGACACTGGACCGCGCTGACTGGCCAATGCGTGAGGACAATCCGCAGGTCGTGCACCTGACCGTCGACCATCTGGCATACGTGATCTATACGTCGGGCTCCACCGGGTTACCCAAAGGCGTGATGGTCGAGCATCGAACCCTCAATAACCTGGTGGACTGGCATTGTCAGGCCTTCGACCTGCACGCTGGCAGCCATACCGCCAGCGTCGCCGGTTTCGGCTTCGACGCAATGGCCTGGGAGGTCTGGCCTGCGCTCTGCGCCGGGGCAACACTGCACGTGCCGCCTGCCGGGATCGGCAATGAGCAACTGGATGCGCTGCTCGACTGGTGGATTGCCCAGCCGCTGCAGGTGGCCTTCCTGCCGACGCCGGTTGCCGAATACGCGTTCAGCCGCGAACTGCGTCATCCGACGTTGCGCACGCTGCTGATCGGCGGCGACCGCCTGCGGCAGTTCCCTCGCGACCCCGGCTTTACGGTGATCAACAACTACGGGCCGACCGAAACCACAGTCGTTGCCAGTTCCGGCGAAATGTCGCCGGGCGGTGTGCTGCACATCGGAAAACCGGTGTCCCACGCACGCCTCTACGTGCTGGATGCGCGTTACCAGCCGGTGCCGCTGGGTGTGCCCGGCGAGTTGTACATCGGCGGCGACGGTGTGGCCCGGGGTTACCTGAACCGCCCGGACATGACCGCCGAACGCTTCCTCGATGACCCGTTCAGCGAGCAGCCCAAAGCGCGGATGTATCGCTCCGGTGACCTGGTTCGCTGGCTGGCCGATGGCACGCTGGAATACCTGGGACGCAATGACGACCAGGTGAAGATTCGCGGCGTGCGTATCGAACTGGGCGAGATCGAGCAGCAACTGGCATCGTACCCGGGCATCGGCGAAGCCGTGGTCGTGGCGCGGCAGCTGGAAGAGGGCGGGTTGCGACTGGTGGCTTACTACACCTGTCTGGATGCGCAACTCGACGCAACCATGTTGCGAACGCACCTGACTGAGCGTCTGCCCGAGTACATGGTGCCAGCAGCCTATGTCGCGCTGGATGCACTGCCGCTGACCCAGAACGGCAAGGTGGACCGCAAGGCACTGCCGGTGCCGAGCCTGGATGCGCTGGCAACCGCCACCTATCAGGCACCCGAGACACCGATTGAACAACGCCTGGCCGAGCTATGGGCCGAGGTACTGGAAGTCGAACGGGTCGGCCGCCACGACAGCTTCTTCGAGCTGGGCGGTCACTCGTTGCTGGCGATCCGTCTGGTCAGCCTGATGCAGAAATCCGGTCTGTCGCTGAGTCTGGCAGAGCTGTTCCAGCACCCGAGCATTGCAGCGTTGGCCGGGCAGCTTGAGCAACGACCTGACGGCACTGCCGACACGCCTGAGGTGATCACAGTACGCGAGGGAAGCAATGGTACACCGCTGTTCCTGATTCACGACTTCACCGGTCTGGACGCCTATTTCCCGGTGCTGGGGCAGCATCTGGACGGCGATTTTGCGATCTACGGTCTGCCCGGCATCGGCCTGGGACAACCGCAACTCAATACGCTGGAAGGTCTGGCAGCCGGACTGGTCGAGCGGATTCGTGGTGTGCAGCCGCACGGGCCTTATCGACTGGCAGGCTGGTCGTTCGGCGGCGTGCTGGCTTATGAAGTGGCCACGCAACTGCTGGGCATGGATGAAACCGTCTCCTTCGTCGGGCTGCTGGACAGCTACGTGCCGCGTCTGACAGATCAGGGCAAGGCACGCTGGGAAGGTCCGCACTTGCTTGAACGCGAGCTGCTGGCACATTGTGCGGCGTACTGGCAGGCGCAAGGCAAGGCTGGCGTCACGCCACTGATGCGCCTTGTTAGCCTGCAGGAACAGGCCTACATGCCTGCATTCGAATCACTGTTGCAACTGTGTCGGGATGAGCAGTTGCTGTATCCGGAACTGGCCGAGGCGAGCGATCTGCAACTGCGTCATTATCTGGAGCGCGAGCTGGCTCACGGTCATGCGCTGGCCCATTACCGGCTCGAACCGATGAGCCTGCCGGTGCATCTGTTCCGCGCCGAACAGCTACAGAACGCACCGAGCGATGCCGCCAGCGGGCAGGATTCCAGCCATGGCTGGGCCGAGGTGCTGCCTGCCGGGCAACTGCATTGCGTCAGCGTGCCGGGCGATCACATGAGCATGATGCAGGCGCCCCATGTTCAGGTGCTGGGGCAGGCACTCGGCACAGCACTGGCCGCTCAGGCCGGTGCTGTGCAGCCGTCCCAGGTCTACAAGTCATTGCTGGCCATCCAGAGCGGACAGAATACCCGTGCACCGCTGTTTTGTGTGCCGGGGGCGGGAGACAGTGTCACCAGCCTGATCGGTCTGGCCGAAGCGCTGGGGCCTGACTGGCCGATCTACGGGTTCCAGGCGCGCGGACTGGAAGGCCGTTACGTGCCTCACAGCCGTGTCGACGCCGCGGCCAGAAGCTATGTGCGGGAAATCGAGAGCCTGTACCCGCAAGGGCCGCTGCATCTGGTGGGGCATTCGTTTGGTGGCTGGGTGGCGCATGCCATGGCGGGAAGGTTGCAGGCACAGGGGCGCGAAGTGCTTTCCCTGACCCTGATCGACAGCGAAGCGCCCGGCAACACCACGACCTGCGGCAAGCCATACACCGCCACGGCGGCGGTGCAGCGGCTGATCAATGCGCTGCAATTGTCCAGCGGCAAGGACCTCGGGCTTGATACGCAGGCCTTTGCCGACGCTGACGACGCGGCTCAATCAGTGCAGCTTCGTGAGGCCATGGTGCGCGTTGGCCTGCTGTCCTCACGGATTGCGCCACAGGCGCTGAACGGCATCGTGCGCACGTTCTCCAGTGCATTGCGCACCCTGTATCGGCCGGAAATAGGCTATGCCGGCCCCGCGAGTCTGGTGCTGCTGACCGATCCCGCACTGGATGCAGCGGCCAATCGCGTCGAGCACAGCGACATGACTCAGGGCTGGCAGCAGGTAGTGCCGCAACTGACGCTGTGGAACGGTCCTGGCGATCATTTCAGCATCCTCAAGACGCCCGACGTCTACAGCCTGGCGGCATGGTGGTACGACAGGCAGCCGGTCAGTGTGCGGGAAACGCTCTCATGAAACCCTGAGTAAAACCCCGGCGGCAGGCATTCGGCCTGCTCCGGGGCTGCGCATGGAAAACGGTAAATCAGTCGTCGCCCCATGAGCGGGCGCGATCTTCAAGGATCAGCAGGCCTCTATGAACAAGTCGAAATTACGCAAGACGGGATTGATCACTGCGCTGGTACTGGTGGCGGGCGCCGTGCTGTATGCCGTCGAGGCACCGGCCAAACCGCCCGCGTACATTACCGCCAGGGCCGAGCGTGGTGACATCGAGAACGCCGTACTCGCCACGGGCGTGCTGGAAGGCATCAAGCAGGTGGATGTCGGCGCTCAGGTGTCGGGGCAGTTGAAGTCGCTCAAGGTCAAGCTGGGCGACAAGGTCAAGAAAGGCCAGTGGCTCGCAGAGATCGATCCGCTGGTATTGCGCAACACCTTGCGTCAGGCCGAAGTGGACGAGGAAAAACTCAAGGCCCAGCGGGCCTCGGCTCAGGCTCAGATGAAGCAGGCCAAACGTCTGTATGACCGTTACAAGGAATTACAGACCGATCAGTCGGTATCCCGCCAGGACTTCGAAAGCGCCGAGTCCGACTACGAAATGCAGCAGGCCAACGTAAGGGCTCTGGACGCTGAAATCAAAAGCGCTCAGGTGCAGATCGACACCGCCAAGGTCAATCTGGGCTACACGCGGATCATTGCGCCCATTGATGGTGATGTGGTCGGTATCGTCACGCAGGAAGGCCAGACCGTCATCGCTCAACAACTGGCGCCGGTGCTGTTGAAGCTGGCCGATCTGGAGACCATGACCATCAAGGCCCAGGTGTCGGAAGCGGACGTTATCCATATCACGCCGGGGCAGGAGGTCTATTTCACGATTCTGGGTGAGGACAAGCGCTACTACGCCAAGCTGCGCGGCACCGAGCCTGCGCCGCAGGATTACCTGGAAACCGAAAGCGGCAGCTCGGCTTCCCGGCAGAACTCGGCGGTCTTCTACAACGCGCTGTTCGAAGTGCCCAATCAGGATCAGCGCCTGCGCATCGCCATGACCGCTCAGGTGCGCATCGTTCTGGGCACGGCGCGCAACGCGATTACCGTACCCGTTGCGGCTCTGGGCTCGCGCACCAGCGAAGGTGCTTCCTTTGTGCGGGTGGTGGACGCCAAGGGCTTCGCTCAGGAGCGCAAGGTTCAGGTCGGCATCAACAACAACGTGCAGGCGGAGATCAAGGATGGGCTGGTTGAAGGTGATCAGGTGGTCATAGGCGATCCGACAGCGGTTGTGGCAGGGGCCTGATATGAACCAGAAGGTAGAAGTCGCCGACCTGCACGAAGCCTCGATTGCAACGCAGCAGCCGTTGCTGCAACTGGAGAACGTAAGTCGCAGCTTCATGGCCGGAGACCGCGAGGTGACGGTCCTCAAGCAGATCAATCTGACGATTCACGCCGGTGAACTGGTGGCGATCATCGGTGCTTCCGGCTCGGGCAAGTCCACCCTGATGAACATTCTCGGTTGCCTGGACAACGCCAGCAGCGGTATCTACCGGGTCGCCGGTCAGCAGACCCGTGATCTGGATGACGACGCACTGGCTGCGTTGCGGCGCGATCATTTCGGCTTCATTTTTCAGCGTTACCACCTGCTGCCGCACCTGGATGCCGTGCGCAACACTGAGATTCCGGCCGTCTATGCGGGCACTTCGCAGGCCGGGCGTCACCATCGTGCCCAGGAACTGCTGACGCGCCTCGGGCTGGGCGGGCATCTCGAGCACCGCCCGAGTCAGATGTCAGGCGGGCAACAGCAGCGGGTCAGTATCGCCCGGGCATTGATGAACGGCGGCGAGGTGATTCTTGCCGACGAACCGACCGGCGCACTGGACACCACCAGCGGTAAGGAGGTCATGCGTATCCTGCTGGAACTCCATGCAATGGGGCACACGGTCATCCTCGTGACCCACGACCCGAAAGTCGCGGCCAATGCCGAGCGGGTCATCGAAGTCAGCGACGGTGAAATCATAAGCGACAAGCGCACCTCGCCACGTGTGCAGCCGGTGGTCGAACCCGCGCCTGCGCTGCAGCCACCGACCACCGCCAGGCGCCGCATGATCGCCAGCTTCGGCCTGTTTCGCGAAGCGTTCAACATGGCCTGGATTGCGCTGATTTCGCACCGCATGCGCACGCTGCTGACGATGCTGGGGATCATCATCGGCATCACTTCTGTGGTCTCGATCTCCGCCATCGGCGAAGGCGCCAAGCGTTACGTGCTCAAGGACATCCAGTCGATTGGCAGCAACACCATCGACATCTACGCGGGCAGCAACTTCGGCGACAGTCGGGCCAAGTCCATCGAAACGCTGCTGCCATCGGACGTCACGGCGCTCAATCAGATGTATTACATCGACAGCGCCACCCCGGTGGTCGGGCGCAGCATGCTGGTGCGCTACCGCAACATCGACGTCGATGCACAGCTCAATGGCGTCAGCAGTCGCTACTTCCAGGTGCGCAACATTCAACTGGCAGCCGGTATCACCTTTGACGATCAGGACGCCCGGCGTCAGGCGCAGGTCGTGGTGCTGGACCACAACACCGCCCAGCGCCTGTTCGGCCCCGGCGTCGATCCGCTCGGAAAGGTGATCCTGATCGGCAAGCTGCCGTGCACCGTGATTGGCGTTACCAGCGATCACAAGAACCTGTTCATTGCAGGCAATACGCTCAACATCTGGATGCCCTACGAGACGGCTGCCGGACGCGTGCTTGGCCAGCGTCACTTGGACAGCATCAGCGTACGGGTCAAGGACGGCATGCCCAGCAAGGTGGTGGAAGAAGAAATCAAGGCGCTGATGCTGCAGCGTCACGGCACCAAGGACTTTTTCACCAACAACCTGGACAGCGTCATGCAGACGGTGCAGAAAACCAGTCGTTCACTGACGTTGCTGCTGTCGTTGATCGCCGTAATCTCGCTGGTGGTGGGAGGCATCGGGGTAATGAACATCATGCTGGTGTCGGTCACCGAGCGAACCCGGGAGATCGGGATTCGCATGGCAGTGGGTGCCCGACAGTCGGATATCCGCCAGCAGTTTCTGGTGGAAGCGGTCATGGTCTGCCTGATCGGTGGCGTCATCGGCATCGGCCTGTCCTATGGCATCGGCTACCTGTTCACGCTGTTCGTCAAACAGTGGGAAATGGTCTTTTCCATGGCCTCGGTGGTCACCGCGTTTGCCTGTTCGACACTGATCGGCGTGTTGTTCGGCTTCGTACCGGCCCGCAATGCAGCAAGGCTCGACCCTATCGAAGCGCTGGCGCGGGATTGAAGACCGGCGTACGGCTCCGGTCGCTCGACGGCATTTCGTCGGGCGACGCGTACATCCAGCGCATCAGCGAGTTGCGTCCGCTGATGCCCAGCTTGACCGCTGCCCGACGCTGGTAGCTGCTCACCGTGCTGACCTTGAGTGCCAGACGCTCTGCCTGTTCCATGGCGGTCTGGCCGGTCAGCAGTCCCACGCACACTTGCAATTCGCGCTCTGACAGCATCAGTCCGGTCTCGCGCAGTCGCTCGTGAAAGCGGTCTTCGAGGCCCTCTGGCTTCTTCGATTCGGCCTCCAGTGTGGCCAGTTGCAGGGCGTCGACGTGCTTTTCCAGAATCGAAAACAGCAGCGGAGAGATGTCCTCCAGGCGGCGTCGCTCGGTCATCGAGAAATCACTGGACGGGCGTCCGCGAAACGCCGTGATCTTGCAGCAATAGCTGGGCGATTCCTGTGCCGGGTTCAACTGGATGGAATCGGTGAAGCGCGAGGCTGCCCGAGGGGAAGTCACGGTCTCGTTGAACACCGTGGAAACCGGCGCTTTCGGCGTTTGCCAGGGCCTTGGCAGCAAGTAAAGGTGGGTGGCATCCACGGTCAATTGCGAGTTGATCAACTCATGAAACATGCTCGAGAAATGGCCGCTGCCGATGCTGGCTATGGCCCTGCCGATCTGGGGAAGTAGTGTAGGGGTCATCTTGCTCATCCATGATTTCAGAACTACTGACGTCTTTGAGACGTTAATACGACTTGGCAGTCACATAAACTAATATTTTTATTTAGTTGAACTAGCGTGCCTGCGAAAGATGACGATTTAGAGCGAAGGGAAATTATCTGCCGTAAATGCGGAGGTTAATCTTGGGGTGTCGGAGTGGCTGGTCAGGCCGAAGGGCGAAGGTGCAGGGAACACCTGGCGGCGCAAGGAAGCTTGCCAGCGGCCGGGGTTTTCCAGCGATACGTTCATCACTGGGCTGACCCTGTCGCCGACAAGCTATGCGCAATAATTCTGCGTCTGCGCAGCCGCTATGCCAGCTCAGCCCGCAACTGACGTGCTGCAGCGACCATGCCCGCCAGAGCGGCCTCGGTTTCCGGCCAGCCACGGGTTTTCAGGCCGCAATCGGGATTGACCCAAAGACGTTCCGATGGCACGCGTTTGGCCGCTTTGCGCAGCAGGTTGACCATTTCATGGGGCTCGGGAACGCGCGGGGAGTGGATGTCGTAGACGCCGGGACCGATATCGTTCGGGTAATCGAAGGCTTCGAACGCTTCCAGTAACTCCATGTCCGACCGTGAGGTTTCAATGGTGATCACGTCGGCGTCCATGGCAGCAATGGATTCAATCACGTCATTGAACTCGCTGTAGCACATGTGGGTATGGATCTGCGTCTCATCGCGCACGCCCGATGCGCACAGACGGAAAGCTTCCACGGCCCAGTTCAAGTACTCGGCCCATTGCTCACGCCGCAGTGGCAACCCTTCACGAAATGCGGCTTCGTCGATCTGCACAATCTTGATACCCGCCGCTTCCAGGTCCACCACTTCATCGCGGATCGCCAGGGCCAGTTGCTGAGCCTGAACCTTGCGAGACACGTCCTCGCGTGCGAATGACCACATCAGCATGGTGACCGGCCCGGTGAGCATGCCCTTCATGATTTTGTCGGTTTGCGCCTGCGCATAGCGGATCCACTCGACCGTCATCGCCTTTGGCCGACTGAGGTCGCCAAAAATGATTGCAGGCTTCACGCAGCGCGAACCATAACTCTGCACCCAGCCGAAGCGGGTGAAGGCGTAGCCGTCCAGTTGCTCGGCGAAGTACTCGACCATATCGTTACGCTCGGCCTCGCCATGCACCAGCACGTCCAGTCCCAGACGCTCTTGCACCTGAACGGCATGGCGGATTTCATGGTGCATGGCGTCGGTATATTCGCTGATCGAAATCTTGCCCTGCTTGTAAGCCTGTCTGGCTAGTCGAATCGACGATGTCTGTGGGAAAGAACCAATGGTTGTAGTCGGAAATAGCGGCAACGCCAAGCGGGACCGCTGCAGTTCTATCCGTTGTGCGAATGGCGAAAGTCGCTGAATGTCGGCAGCGCCAATCGTGGCCAGCCGCGCCTGCACCTCGGGTTTATGGATTCGACTGGAGTGTGCGCGACTTGCCTGCTGGCTCCGGCTGGTCTGTAGTGCCTGCTGAACGTCATTCCCATGCGGGTTGACGACCGCCTTGCTCAATATTGCGATCTCAGCGCATTTCTGCACCGCAAAGGCGAGCCAGCCTTCGAGTTCTGCGTCTAGCGTGTCTTCGCTGGCCAGGTCCACCGGACTGTGCAGCAAGGAACACGAACTGGACACCCACAAACGCTCGTCCAGTTGCTCATGCGCCGCTTGAAGGTGCGCCAGCGCCTTGTCCAGATCGCAGCGCCAGACGTTGCGACCATTGACTACGCCGACCGAAAGCACCTTGTCTTCAGGGTACGCCGCCAGAACAGCGGCGAGCTGTTCGGGTGCGCGCACCAGGTCGATGTGCAGCCCATTTACAGGCAAATCGATCGCCAGCGTGAGGTTGTCTTCGAGGCCGCCAAAATAGCTGGCAACCAGGGTTTTGAGTGGCGCTTGTTGCAGCCTGTGGTAAGCAAGTGCGAATGCGCTTTTCCATTCGGGTTGCAGGTCCAGCGCGAGGATCGGCTCGTCGAGCTGAACCCATTCCACGCCTTTTTCCGCGAGTCGGTTCAGGATTTCAGCGTAGACAGGCAGCAGGCGCTCCAGCAATTCCAGTTTGTCGAAGTCATCGCCCTTGGCTTTGCCAAGCCACAGATACGTCAGTGGGCCGATGATCACCGGCTTGATTTCATGACCAAGCGCAAGCGCCTCATCGACTTCATCGAACAACTGAGTCCAGCTCAGCAGGAAGGTCTGGTCCGCCGTGAATTCAGGTACCAGATAGTGGTAGTTGGTGTCGAACCACTTGGTCAGCTCCTGAGCATATTGCGTGCTCGACTGCTCGCCACAACATGCCGTACTCGCCCCACGCGCCATGGCGAAAAGAGTGTCCAGTGTCGGTAGTCCAGCCTCTCCCAGCGTCGAGGCGAAACGCTTGGGAATAACGCCGAACGCCAGAGAATGGCTCAGCACCTGGTCGTACCAGGCAAAGTCGCCTACCGGCAGCAACTCGATGCCCGCATCACGCTGCACAGCCCAATGACGGGCACGCAGGTCACGACCGACTCTTTCCAGTGCAGGCTGATCGATGTCGCCTTTCCAATAGGATTCCAGTGCTTTCTTGAGTTCCCGATCTGCGCCTATGCGGGGGAAGCCGAGTGAATGAGCCAGTGCCATAGCGATACATCTCCAGTGCGGTAAGTCCGCGCATTGTCGGCATCGCTTGATAATGAAACAAATTCATTATTTTCTTATTGATTGCGAAATGTATTCATATTCGTTCTGTCATCAATCCCTGCTGCCTCGGTTGCCTTCAGTCATGGGGTTGTCAGAAACAGGTCGTGCAAAGCGGAATAAGTTAATGACTAAACGGTCTTTTTTTTATTACCAAATGCGCTTTATCGTCGCTTCCCAATAACTCATCTTCATAAGGGAATGCACGATGCGGCGTCTGACAGCTCTCACAGTGGCGATCACACTCAGCAGTTCAGCGTGGGCACTGACGCCCCCGGACACGCTGGTAGTAGCGCGTTCCATCGATGACATCGCAAGCCTTGACCCTGCCGAAAGTTTCGAGATAACGGCCACCAATACGCTGGCCAACATTTACCAGCGCCTGATCGAACCGGACCGTGATAAGCCGTCCGATCTGGTGCCTTCGCTGGCATCAGGCTGGGAGGCGGGCAGTGATGACAAGAGCCTGGTTTTCGAACTGCGAAAAGGCGCCCGATTTTCCTCGGGCGCCGACGTGCGCCCGGAAGATGTCATCTACTCGCTGACCCGTGTGGTCAAGTTGAACAAGACACCTGCGTTCATTCTGGGCGAACTGGGCTGGACTGCAGAGAACGTCGACAGCTTTGTGACGCGGGTCGACGACAACCATGTGAAAATCGCCTGGTCTGCGGCAGTGGGTAGCTCATTTGCGTTGAGCATTCTGTCGGCCACACCTGTGGGTTTCATCGTCGATGCGGCAGAGGTCCAGAAGCACGCGCAGGGCGCGGATTTTGGCAATGGCTGGCTGAAGGCGCACTCCGCGGGCACCGGCGCTTATGCCTTGCGTACTTATGTTCCTCACGAGGCATTGGTGCTGCAGGCCAACCCTCACGCAGCCAAAGCCCCGAAACTCAAAACCGTGGTCATCAAGAACGTTACCGACCCGGCAACCCGTCGCCTGCTGGTGGTGCAGGGCGATGCCGATCTGGCATTCGATCTGGGCGCCGATCAGTTCAGCGCGTTGGAAAACCAGAAAGGCGTCAGCGTGCAGCGCTTTCCTTCGTCGATGATTTATTACCTGGGCATCAACAGCGGCAACACTCAAGTGCCTGCCTTGAAGAATCCGGCTTTCTGGGAAGCGGCTCGCTGGCTGGTGGACTATCAGGGCATTTCCAAAGACCTGCTGAAGAATCAGTACAGCGTGCATCAAGCGTTTCTGCCGAACGGGGTTGCAGGTTCGTTAAGCGACAAGCCGTTCAAGCTGGATGTGGACAAGGCCAGGGCTATTCTCAAGGCAGGCGGGATCGCGCCAGGTACCAGGGTCGAACTGAGCGTCTTCAATCAGCCGCCCTACACCGATATTGCTCAGGCATTGCAGGCCAGTTTCGCCAAGGCCGATATCGATATTTCGGTGCGGCCGCTGGTCGAGAGCGAGTTATGGGCCAAGATGCGCAGCCGGGACTACCAGTTGATCTTCACCTACTGGGGCATGGATTATCTGGACCCACACTCCAACGCCAGCACCTTCACCTATAACGTCGCCAACGGCCCCAAGACCCTGGCCTGGCGTACCCAGTGGGATATCCCGCAATTGAGTCAGGAAACCCGCGCTGCCGCAGCCGAACGCGACCCGCAAAAACGTGTGGCGCTGTATACGCATCTGCAGAAGACCGTGCAGGACAGCTCACCCTACGTGGTCGCGCTGCAAGGGCAGAACCAGGTTGCCGTGCACGATGGTGTTGAAGGCGTGCTGCAGAACATCACTGCATCGCTGCCTTACTTCGATCAGGTGAGCAAGTCCAAGTGAGGGTAGGGGCTGCGCGCAGGATCAAGGTGGCGGCTGGCGGGGTGTTATCGCTGGCGGTCACGCTCATCGGGTTGCTGTTCTTTACCTTCATGTTGACCACGCTGTCGCCGGTCGATCCGGCGCTGCGAATTGCCGGTGACCGCGCCAGCGAGGCCACGCTCGCCCAGGTGCGCAGCGATCTGGGGCTGGATCAGCCATGGCCGACACGTTTCGGGCGTTATTTGAACGACTTGAGGCAGGGCGATCTGGGCGTTTCCAGCACGTCTGGTCAACCGGTGTTGCAAGGCTTGAGCCGGGCGATACCGGCGACACTGGAGCTTGCCACTCTGGCCATCCTGCTCGGTAGCAGCCTTGGGCTATCGCTGGGCCTGCTGGCCGCATGGCGACCGGGCGGCTGGGTCGATGGTTCGGTCAGGCTGTTTTCGCTGTTTGGCTATTCGGTGCCGATATTCTGGCTTGGCCTGCTCATGCTCCTGTTGTTCTATGCCCGGCTGCAATGGGCAGGCGGGCCGGGGCGGCTCGACGATTCGTATCTGTACACCCTCGACCTCTCAAGCGGCTGGATGCTTTGGGACACCTGGCGCTCCGGTGAGACCGGCGCATTCGCCAACGCGTTTGCTCATCTGGTGTTGCCCGTGCTGGTACTGGCCTTTCATGCCATGGCCGGGATCTGCCGAATGACTCGCTCGGCGTTGCTGGGCGAAATGGGCAAGGAATACGTGGTCACCGCACTGGCCAAAGGCGCAGGGCGTGGGCGAGTGTTGTTGCGTCACGCGCTGCCCAATGTCTCCGGTACTCTGGTGGTAGTCGTTGCGCTGTCCTATGCGAGCCTGCTGGAAGGCTCCATTCTCACCGAGACGGTATTCGCCTGGCCGGGAATCGGACGTTACCTGACGACCGCTTTGTTCGCAGGTGACGTGCCTGCGATTCTGGGCAGTACGCTGGTGATCGGTCTCTGCTTTGTGGTGATCAACGGCTTGGCCGATGTGCTGGCGGGCATGATCGACCCACGCACGCGAGGTCTGTCATGAACCTTTCTGTAGCCTTCGAAGGCCTTTCGGCTTCAAGCATCTGGCGTCGCTCACCGGCACTGACCATCGGCGTATCGATCATTGCCTTGCTGATAGCGGTCGCGGTGTTCGCCCCACTGCTGAGTGGCTTTGATCCGAACGCGCAAAATATTCAGGAACGCCTGTTGCCACCCTCGGCCATTCACTGGCTGGGCACCGACGCGTTTGGCCGGGACCTGTTTACCCGCTTGCTGCATGGCACGCGCCCCACATTGCTGCTGGTGTCGCTGGTCTTGCTGCTGACCCTGCCGATTGGTGTGCTGGTTGGTGTGACAGCGGGTTTCTATGGCGGCTGGACGGAGCGGATCCTGATGCGCCTGACCGACGTGATCATGGCCTTTCCGCAACTGGTACTGGCGCTGGCATTTGTGGCGATTCTCGGGCCGGGGTTGCTCAACGGCGCATTGGCGCTGTCCCTGACGGCCTGGCCGGCGTATGCGCGTCAGGCCCGGGCGGAAACCAGCGTGCTGCGTAACAGTGACTATCTGGCTGCCGCCCATCTGCAAGGCATACGAGGGATGCGCCTGCTGATCGGGCACGTGCTGCCGCTGTGCCTTCCATCCGTGATCGTTCGGGTCGCGTTGAACCTGGGCGGCATCATTCTCGCCGCCGCAGGGCTCGGGTTCCTCGGACTGGGCGTCCAACCGCCCATGGCCGAATGGGGTTCGATGGTTGCCGAAGGCAGCCGGGTCATCTTCGATCAGTGGTGGGTAGCAGCAGCGCCGGGCATCGCCATTCTGCTGACGAGCCTGTCTTTCAATCTGCTGGGCGACGGCCTGCGCGACGTACTGGATCCCCGCCATGGCGCATGAATCATCATTATTGGACGTCAAGGGCCTGCGCATCGGCTTTCCCGGCCATGGCCCGGATCTGATCGAGGTGGTGAAGGGTATCGACTTCACGATCGGCACCGAGACCGTGGCGCTGGTCGGTGAGTCAGGTTCGGGCAAATCACTGACTGCGCGGGCGCTGATGGGACTGGTCGCACGTCCCGGCCAGGTGACGGCCGAGCGACTGAGTCTGGCAGGCGATGATCTGCTTGGATTGTCGGCCCGGCAATGGCAACAGGTGAGGGGAACACGGCTGTCGCTGGTCTTGCAGGACCCCAGGTACTCGCTCAACCCGGTGCTGAAGATCGGCACTCAGGTCGAGGAAGCACTGGTGCTGCATACCCGGCTGGGTCGCCGCGAACGCCGCGAGAAAGTCCTGGACATGCTTGATGCCGTGGGATTGCCCGATCCCGCATCGCTTTACCACAGCTATCCACATGAATTGTCCGGCGGTATGGGCCAGCGGGTGATGCTCGCCGCGATGCTGATCAACGATCCCAGACTGCTCATCGCGGACGAGCCCACCTCTGCGCTGGACAGCGGCCTGCGTGACCAGATGCTTGAGTTGATTCTACGGCTGGTCCGGCAGCGGGGCATGGCGTTGCTGCTGATCAGCCACGATCTGCCACTGGTTGCCCGTTACTGCGACCGTGCGCTGGTCATGTACCGCGGCAGGATTATCGACCGTTGTCGCGCCACTGAGCTGGCCACGTCCAGCAATCCGTACACGCGCACGCTCTGGAGCTGTCAGCCCTCGGCACAGACTTATGGTCAGGCACTGCCCACTCTGGACCGAAGCCTGATCGAGGAACTGTCATGAACGCGGTGGATATTGAACATCTGACCGTGAGCTTCAAACGGGGATTCGGTCATTTCACTGCGCTGGAACTTGACGGGTTGCGGATCGAACCGGGCGAATGCTTCGGGCTCATCGGCGGCTCCGGCTCAGGCAAATCGACCTTGCTGCGCGTACTCGCCGGGCTGCACCGTGACTGGCAGGGCAGGGTAAATCTGATGGGCCAGCCGCTCACGGCACAGCGTGCGTTCAAGGGTGCATTGCGTCAGCAGGTACAAATGGTGTTCCAGGACCCTTATGCATCACTGCATCCACTGCACCGGATTCGGCGCAGTCTGCGCGAACCGCGGCAGATCAACGGGCTGCCGTTCGACGAGCCCAGTCTGATCACGTCGCTGGAACGGGTCGGGTTGCCCGCCGAGGTTCTTGACCGGTATCCCCATCAGTTGTCCGGCGGCCAGCGGCAACGCGTGGCCATCGTCCGGGCATTGCAGTTGAATCCTGCATTACTGTTGCTGGACGAGCCGACTTCAGCGCTGGACATGACGGTACAGGCGGAAATACTCAATCTGCTTCAGACGCTGCGCAGGGAAACGGGCATGACCATGATTCTTGTCAGTCATGACATCAATACCGTTGCCCATCTGTGCGACCGGGCGCTGCTGATCAAGCAGGGCCGTGTCGAAAAACGGCTTGATCGCGTCGAGCTGTGTGCGCTGGCAGGCTCAGCGTAACAACAATCTGTCAAGGTTCGATCATCAGCCAAACCGTTGCAAACCGTGCCGTTGCGCGGTTTTGACAGTCTCTCGGCCCAGCGACGGCGGGGGCTTAATCGAAAAAGTGCGTGGACTCGGGATATAACACTAATTAGAATGAGTCTCATTTGACACATCCATAGCGCAAGGCCTCTCGACATGATCGAAGCAGCGACGTCAACGGACCATTCTCTACATTCCCTGTATCGCGACCACTATGGCTGGCTGGAAAGCTGGCTGAGACGGCGCATGGGCAATGCCTGGGATGCTGCGGACCTTAGCCAGGATACGTTTCTTCGCGTGCTGTCCAGTTCCCAGCAGATCGCCGATATGCAGGAGCCTCGTGCTTATCTGTTGACCGTCGGCAAGCGCCTGTTGAGCAACTTCTATACCCGTCGCAGTCTGGAGCAGGCTTATCTCGAAGCGCTGGCTCAGCTCCCTGAAGAAGCGGCTCCGTCTCCCGAACAGCGCTGGCTGCTATTGGAAACCCTACAAGCGCTGGATGAGTTGCTGGATGGACTGTCCGCCGTCGTGCGCAGAGCGTTTCTGTGGAGCCAGCTGGAAGGACTGGGTTATCGCGAAATCGCCGAACGTCTGCAGGTCTCCGAACGCACCGTCAAACGTTACATGGCCCAAGCCTACGAACATTGTCTGTTGGTGGACTGGTGATTCGTCAGTCGCTGTCCAGCGAAGATCGCGAAGTCGCACGCGCAGCGGCGCATTGGCTTGCGTTGCTGGAGTCTGGCGGTGCCAGCGATGAGGATTACGTCAAACTTCAGTATTGGCGCGACAGCGCCAGCAGCCACGAGCGCGCCTGGCAAAAGGCTCAGCAGTTGCGTCAACGTTTTTTCGGCCTGCCATCTCATCTGGCGATGGCCACACTCGACCGTCCCGACAAGGCAAGGCGCGCCGCCCTCAAAAGGGCGCTTGGGGTGGCGACACTGGTTCCGGCCGTCTGGCTGCTGGGGCGGCAGTTGCCGATAGACGTCTGGCGCGCCGACCTACAAACCTCCATCGGTGAGCACAAGCGCCTTGCGCTGGCCGACGGCAGCCAATTGCAACTGAATACCGACAGTGCGGTGAACGTCGATCTGAACACCCGGCAAATCACGCTGGTGCGCGGCGAGATAGCGCTCAAGGTGTCGGGCAGTACGCCGCTCACCATCGAAGTGCCGTATGGCAGGATCATCGTCAGTCGAAGCGAAGTCTGCGTGCGTCTCAATGCAGACGATTGCCGTGTGTCAGTGGTCAGCGGCAGTGTGCGGCTGCAGCCGCTGCAAGGGTCTGAACTGGACCTGCTTGCGCAACAGCAGATCAGTCTGCGGCCTCACGGGGCAGGGCCGGTCAGCGCCTTCGACGCCCTGTTGCCAGGCTGGCGCGACGGCGTGCTGACCGCGCAGAACCAGCCGTTGGGCAGCTTCCTGCGTGAACTCGGTCGCTACCGTCCAGGGTTGCTGCGCTGGGAGCCCGAACTTGAAAATTTGCGTGTTACGGGCAGTTTCCGGCTCGACGATACCGACCGTGTTCTTTCGCTGCTGGCGGCCAGCCTGCAGGTGGATGTGCATATGCGGACCCGCTACTGGGTAACGCTGGTGCCTCGCAAAACGCTTTCTGCAAAAAATAGTGCGTGAAGCCTGTCCCTTTTTTTCGCCTCACTGGTCATTCCAGGTAAGTGAACAAAAAACTACGAGAGCTTCCCTACATGTCCGCAGTGCCTCCTTATCGTTTACGTCCGCTTTTGCACTTCAGCCTGTTGCTGACCCTCAGTTCCAGCCCGCTGTTCATCTCCAACAGTTGGGCGGAAACGTCAGGCCGCCGCGCCTACGAGGTTCCGGCAGGCAGCCTGAGCGCCGCGCTGACCCGTTTCGCAGGGCTGGCCGGGGTGAATCTATCGGTAGACCCTGCGCTGGTGAACGGACGCAACAGCGCAGGCCTGTCCGGAGACTTTGCGGTCGAGGAAGGCTTCGCGCGTTTGCTGCAAGGCTCGGGCCTGCAATTGATGCCGGTAGGCGAGCAGGCCTACACGCTGATCCCGGCGCCGAGCAGCGGCAGTCTGGAACTGGCGCCCACCTCGATTCTCGGTGCCGGCGGCACGACGGATGGTCAGGCCTATGCGGGCGGTCAGGTTGCCCGCCGTGGCTCGCAAGGCATGCTCGGCGCGCGGGACTTCATGGACACGCCGTTCAGCATGACCACCTATACCCAGGAAGCGGTGAAGAATCAGCAGGCCCGCACGCTGGGTGACCTGATTGCCAGCGACCCTTCGGTGCGTGCGACCAACCCGGCGGGAGGACGCTACGAGCAGTTCACCATTCGCGGCCTGAGCCTGTTCAACAGTGACGTTTCCTACAACGGCTTGTACGGCATCCTGCCGACCTACACGATCGACATGGAAATGGCCGAGCGCGTGGACATCCTCAAAGGGCCGAGCCAACTGGCCAACGGCATCTCGCCGCGTGGCAGTGTCGGCGGCGGCATCAACGTGGTGCCCAAGCGCGCCACAGACAAGCCGATCACTGAGTTCACTGGTAGTTATGCCTCCGACAGCCAGGTTGGCGGTGCAGTGGACATCGCCCGCCGCTTTGGCGACGAAGACAAGTTCGGTATCCGCTTCAACGGCGTCAAGCAGTCCGGCGATACCACTTGGGACCACCAGAGTGTTGACCGCCAGATGGCGGTCCTGGGGCTGGACTTCCGAGGTGAGCGTCTGCGCCTTTCGACCGATATCGGGCACACCGAACGCAACACCGATGCGCCACAGGAACGCGTCCAGATTGGCCCGAACGCCAAGGTGCCGAACGCCAACGATGTGCGGGACAACTACGCGCAATCCTGGAGCAAGGCACGCACCGAGGACACCTTCGGCATGGTCAACGCCGAATACGACGTCAACGATTCCGTGATGCTGTACGGCGGCGTGGGCGCGCGCAAAAGCGACCATGACTTCCTGCGCCATGCGGTTTCGATCACCAACAATGCGGGCGACTTCAGCGTTCAGCCGCGCGACTTCACCCGCGACGAAAACGTACGCACGGCCACGGCCGGTGTGCGCAACTGGTTCAAGACCGGTCCGGTCAGCCACGAAGTGAACCTGGCGGCCAGCTACTTCTACATGGACTTCGAGAATGGCGGTGCCCGCTACGCGGCGTCTCCGAGCAACCTGTTCAACCCCGTCGACACGCCGACGCCCGCCAACCCGACACGCAGGGATGACAAGGTCTACACCGAAAACCGCTTCAGCGGTCTGGCGCTGTCCGACACGCTGGGCTTTTTCGACGATCGCCTGCTGCTGACCCTGGGCGCACGCTGGCAGCGGGTCAAGGTCGATGACTGGACCAACAACGTCAAGGGCGACACGGCGTACGACGAGGAAAAGGTCTCGCCGTCGGGCGGCATTCTGTACAAGGTGACCGATGAGCTGTCGGTGTATGCCAACTACATGGAAGGCCTGAGCCAGGGCAAGATCGCACCGTCGACCTCGATCAACGAAGACGAGATCTTCCCGCCTTTCATCAGCCGTCAGGTCGAGGTGGGTGCCAAATATGACCTGGGTTCGTTCGCCTTCACCGGCAGCGTGTTCCGCATCAAACAGCCCGCCTACGAAACCAATGCCGCCTCCCGCGTGTTCGGCCCCAACGGCAAGCGTGAGAACAACGGCGTAGAGCTGACCATGTTCGGCGAGCCGCTCAAGGGTTTCCGCCTGCTGGGCGGCGTGATGTACATCGACAGCGAACTGAAAAACACCACTGGCGGCACATTTGACGGCAACCGTGCGCCTGCCACGCCCGAATACAACGTCAATATCGGGGCCGAGTGGGACGTGCCGACCGTACAGGGCCTGACGCTGACCGGGCGGGGCATCTACACCAGTTCCCAATACCTGGATCAGGCCAATACCAAGGACATCGATTCGTCCGAGCGCTTCGACGTCGGCGCGCGCTATGCCTTCAAGGTCGATCAGAAGACCGTCACGCTGCGGGCCAACGTCGAGAACGTCATGGACAAGCGCTACTGGAGCTCTGCCGGCGCCTCTGACGACAGCGAGCCTGGCCTGACGCTCGCAACACCCCGAACCTATCTGATCTCGGCCACTGTGGGTTTCTGATCCATCACTCATGCGCTGCCCAGGGAAGGGCGCCTGCGCTTCACGACTCAATGCGCAACGACTCTGACAGAGAGAACGCCATGCAAAGTGCCAGTTGAATAAATAAACAGTTCACTTATAACGTAATCAAAGTGCGGCCTTCAAAAAGGCAATAACCGATACGCCGACGTTGATGAGTCCGGACGCGTTGAATATATCCAGCGTTAGTTGGCGTAATGCTGTGCGCCTCTCATTAAACAAGCACGCATGTATTGTCATATTAAATTCAGAATTAAATTTCAGTAACGGACTTGCAGTTTTCTGGAAATGAGAATAGTTTGCATCCCGAACTTAGCGAGGGTTACCCCATGTTGAATGATGGCTTATTGCAGTCTACTACGTCTTCGCATAAAACCAATGCCAACTATCTGGCCCGGCAGGCGAGATTTGAATCCAATGTAAGAAGTTACCCGCGCAAGTTGCCTCTGGCGATTGCCAAGGCACATGGGCTCTGGGTAACGGATGTTGAAGGCAACATGTATCTGGACTGTCTGGCCGGTGCCGGAACGCTGGCACTGGGGCACAACCATGAAGCAATCATGGCCAGCCTCGACGGCTTCCTGACCTCGGGAATGCCGATGCACACTCTGGACCTGACCACGCCGGTCAAGGATGCCTTCAGTGAAGCGCTGCTGAGTCTGCTGCCTGGGCAGGGCCGGGACTATTGCCTGCAGTTCTGCGGCCCGTCCGGCGCCGATGCGGTGGAAGCCTCGATCAAACTGGCCAAAACCGCGACGGGACGCAGCAACATCATCAGCTTTTCGGGCGCTTACCACGGCATGACCCACGGCGCTCTGGCGCTGACCGGCAACACCGGACCTAAAGATGCGGTCGCCAGCCTGATGCCCGGCGTGCAATTTCTGCCGTACCCGCACGAGTACCGCTGCCCGCTGGGCCTCGGTGGCGAAGCCGGGACCGAAGCGCTGAGCTACTACTTCACCCAGTTCATCGAAGACGTCGAAAGCGGCGTATCGCTTCCGGCTGCGGTGATTCTGGAAGCCGTTCAAGGCGAAGGCGGCGTCAATCCTGCGCCGGACAGCTGGCTGCGGCAGATCCGTGAAGTGACCCGTAAACACGGGATTCTGCTGATCCTTGACGAAGTACAGGCCGGGTTTGGCCGCACCGGCAAGATGTTCGCCTTCGAGCATTCCGGTATCGAACCGGACATCATCGTCATGTCCAAGGCAGTCGGTGGCGGTCTGCCGCTTGCCGTGCTGGGCATCCGGCGTGAGTTCGACGCGTGGGCACCGGGCAATCACTCCGGCACCTTCCGCGGCAACCAGATGGCAATGGCCACCGGTCTTGCCACGCTGGAAGTGCTGCAGCGCCAGAACCTGGCCGGTCAGGCCGCCAGACGCGGACAGTGGCTCAAGGATCAACTGACACTTTTGCAACAACGTTACCCGGCCATGGGGCAGGTACGTGGACGCGGTCTGATGCTGGGCATCGAGATCGTCGACGAGCGCAAACCTGCAGATCGTCTCGGCAGTTTTCCGATAGACGCCGAACTTGCGTTGGTCATTCAGCAGCAGTGTTTCAAACAGGGACTGTTGCTGGAGCGGGGTGGCCGCAATGGCAACGTGATCCGCCTGTTACCGCCGCTGATCATCACGGACGAACAGTGCCAACTGGTTATCCAGCGATTCGAAGAGGCACTCAAGGCCGCGCTGAGTCAGTTGCGCACTCAATAACTTCATCACGTTATTGTTATTCAAGACAATCTGGACCGGTCAGAACTTCGGGCCGAACGAACGTAGCGTATTTGCTGACAGGGTTTATCTGGCCATGGCGTGCCGAGTGATAAGCCGGGCAAATGCTTGAGTTGTTTTCGCAGCAGATGATTATCTGACACTTTGTTGCGATGTCACTTAGACAGTCAGCGTAAAGCGACTGTGGAGCAGACATGACTAATACCGATCGCACCGTTTTATCAACGATGGTGAGCGAGCTGGCGACGACCCGCGCGTTACTCAATTGCCTGATAAAGGAATTTGCACTGCCGGAACACTGCCTTCATTACACCTGGCCGCAGGGCATGCAGGGCATCGCGCCTGGGTGTTTTGTCGATGGCGGCCAGTGGAAAGGCATCCCGCTGACCATCAGCCTGCCCAATAAACAACAGTTCTTCGTGCTGGTGGATCGTCGCGACGGTCTGGGCAGCCACCGCTACCTTTCCGATGTCTATGCACGGCGTGGACAGGGCAGCTGGCAGTGCCCGGCATTTCCCGAGTTCGTTCAGCAACTGCTCAGCGCCTGTGAGCACATGACCCGCGCCAGCAACGACGAACTGCTCGATCAGGTCATGCAAAGCCAGCACCTGACGGCCGCCATCGTGGCCCACAACATGGCGGGTGAGCACCCGGAGCCGTTGAGCGGTTACCTGGCCAGCGAACAGGGTCTGTGGTTCGGTCACCCCAATCATCCCGCGCCCAAGGCACGGCTGTGGCCTAAACATCTGGCGCAGGAAACCTACGCGCCGGAGTTTCAGGCGAAGACCGCGCTTCACCTGTTCGAAGTGCCGATGGAAGGGCTGCGGATCACCTCCAACGGTCTGAGCGACACACAGGTCATGGCCGGTTTTGTCGATCAGGCAAAGGCCCGTCCCGGACACGCGCTGATCTGCATGCACCCGGTGCAGGCTGAGCTGTTCATGCAGGATCGTCGCGTACAGCGTCTGCTGGAGCTGGGTGAGGTCACAGACCTCGGCACGACCGGACCACTGGCCAGCCCGACGGCTTCGATGCGCACCTGGTACATCGAAGGCCACGACTATTTCATCAAGGGCTCACTGAATGTGCGCATCACCAACTGTGTCAGGAAAAACGCCTGGTATGAGCTGGAAAGCACGCTGATCATCGACGAACTGTTCCAGCGCCTGCAGCAGACGCAGCCAGAAACCCTCGGTGGACTGTCCACGGTGGCTGAACCGGGTTCGATGAGCTGGGCACCCAAAGGGGTCGGCGAAACCGATGCCCACTGGTTTCGCGAACAGACCGGCGCGATTCTGCGGGAAAACTTCTGCCTTCGCTCCGGTGCCGACCGCAGCGTGATGGCGGGCACCTTGTTCGCTCGCGACCTGCGCTCACGGCCGCTGGTGCATGATTTCCTGCAGCGCTTCAAAGGCTGGGAACTTGGTGATGAGGACCTGCTGACATGGTTTGATCAATACCAGGCCTTGCTGCTGCGCCCGGTCATGGCGCTGTTCTTCAACCATGGCGTGGTGATGGAGCCGCATTTGCAGAATGCCGTGCTGATTCACGATAACGGCCAGCCTCGACAGTTGCTGTTGCGCGACTTTGAGGGCGTCAAACTCACCGACGAACTCGGCATCAAGTCCATCGAGGTCGGGCTGCACCCGCGCATTCGCCAGTCGCTGACTTACTCCCGCGAGCAGGGCTGGAGCCGCATCACTTACTGCCTGCTGATCAACAACCTGTCCGAGGCCGTGCTGGCCCTGAGTTGGGAGCGGCCGCACCTGGCGCCGTTGATGTGGCAGCAGGTCGAACAACAGCTGCGCAGCATTCGCGAGGAACTGGTACGTCCTGCGCCGGAACTGGATGCATTGATTGCAGGCCACT
The DNA here is from genome assembly GCF_030209155.1 of Pseudomonas sp. fls2-241-TYG-175. NCBI lineage: Bacteria > Pseudomonadati > Pseudomonadota > Gammaproteobacteria > Pseudomonadales > Pseudomonadaceae > Pseudomonas > Pseudomonas sp. fls2-241-TYG-175. Next base: position 418,384 of record NZ_JARVSO010000001.1, on the reverse strand, counting down.
CGATTGCCTGCAAGACCAACCTCAAGGTGCGTCTGGCGGCCAAGGCCGACCGCGAAGCCAATTACGTGCGTCTGGCATCGCCGTGGGGCGAGGAAGCGCGTTACGCCGAGCAGGAAGAGGTGCGTTATGCATAAGTTGCCTGACACGGTGCGTGCCGCCATAAACGAGGCCCGGTCGCTGGAGACGGATCCGCTGGCTGCCTTCGTTTACGATCTGGACGCCCTTGAACAGCATGTGAGCGAGGTCATGGCAGCGCTGCCTGCTGGCGTGGAACTGTATTACGCGATCAAGGCCAACAGCGAAGCGCCGGTACTGGCGACGCTGGCTCCGCTGGTCAGCGGTTTCGAGATTTCCTCGGGAGGGGAGATCGAGCGGGTGATGGCGTGTCCGATGCGCAAACCCTATGTGTTCTCAGGCCCCGGCAAGCTGGACTCGGACCTGCGCAGCGCGCTGCTGAACAAGGTTGAGGCCTTCCATGTGGAGAGCCTCAACGAAATCGAACGTCTGCAGCGACTGGCGAGCGAAGTCGGGCGCGTGCAGCCGGTGTTCATCCGCATCAATCCGCAGTTGCCGCCCACCCAGTCGAGCCGACTGGCCATGGCCGGAACCGCCACGCCATTCGGCATCGACGAAGCGGACCTGGCTGAAGCCGTGCATCGCGTGGACAGCGCCAGTCACTTGTCGCTCAAGGGCTTTCATGTGCATGCCATGTCGCACCAGCAATCGGTCGAGCGACACGAGCAATTGATCGATCTGTACCTGCAGCGCTGGCCGCAATGGAAAGCCCTGACCCGTCACCCGGAGCAGGTCACCCATTTCAACGTGGGCGGCGGTATTGGTGTCGATTACCTCAGCGGTCAGCGCTTCGACTGGCAGCGCTTTTGCCGTTATCTGGAAAAACGCCTGGGCGAGGAGGCCGATGCGCCGATCCTGCGTTTCGAGCCAGGCCGGTTCATCAGCGCCTATTGCGGTTATTACGCGATTGAAGTGCTGGACATGAAAACCAGTCACGGCGAGCACTTTCTGGTGTGCCGCGGCGGTACCCATCAGTTCCGTCTGCCGGTGGCCCAGAGCCATGATCACCCGGTCATTCATCTGCCCAACGTGCCACAGACTGCCGAATCCGAGGAAAAGGCCTGCACCGTGGTCGGTCAGCTATGCACGCCCAAGGACGTATTGAGTCGCAAACATCCGTTCAAGGGCGTCGAGATCGGTGATCTGCTGGTGCTGCCGTTGGCGGGCGCCTATGGGTTCAACATTTCCCATGTGGATTTTCTCTGCCATCCGCGTCCGGCGCAGCATTTCATACGCAACGGTGAACGGATCCGGGAGGACCTTCGGTGAAATCCGGCTTCAACGTCCCGCGCAGTTGGGTGGTGATCAACGTTTTACTGGGCACACTGACCGTGAGCCTGAGCAACAGCTCACTCAACCCGGCGCTGCCCACGTTCATGGAAGCGTTCCGGATTGGTCCGCTGATGGCCACCTGGATCGTCGCCGCGTTCATGACCAGCATGGGCATGACCATGCCGCTGACCAGCTTCCTCAGCCAGCGGGTCGGGCGCAAGCGTCTGTACCTGTGGGGTGTTGCGCTGTTCATCGGTGGGTCACTGCTGGGCGCACTGGCCAATTCCATTGCGCTGGTCATCGCGGCGCGGGTGGTGCAGGGCGTGGCCAGCGGACTGATGATTCCGTTGTCGCTGGCAATCATCTTCGCCGTGTATGAAAAGCATGAGCGGGGCAGGGTGACCGGGCTTTGGAGCGCCGCCGTGATGCTCGCTCCGGCACTGGGACCGCTGTGCGGCAGCCTGCTGCTGGAGTGGTTCAGCTGGCGCTCGCTGTTCCTGATGAATGTGCCCATTGGCCTGCTGGCGTTGTTGCTGGGCGTCGGCGTGTTGCCTGCGTCCGAACCTGCGGAACGCAAGCCTTTCGACCTGATTGGCTACCTGCTGATCGCGTCAGGGATCGGCCTGCTGATGGTGGCCATCAGTCGCATGCACCATGCCGAGGCGCTGTTGGACCCACTCAATCAGGCCATGGTGTTGGTCGCCGTGGCCTGCCTGATCGCGTTTGTCCGCGTGGAACTGCGTCGCAAGGATCCGTTGCTGAACCTGCGTCTGTTTAATCTGCGCGGCTACCGACTGAGTGTGATCGTCGCCGTGGTGCAATCGGTCGGCATGTTCGAGTGCCTGGTGCTGTTGCCGCTGCTGGTGCAGACCGTGATGGGCTACAACCCGATCTGGACCGGTCTGTCGCTGCTCTGCACGGCGGCGTTCGCCAGCCTGTTCGGACAGTGGGGCGGCAAGGCACTGGATCGGCATGGGCCACGCAAGGTGGTCGCCATCGGCCTGTTGCTGACCGGGCTGTCGACGCTGGCGCTGGGTCTGCTCAAGTCCGATGCGGCGATAGGCGTGGTGTTCGTCCTGATGATGGTTCGCGGCGCCGGACTGGGTCTGTCCTACATGCCCATCACCACAGCCGGCCTAAATGCCTTGCCTGAGCCGATGGTTACGCAGGGCGCGGCGATGAACAACATTTCACGGCGTCTGGTGGCGTCGCTGGGGATTGTCATCGCTTCCCTGTGGCTCGAATTCCGCCTGAGTTCCGCAGGGCCGACCGCCACGCCGTCTGCCATCAGCGAAGTGTTTATCGCCACCGGACTGTTGATTTTCCTGGCTTTGCCTTGCGCCTGGCGCTTCCCCGTCAATGAAGCGCCCGTGAAAGAAAAGCCTGTCAACGACGGGCGCGCCGAGGCACAGCCCGACGCCGTCGAAACCCGATAATTTTCATTTGAGGTATGAACATGGCAACCCCTCTACCGCTGAACCCTTTGCCGCGTGAACCAAAATCCGTCAAAGCCCCGGCAACCGGCGACTGGCTGGCGGATATCGACGCGGGCCGTTATACAAAAGTGCAGCGCCGCGTGATCGGTCAGTTGCTGCAGACGCTGCTTTATGAAGCCGCTCTGCCTTACACCTGTGTATCACTGGATGAGCATCGGCACTTGTTTGTGGTGCCAGCAACCGATTCGGCTCAGGCACCTGTCGAGTACCGCTGCAGCGGCCTGCTCAGCAGCAGTTTCGAACTGATCCGGCTTGAACATGCCCGTCTTGAACGTGTCGACAAGGACGGTAAACGCAGCGTACCGGACTTGCATCAGGCCCTGACCGAGCTGTTGAGCCCATTCCAGGACAGCCCGCATCTGGCGCGCTTCATCCAGGAAATCGAGCAGACCCAGCTCAAGGACCTACAAGCCCGCAATCAGAGCTACAAGCCCGCAAAGCCCGCTCATCAACTGGATGTGGATGCTCTGGAACAGCATTTCATGGACGCCCACAGCTACCACCCGTGCTACAAGTCGCGCATCGGCTTTTCACTGGCCGACAACGTCAAGTACGGACCGGAGTTCGCCACGCCGATTGAAGTGGTCTGGATTGCGGTTGCGAAAAGCAGCGCCTCTGTCGGTCATGTTCGTGCGATGGACATTCAACAGTTCGTTCGTGACGAACTCGGCACACAGCGCTGGCAAGCGTTTGCCCAGACGCTGGCCGCGCAGGGCAAGTCCATCGACGACTATCAGCTCATGCCGGTGCATCCGTGGCAGTGGGACAACGTAACCGTATCGACTTTCTTCCCGGAACTGGCGCGCGGCGAACTGATCTACCTGGGCACCTCCAGCGACCAGTACAAGGCGCAGCAGTCAATTCGTACACTGGCCAATGCCAACGATCCGAAGAAGCCGTACGTCAAACTGGCAATGAGCATGACCAACACATCCAGTACGCGCATTCTGGCGCGGCATACGGTGTTGAACGGGCCGATCATTGCCGACTGGCTGCAACACCTGATCAGCACCGACAGCACGGCTCGGGAGCTCGGTTTCGTGATTCTGGGCGAAGTGGCCGGGGTCAGCTTCGACTATCGCCATCTGGCGGAATCGCGCTCGGCGCAGACCTACGGCACGCTGGGTGCGATCTGGCGTGAAAGCCTGCATCAGTACCTCAAGGATGATGAGCAGGCCGTGCCGTTCAACGGGCTGAGCCATGTGGAAAATCGTTACGGTGATGGAGAGCAGTCGCCTTTCATCGATGCATGGGTGCGCCAGTACGGCCTGGAAAACTGGACCCGGCAATTGTTGCAGGTCACTGTGCCGCCGATCATTCACATGCTCTATGCCGAGGGCATCGGCATGGAGTCCCACGGCCAGAACATCGTACTGATCACCAAAGACGGCTGGCCGCAGCGCATTGCGCTCAAGGACTTCCATGACGGCGTGCGCTATTCGCCGGCACATCTGGGCCGCCCCGAACTGTGCCCGGAACTGGTGCCGCTGCCTGCCAGCCACGCGAAGCTCAACCGCAACTCGTTCATCGTCACTGACGATGTCAATGCTGTGCGCGACTTCTCCTGTGATTGCTTCTTCTTTATCTGCCTCGCGGAAATGGCCATTTTCCTGCGCCAACAGTACCAACTGGACGAAGCGCTGTTCTGGCAGATGACCGCCGATGTGATCCTCGGGTATCAAAAGGCTCATCCGCAACACCGTGACCGTTTCGGCCTGTTCGACGTATTTGCACCGACCTACGAAGTGGAGGAACTCACCAAACGTCGCCTTCTCGGCGACGGCGAACGCCGCTTCAGGTCTGTGCCCAACCCTCTGCATGCCTACAGGCCGCAGTGATGCTGAGGACCAATACGCTCAAGCAGAAGCTCGGCAGACACCAGCCGGTGTACGGACTGATCAGCTCGATCCCGGCGCCTGCCGCCATCGAACTGATCGCCGAAGCCGGTTTCGACTTCGTGATCATCGACATGGAACACGTGCTGATCAACCCGGAAACCGTGGAGAACATGATCCGCGTGGCCGAAAGCTACGACCTCACGCCCCTGGTGCGGGTCGCCGATCTGAACCCGAAAACCCTGCTGCGGCTGCTCGATGGCGGTGCGCAGGGCATCGTGCTGCCCATGATCGAAAGCCCCGAACAACTGGCGCAAGCGATTGCGGCCTGCAAGTACCACCCGCTGGGCCGCCGCAGCCTGAATGCCGGGCGTCCTGGCTCGTTCGGCAAGCACAGCCTGGCGCAGTACGTCGACGCCGCGAACGCGCAAATCATGTTGGTGGCGATGATCGAGAGCGCCGAAGGCGTGCGCCGCGCAGCCGACATCGCGGCGGTGCCGGGGCTGGACATGATTCTCGAAGGCGCGGCGGATCTGTCCCAGTCGCTCGGCATGCCCTGGCAGATCGATACCCCCGTCGTGCAGCAGGCACTGCTCGACACCTGGCAGGCAGCCAAAGCCGCCGACGTTACCTATTGCACCATTCCCCGCCAGCCGGGCGACGCTGCTCGCTGGCAGGCTCGCGGGGTCAACGCTTTTGTTCTGGGGGATGAGCGCGGCATTGCTTTTCGTGCGCTTCAAGCCCGCCTGACTCAACATTCTGTAGAAGGAAACTGATCCGATGAATTTCACTTCACATGCCGCAGACCTGGTGATGCAGGATCTGGTCGACTGCCTGCTGGCCGAAGACTTTTTCGGCCAGGAAAACCTGGCATTGCAGGACACCGCCCAATGGCAACTGAGCCACCCGCAGGCTCCGGCGCTGTCCGGGAAAGGCGCCGGCCAACAGGTTTGGGACTGGAACTGCGATGCCGCCGAGCAACGCTTCATCAGCATTGCGTTGCGCCCCGGTATCACCCAGCAATGGGAGAAGGTACCCGGCACGCCGGTGCTGGGCCGTCAGGGCGAGCGTTGGACGCAGTTGTCGCCCGAAGACTTCATGAAGTGGGTGTTCGCCGGCATGGCGACGCGCTTTGCCGACAACGAAAAAGGCCTGTCGCTTTTCCTCGATGTGCTGCGCATCAGTGTCTGGCAGACCGCACTGTCGCTGGATCACAACGTGGACGACCAGAACCTGATGGTCCAGGACGGTCACACCTTCTTCCGTACCATGGAGCAATGGGCCTCGTTGCGTGACCGTCCTTACCATCCGCTGGCCAAAGCCAAGCAGGGCCTGGATGAGCAGCAGTACCGCGCCTATCAGGCCGAGTTTGCCAAACCGGTGGTGCTGAACTGGGTGGCGGTGGACAAGACCCTGCTGCAATGTGGCGAGGGCGTCGCGGACCTGAAGGCGTCTTTCCCGGCCCGTTACCTGCTGCCCACTGACCTGCAGGCCCGGCTCGATCAGGAAATGCAGGTCCGCGGCATTGCCCACAGTCACGTCGCGCTGCCGGTTCATCCCTGGCAGTTCGATCACGTGCTGGAGGCGCAAGTGGGTGACGCGCTGGCCAAGGGCGACTGCCTGCGACTGGACTTTCAGGAAGCGTCGGTATTTGCAACCTCGTCGTTGCGTTCGATGACGCCGTGCTTCGACAGCGCCGATTACTTGAAGCTGCCGATGGCGATCTACTCGCTCGGGGCATCGCGTTATCTGCCAGCCGTGAAAATGATCAATGGCAATCTGAGCGAAGCCTTGTTGCGTCAGGTGGTCGAGAAGGACGAGACACTGGGTCGCTCGCTGCACCTGTGTGACGAGCGCACGTGGTGGGCCTTCATGCCGACTGGCGCCAGCCTGTTCGACGAAGGCCCACGTCATCTTTCGGCGATGCTGCGCCGTTATCCGGCAGCACTGCTGGACGATCCCGAATGCCGTCTGCTGCCGATGGCCGCGCTGGGCACGCCGTTGCCGGGCAGCAACCGGCACTTCTTCGATGAGTGGATGGCGTATCGCGAGCTGCCACGCAATCAGGCCTCGGTGCTGACGCTGTTCAGGGAGTTGAGCCACAGCTTCTTCGACATTAATCTGCGCATGCTGCGGCTGGGCATGCTCGGCGAAGTGCACGGTCAGAATGCGGTGCTGGTCTGGAAAGCGGGGCAGGCGCAGGGCCTGTTGCTGCGTGATCATGACTCGCTGCGCATCTTCGTGCCGTGGCTTGAGCGCAACGGCATGCAGGATCCGGTGTATCGCATGAAGAAAGGTCATGCCAATACCCTGTACCATGAGCGCCCCGAAGATCTGCTGTTCTGGCTGCAGACCCTGGGTATTCAGGTCAATGTCCGGGCAATCATGGACACCCTGGCGCAGGTCTACGACATTCCGGTCACCGCGCTGTGGACCGTATTGCGCGATGTGCTGGACAACCTGATCACCACCATTGAATTCGACGAGGAGGCCCGCAACATGCTCCGGCACCAACTGTTCGAAGTACCGAACTGGCCACAGAAACTGCTGCTCACGCCGATGATCGCGCGTGCTGGCGGGCCGGGCAGCATGCCGTTCGGCAAGGGGCAGGTGGTCAACCCGTTCCACAGGTTGCGACGTGAGGTCTGACGAGCCTGATCGGCCATCGCGGCGCAAGGTATTGCGCCTGTCGCTGGGACTGTTGGTGTTACCCGGATTGACGCTGCCCGGGATTGCCCGGGCAGCGCCGTTGCGGGTGGTCACGCTGTTTCAGGGCGCCTCCGACACAGCGGTGGCGCTGGGCGTCACGCCCTGTGGCGTGGTGGATTCCTGGAGTGAAAAGCCCATGTACCGCTACCTGCGCCCGGCGCTGGCGGCGGTGCCCCATGTGGGCCTGGAAACCCAGCCGAGCCTGGAAGACATTGTGCTGCTCAAGCCGGACCTGATCGTGGCCTCGCGCTTTCGTCATCAACGTATTGCGCCGTTGCTCGAACAGATTGCACCTCTGGTGATGCTGGAAGAGGTGTTCGAATTCAAGCGCACCCTGGCGATGATGGGCGCGGCCCTGAATCGCCAGCAGCAGGCCATGGCGCTGCTCGGGCAATGGCAGCAACGTGTGACGACGCTGCGTGAACAACTGAAGGCGAGGTTTGCCGGACGCTGGCCCATCACCGTATCGGTGCTCGATGTCCGCGAGGACCATATCCGCAGTTACCTGCCTGCCAGTTTTGCCGGCTCCGTGCTCAGCGAACTTGGCTTCGACTGGACACCCGCCGCCCGCGAAGCACAGGGCGTTTCCCTCAAACTCAGCAGTAAAGAGAGTCTGCCTGTGGTCGATGCCGACCTGTTCTTTATCTTTCAGCGTGGCGACAGCAAGGCCGCGCAGAACACATACGAAAAGCTGGTGCAGCATCCGTTCTGGAAACAGTTGCGAGCACCGCAGGACGGCCAGGTCTGGCGCGTCGATGCGGTGGCCTGGAGCCTGTCCGGCGGAATTCTGGGCGCCAACCTGATGCTCGACGAAATATCAAAGGTCGCGCTCGGGACCCGCTCTTCATGAAGCAAGGAACGAGACTGGGCATCGGCGCGCTGGTGCTCATGGTGTGCATGGGGTTGAGCCTTGCGTCAGGGGCCAGCTGGATTTCGCCCACGGCGATCGTCAACAGCCTCTGGCAGCCTGATGCCCTGAGTGCGACCCAGCATGTCCTGCTCGACAGCCGCTTTACCCGTACGCTGATGGCGATTGCCGTGGGCGCGAGTCTGGCCGTGGCCGGCGCCCTGATGCAGGCCCTGACACGCAACCCGCTGGCGTCTCCGGGTCTGTTCGGCATCAATGCCGGGGCGACGTTTTCGATCATTGCCTGTTCGTCGTTGCTGACCCTGACGTCGATGAGCCAGTGGCTGTGGTGCGCTTTCATCGGCGCGGCGGTGGCGGGGTGTCTGGTCTGGGTGATCGGCAATCGGGGGCAGGGCAGCCTCAATCCGCTGCGTATCGTGCTGGCGGGAGCGGCTATCACGGCGCTGTTCACCGCGTTCAGTCAGGCGTTGCTGGTGGTCAATCAGGACGGTCTGGACACGGTGCTGTTCTGGCTTGCGGGTTCGCTGTCGGAGCGCGACCTGAGCACCGCGGCGCCCATGCTCGTCTGTGTGGTGCTGGCCCTGATCGCCGCGCTGCTGCTGGCAGGGCAGGTCAATGTGCTCAATACCGGCGAAGCCATTGCCACCGCTCTGGGCCAGCGTACCGGGCTGATCCGCCTGCTGATGAGCATCGTGATCATCGCTCTCGCGGGCAGTGCAGTGGCGTTGGCAGGCAGTATCGGCTTCATCGGCTTACTCGTCCCGCACATGGTGCGCAAGACACTGTCCATCGACCATCGCTGGCTGCTGCCGGGCTGTGCGCTGCTCGGTGCGACGCTTTTGCTGCTCGCCGATACGTTGGCGCGGGTAGTGATCGTGCCGCAGGAAGTGCCGGTCGGTGTAATGACGGCGCTGTTCGGTGCGCCATTTTTCATTGCGCTGGCACGTCGGGGAGCGCGTTATGGATAGGCACCTGACGCTCCGTTATCGAGGATTTTCCAGACGTTTCAGTCTGGCTGGCCTGACACGATTGCTGGCGGCGCTGGCCTTCACCTTACTGGTCATGCTGGGCTCCCTGGCGCTGGGCAAGGTCAACCTGTCGCCTGCAACGTTGTTTGACGTGCTGTTCGGGCAGGCAGACCAGCGTCTGGTGTTCATCGTCGAGCAATTGCGCATGCCAAGGCTGGCGCTGGCCGCGCTTGTGGGCGCAGCGCTTGCCGTGTCCGGCCTGATCCTGCAGAGCATCATCCGCAATCCGCTGGCGTCGCCTGACCTGCTGGGCATCACCAGCGGTGCCAGCGCGGCAGCGGTGATATACCTGTCATTCTTCTCGGCAGCGCTGGGTGCGCAGTTTCTGCCCCTTGCCGCCATCAGCGGTGCCGGTCTGGCGGCGCTGGCCATCTATCTGCTGGCCTGGAACCAGGGGGCTTCGCCGCTGCGACTGGTGCTGATCGGCGTTGGGGTATCGGCTTTACTGGCTGCCGTCACCACCTTCATTCTGGTGTTCAGCCCGTTGACCACAACCTTGTCGGCCTACGTCTGGCTGACCGGCAGCGTGTATGGTGCCAGCTGGCCCGAGCCACGTGCGCTCGCAAGCTGGCTGGTGGTGGTTCTGCCATTGCTGGTTCTGCTCGCCCGACAGGTGCGGGTGCAACAGCTGGATGATGATCTGGCTCAGGGCATCGGTGTGCGTGTGCAGTGGCTGCGCGCCGGGCTGTTGCTGGTCAGCGTGGCGCTGGCCGGTCTGGCCGTGGCCTGGGGCGGGGCGATTGCCTTTGTCGGCCTGATTGCGCCGCATATCGCCAAGCGTCTGGTGCCGCCGGGGTTCGCCGGACAGGCGCTGATGTCTGCGCTGATGGGCGCCAATCTGGTGATGCTGGCCGATCTGGCCGGACGTACGCTGTTCCTGCCGCTGGACCTGCCCGCAGGAATTTTTGTCGCGGTGCTGGGCACGCCGTTCTTTCTGTATCTATTGATCAACCAGCGGCATTAAGGAATTTCGGATGGCGTCCATTGCAACCCGTGACCTGACCCTGAGCTATCAGGGCCAGGTCATCATCGACAACCTTGACCTGCAGCTTCCTGCGGGCAAGGTGACGGTGCTGATCGGCAGCAACGGTTGCGGCAAAAGCACGTTGCTCAAATCTCTGGCCCGTCTGCTTAAACCTCAGGCAGGCAGTGTGGTGCTCAATGGGGCTGACATTCATCACAAGTCCACGGCCACCGTGGCACGTGAACTGGCGATCCTGCCGCAGATGCCCTGCGCGCCTGAAGGCATCAGCGTCCGTCAACTGGTCGCGCTGGGCCGTTATCCGTATCAGAACTGGATGCAGCAATGGTCCGCGCAGGATGAAGCCATGGTCGAAAAGGCCCTGATGCAGACCGGCATGCACGCATTGGCCGAGCGCCCGGTGGATGCCTTGTCGGGCGGTCAGCGTCAGCGGGCGTGGATCGCCATGACCCTGGCACAGGACACCGACCTGGTGCTGCTGGACGAGCCGACCACCTTTCTCGACCTGGCCCATCAGATCGAAGTGCTCGACCTGCTGCGCGACCTCAACCGGCAGGAAGGCAAGACCATCGTCATGGTTCTGCACGATCTGAATCTGGCCTGCCGCTACGCCGATTACATGATTGCCGTGCACCAACGCACGGCATTCGCGCAGGGACGTCCTGCCGATATCCTCAGCGAAACACTGGTCAAGCAGGTGTTCGACCTGAACTGCCGGATCATTCCCGACCCGTTTTTCGGCACGCCGCTGTGCATTCCCTTCGGCCGGGAACTGCCGCAATGACGGCTGGGCAAGCCTTCAGCGACGCCGAATGGGCTTTGCTCTGCGGGCCGCTCCAGCTCAGAACGGCAGAGGCTCGCGACTCAAGATCCTTGCCCGCACAGGACCTGCTGGATGAGGCCGTGTGCAGCGATCTGCTGGATGCACTGGGTCCCGTCATTGGCTCTCCGACGCGGGCGATCACGGCATCCCTGCTGGCCAAGCGGTTCTCCTTTCTTGGCACCGGTGCCTGCCTTTACTCGATGTCAGTATTCGACAAGGGCCTGACCTTGTCGCTGGACAATAGCGTGATCGAGTACGCCCACGATGACGGCCTGTGGACGTCGTCCATGCCGCTGCTGAATGTTGCTCCCTTTGGCTATGCAACCGGAGACCGGGACATCTGGCGTGAATCGATCGTCCGGACCCTGTTCGCCGGATTGTTGAAACCGCTCTGGGAAACCTTCAACCGGGTGAGCGGTATTTCCCGACGCATCCTGTGGGAAAACACTGCCGTGCGGGTGTACTCGCTCTACGAGAAGCGCATGGCCAAGGTCGACGATCCCGTCATTCGTGCGCGTTACGAAGCCGATTTCGACTGGCTGTTGAACCACGCCGATCCTTCATTGTTCGGTCTGGATTACAACCCGCTGAAGCATTTCAGGCGACCACCGACGACATTGCCTTCCGGGCAAAGCATCCGTTTTCGACGCACCTGCTGTTTTTATTACGACGCAAGCAATCCCGTCGAGTACTGCTCGACCTGTCCGTTATTGAGGCCAAAGAAATGCCGATGAATGAGCGAATCGCACCGCGACAGCAGCACATCAGCCAGGACGTGCTTGATCAGTACCGGGACATTTCAGCATCCACCATCGGCCACCTGACCGAGGCGGGCTATCTGCCCGGCATCCGCCCCGTGTTCGAAGGCGCGCGCATGGTCGGCAATGTGGTCACTGTCAAAGTGGATCTGCCCGACGGCAGCATCCTGCGCGACGCCTTGATCAACAGCGAGCCGGGCGACGTACTGGTCGTCGAATGCACGGGTGATGCCCATTGCGCCTGCTGGGGAGAGTTGCGGACACTGGCGGGGCTGATCAAAGGACTGGCAGGTGTGGTGGTGTCGGGCTCCGTCACGGATGTTGCGGCGCTACGTGCGCATGGACTGCCGGTATTCAGTCGCGGGATCAGCGCGGTTACCACGCGAAGCCTTGGGCAGAGCGGGGCGCTCAATCATCCGGTCAGGATCGGCGAGGTCACGGTACAGCCGGGCGATCTGGCCATTGGCGACGACGACGGCGTATTCATTCTGAGCGCGCAACAGGCAGGCGAACTGTTGCCCGAGTTGCTGGCGAAAGAGCAGGCAGACCGGACACGCCGTGACGAATTGCTGGGACGGTTGGTCGAGAAGCGGATGAATGTCTCGAAACGCTTCGTGGTGTAGCGCCAGTCAGCCAAACCGCTAAAGTTGCGCGCAATGCAATCCTGCTTCATTGCGCGCAATAGCGGCAGAAGGACTCAGTTGGGATCATCCATGGAGACCTGAGCGATACCTTCTGCGCCCAGACTGTCCATGATGCCGTTGACCAGTTGCGTGATGGTCCAGGGCTTGGCAATGAACAGCACGTCGTCCTTCAACTGATCGCTGCCCGGCGTACCGTGGCCGGACATGACCACGACCGGAATATGCGACCACTGCGAACCCACCACGTTGGCCAGAGCGATACCGTCCATACTGCCTGGCATACGGACATCGGTCAGCAGCAGGGCGACCTTGTTGATGTTCTGCTGGAGGTATTTCATTGCTTCGTCGGCGTTTTCCACCGCCTTGGTGCGCAGTCCGACGTCCGTCTCGAGGATTTCACAGACGAAGTCACGGATCGTCTGTTCGTCTTCAACGACCAGCACCAGACCTTCACCCTGCGCAGGCTTCCCATACTGCTCTGATTGAGCCATTTCTCGTTCCCTCAGCCTTGCATATCACATTCAAAAACACTGCAACGGCGGATCGAACCGTTGCTCATGCTGATATGAGCAAAACAGGGGCGGAAAAATTCATATTTTTCTGAAAATCAGCTCATCTCATTGCTTGGCAGGGCCAGTGGGCAGCGGCTGAGCCTGGGTGCCGGCCACACTGATCTTGCCTGCACCTGCGGTCTGGGGCACCTGTTTGAACGCTACGTCTGCGGGCAACGGCGTAATCAGATAGTCGAGGTGTTGGCTGAAGGCCTGAAGCGCATTGAGGTCTTCAGGGCGGTAGTCGTTGCCGCTGAACTCCTGTTGATTAGGTACGCAAGGTCTGCCGATCGCGGCCTGACACGCGGCGTTTTCGGCTTCGGTGCCTGGCGCGAACAGCGCGAATGCCGTACCGGGCTGTTTGGCATCGAGGTAGAAGGGATGCGTGACATGATCGAAATAATTGCCTTCCACCAGCAGATGCGAGTAAGAGGTTCGCGGCATGATCGCGCCCTGATAACTCAGGTTGGAGTAGACGTTATTGACCAGTTGCACGGTAACGTCGGCATTGGCCATGCCGCCCGCGTGCGGTCCCCGACCGGACGTGTCGTGGATGAGGTTCCTGGCCACGGTCACGGTGTCCGGGTCGCCCAGGAATAGCCACACCCAATAGTGATGGCCGTCGCAAGACGCGGAGTAGGGCGTGCGACCGTCGAACTCGTTGTCTGAAATGGTGATATGAGACGCAGACATCCAGCCGGTGGCGATCATCTGTCTGCCGATGCGCGCGAACGTATTGTTGCTGATCCACACGCCGTCGGTATTTTCGATGATGAGCGCATCGCCAGCCCATACAGTCTGAGGGTTGACATCGGACAGCGTCAGATTGCGAACGATAACGTTGTGGACACCTCCGCCGATGTGCACCGCGATGCCTTGGATGGCAGCCTGACTGCCGACTCCAATCAGCGTTTTGTTCGATCCGACATTGAGGCGTGTCATACCGGCGTTGTCATAGGTCACGCTGGCCGCTTTCCTGTCTTGACAGAAACCATTGAAACCGTTGATTGCCAACTGTCCACCCCCGGCAGGACACGGGTTCACCTCGCACCCCATCTCGGTGGTTGTGGGGCTGCCGTTGATCATCACGCTGCCACGAAAGTCGAAGGCATGATCGATCTCGATGACACGAGGCGTGTCGTCGGAACAATGGCCATGGTTATCGTATGAGCCGCACAGCGCTTTTCGAAGCTCAACGAGCGTGGTCGGGCGTACAGGTGCTGCGTCACCACCGCCTGTGACGTTTTTGGCAAATCCGTCCGGAAGGTCTGCCGCGTGGGACAGCTCAGGCATCAGTAGCCCGCTGACTGTCATCAGTCCAAAAACCAGCAAGCCAAACAGGCCGTGTGCGGGGATAACCCGCGATGTTTTCCAAGAGGCAGGCGATCTCATTCGGTGCGATTCCACGGTTTTGGACAGGCGAACGTCACTCATCGGCTGCATGAATCGCAGCGATGAGCATTTATGGGGATTGGCCTGTTGGTCAGACAGGCGCCCGAGGTTCCACCAAAAGACGGGAAAAGATCAAATGACTAATTATTTAACCGCACGTCCTGACGCTCGTGCGGTAAGGGGCAAAAAAGCCGGTGTTCTTCCTGAGGGCGAGAACCGCTTCAGCTGATGAGTGAACGGGCCGTCGCAAGATCGGTGATCAATACATCCAGATAGCCGCCGTGCAGGGCGCCGCGAATCGCGTTGACCTTGCGCTCGCCACCGGCAAGACCGATGACGCGCTCTATGTTCAGGAGCTGTTCCAGGTCCACCGAAACCACCACTTCCTCGCTGTCCTGCAGCACCGGCTTGCCGTCCGCATCGTAATAGCGCAGACAGATATCACCCACCGCGCCGCGTTCGGCCAGCAGCTTGAGCATGGGCTCGCCGTGATAGTTTCCGCTATTGCGCAGCAGCTTGGACGGTTCAAGCTCGCCAATGCCGACAATTGCAACGGTCAGATTGGAGAAGCGTTCGACGACTTCCCTGACCTCATCCAATTGCAGAATACGGTGACGGCTGTCGACCGACTGCTCGATGCTCTGCGATGGAAGCAAATAGGAAGGGCAGCCCAGCAGCGTCGCCAGTTGCTGAGTCAGCAATGTGGCCTCGAAGGCGCCCTTGTTACCGACACCGCCCAGCAGCTGAACCACTTCAGTGGCCGCACTCTGTTTGGAACTGTGCATATAGCCGACCATCGCGCGAATGGTCGAGCTCCATGAACTGATGCCGATCCGGTCTTTCTCGGTAAGGGTGGTTTCGATGTAATGCGCCGCCGCCGAGCCGATGGCCTGCTTGAGGGCGTCTTCATCTTCGCTGGTGGGCTCGACGACGATCACCTGCCTGACGCCGTAGCGCTGTTGCAGCTCACGTTCCAGATCGAGATGGAAATTCAGCGGACGCTGCACCGAAATCTTGACGATTCCCTCTTTCAGCGCGCGATTGAGCGCCCGACTCACGAACGATTGAGACAGATCCAGTTGCTGTGAAATCTGGGACTGCTTCAGTCCGTCTTCGTAATAAAGCGAAGCAATCTTAGTCAGGAGCCGCTGCTCCTCAAGCATTCTCATCCGGGATCCAACTTAGCCAGTTTGCAGGCACTATGGTGCAATTCGCCTCAAAGCAAAAGCAACCCTTTGCTTGATCAGGACATGATCAGACCGCCGTCGACGTTGATTGACTGGCCGGTAATGTAGGCGGCATCCGCAGAGGCCAGAAAGGTGACCAGTCCGGCAACGTCACGGGCAGTCCCGGCACGTTTCATCGGGATACCGGCGACCCATTCGGCCATCAGTTCGCCAGTGCCGTAGGTTTTATCGGGGGTGGACAGAATCTGCCCCCAGACCCGGTCGTTGTATTCCCACATCTCACTCTCGATGATGCCGGGGCAAAAGGCGTTCACCGTGATGCCGTGAGGCGCCAGCTCATGGGCCAGACTGTGGGTGATGCCGATCACGCCCATTTTGCTGGCGGCGTAGTGGGGCGTGTAGATGAAACCCTGACGACCCTGTCCGGAGCTGGTGTTGATCAGCCGACCACCACGCCCGCTGTTGATCATGTGTTTGGCGGCTTCGCGGCAACACAGCCAGACGCCGGTGGTGTTGACCTGCAGCACTCGGTCGAAATCGGCACGGGGCATGCGGTCGAAATGGTCGATGGTGATGATCCCGGCGTTCTGCACCGAGACGTCGACCCGGCCGAAGCGAGCCTGTGCCTGGGCGTACAGGTCGATCACCTCCTGTTCATTGGTGACATCGGCCACCACCGGCAGTACCTGAGCGCCGGTCAGTTCGACGATTCGTCGGGCCGTTTCATTGATCCGGTCGGCGTTGGACACCATGACCAGGTTGGCGCCTTCTCGGGCGAAGCGTTCTGCAATGCCTTCACCGATGCCCCGGCATGCGCCGGTAATGACCACGGTGGCTGCGTGGAAGCGTTTACTGTTCAAGGTTGTGCTCCTTTGCGGGTGGATTCGGTTCGGGATGCCTGTTTCACGCGCCGCGGCTCACCAGCAGACGAATCCACCGTCCACGACCAGGTCGATGCCGGTGCAGAAAGACGCCGCCTGACTGGAGAGAAAGATGGCAGGCCCGACCATTTCATCGACCGTGGCCATGCGGCCCAGCGGCGTTGTTTCCTCGAAAATCTTCACCTGATCGGCGACCTCGGGCCGTGTATTCATGGGCGTGGCGGTATAGCCGGGGCTGATGCTGTTGACCCGCACACCGCGCTGCGCCCATTCCATCGCCAGGCTTTTGGACAGGTGGATAACCCCCGCTTTGGAAGTGTTGTAATGAGCCTGCAACAGGCCACGGTTGACGATGATCCCGGACATCGAGGCAATGTTGATGATCGACCCGCGCTGGCGCGGCAGCATCACACGAGCCTGCGCCTGACAGCTGAGCATGATGCCGGTCAGATTGACGTCGAGCATCTGCTGCCAGCGGCTCAACTCCAGTGTTTCCGCAGGCTGGGCGTTGGCGATCCCGGCGGCGTTGACCGCCAGGCTGAGCGCACCCAGGTCCTGTTCGGTGCGGGCAACTGCCGCTTCCAGCTCCTCGGGCGAGGTCACCGAGCCTTCCAGTGCCAGGGCTTTGCGGCCATGACGCTGAATGCCTTCTATAGTGCTGGACATGTCCCGACTGCCGGGGAGGTCGAAGCACGCGACGTTGGCGCCGGCTTCAGCCAGCCCGATCGCGATGGCCTGACCGATGCCGCTTCCGGCACCGGTGACGAAGGCGGTTTGTCCACTCAAATCAAACAGACGCATAAATCGGCTCCTAGGCTGTCGCCAGTTCCATCACTGCCACAGGCGTGGCGTTCTCTTTGTCCAGAATGCCCATCTGGCGGCCCCGGCTCATGACCATGACCCGGCTGGCCAGACCCAGCACCTCATCCAGGTCGGAACTCACCACAATCACGGCCATGCCGTTGGCGGCCAGTTCGGCGATCACCTCATAGATTGCCGCACGGGCACCGACGTCGATGCCTCGGGTCGGCTCATCGAGAATGAACACCTTGGGGTTACGGGCGAGCCACTTCGCGATGATCACTTTCTGCTGATTGCCGCCGGACAGGCAGGAAATCGTCTGTTCCGGCAGGCCTTTGACGCCCATCCGCGAGACGGCCCTCTGCGCGAATTCCCTCAAGCCGGACGGAGAAATCCATCCCTGGCCCGGGAGCAGGTCGGTATTGCCATAGATCAGGTTTTCTTCGATGGCGTGATCCACCACCACGCCTTGCTGCTTGCGATCTTCCGGCACCAGAACGATGCCGGCCTGAATTGCTTCGTGCGGTGACTTGAAGTGCTGAGGATGATTGTCAAGGATCAGTGTGCCGGTGATGTGCTCGGCAGCACCCGCGATGGCCCGAACCAGCTCGGTCCTGCCAGCCCCGACAACACCTGCGATACCAAACACCTCACCTTTGTAGACCGAGAAGTCTATATCGTGAAATTCCATTTCCCGGCACTTGAGGTCTTTGACCGTCAGCACGACCTCTGACTGGGCCGGTTTCATCACCGGGAAGATCCGGTCGACACTTCGGCCGACCATTTCCGCCACCAATTGCCGGACCGGTACCTGCGCGGTTGCATGGACGGCAACCTGCCGACCATCGCGCAAGACCAGTATCCGGTCTGCCACTCTGGCAATTTCTTCCATTCGGTGGCTGATATAGATGAACGACACACCTTCGGCTTTCAGCCGGTCGACCTGGGCGAAGAGCTTTTCGGTTTCCTCACCGCCCAGTGCCGCGGTAGGCTCGTCGAGAATCAGCAGACTGGCCTTGAGGGTCAGTGCCTTGGCGATCTCGACCAGTTGCTGTGCCGCCACGCTCAGACCCGCAACCTTGCGGGTCGCCGAAACCTTCAGCCCTAGACGATCCAGCTGCTTTTGCGCTTCGGCTTCCATGAAGGCTCTGTCGACACGCCCGAAGCGAGTCGGCAGACGCCCCACGAACATGTTTTCGGCAATCGACAGTTCCGGCAACAGCCGGATTTCCTGATGGATGAGCCCGATACCTGAATCCAGCGCAGCACCGGGAGAGGCGGGCGCATAGGCTTCGCCTTGCCAGGTCATCGAACCGCCAGCCTCGGGCGGAACGAGACCGGCGATGATCGAAGACAGCGTGGATTTGCCCGCACCGTTCTCGCCGAGCAAGGCAAGCACTTCGCCCGGGTAGATATCGACGTCGATGTCAGCAAGCACCTCGATGGCCGCGTACTTCTTGCCGATATTGCGCAGGCTGAGCCTTGGTGCAGGCTGCGATTGATCTATTGCGGTGGCAGACATGGGCTCTCCCGGGCAGTGACTGGATGGTTCGGCACCTTGAGAGGTGCTGGCCAATCAAGGATGGTTGGCGATGAAAGGCGCCACGTTTTCCTTGGTCGTCAGAATCGCTTCCTGCAACTGTTCCTTGGGCACGGTCTTTCCTTCCTTCAGTGCGATGGCGGAGTCCAGCGCCAGACGGCCCATCTTCTGCGCCTGCTGGGTCATGGTGGCCGACAGCGTGCCATTGGCGACCGCCTTGAGGCCCGCAACATCACCGTCGAAGCCCACGATAGTCACCGGCTGCTCCAGATTGGCGACCTTGACCGCTTGGGCCGCGCCCAATGCCATGGCGTCGGCTCTGCCGAAGAACACGGTAATGTTCGGGTCGCGCTGGAGCATGTCCTGAGCGACGGCGAAACCACGGTCCTGTGCCCATTCGGCCGGTTGCTCGGCGACGACTTTCAGGTCGGGGAATTTCTTGAGGCCTTCGGAGAAGCCTTTGGCGCGATCGTTTTCAGGCGAGGTGCCGATCTGCCCCTGAAGAATGGCAACCCGGCCTTTGCCGCCGGTTACCTTGCCGACGTATTCGGCCAGCGTACGGGCGGCTGCGACGCTGTCGCTGGCGATGAAGGTGTCACCCGGCGCGTCGGGCGCGTTGCGATCCACCGCGATGACCGGGATACCCGCAGCCTTGGCCGCCTTGACCGGAACCCCGGCGGCGGTGGCGCCTGCCGGAATATAGATGAGGGCGTCGATCTTGCGCGTGATCAGGTCCTGAACCTGGCTCACCTGCGTGGCCGAGTTGCCTTGAGCATCGACCGTAATGACCTTGATGCCTTTTTCCTTGCCAGCGGCCTCGACCGACTGTTTGATCTGATTGAAAAAGTCAGCCTGCAGGTTGGCGACAGCCAGGCCGACGGTGAGGTTTTCAGCCCAGGCCTGGCCCGTTGTGGCAAGGGTGACAGCCGCGAACAGACTGCCCAGCAACAGCTTTTTTGGCGCGAACATAGCGGTTCTCCATTGTTTTTGTTGTGTACTGCGGTCAGGGAACAGAAATCGCAAAGCATTCAAAATCAACGTTGGTTGGCGCGGCGGCGCAGCGTGTCCAGCGTCACCGCCAAGGCGATCACTACGCCTATCACCACCTGTTGGACGAACGGCGAGACGCCCAGCAGGTTCAGGCCGTTGCGCAGCACACCGATGATCAGCACACCAACCAGCGTGCCGCCGATGCTGCCGACACCGCCACTGAGACTGGCGCCGCCAATGACCACGGCTGCGATGGCATCGAGCTCCAGCGTCAGCCCGGCACTCGGTTGCGACGAATCAAGCCGTGCGGCCATGGCCACAGCCGCAAGCCCGGCCAGTGCACCGCTCAACGCATAAATCCACAGGGTGATTTTCTTGACCTTGATGCCTGACAGGCGCGCCACTTCAGCGCTGCCGCCAATCGCATACAGACTGCGGCCACCTGCCCGAAAGCGCAGGTAGACCCAGGCCACGGCCAGCATCACCAGAAACAGCGCGACGGTTGCGGACAGAAAACCAAAGTGACGCTGGGTGGCTAGGGTGGTGAACCAGTCGGGAAAACCGACGATCTGGCGTCCGTCGGTGAGGATATTCGCCATTCCGCGCGCAACCGACATCATGGTCAGCGTCGCAATGAAGGCGGGCAGCCGGGCCTTGGCGATCAGCGTTCCGGAGATCAGGCCACAGACCATGCCGCCCAGGATGGCCAGCGGTATGGCAAAGCCCATCGGTACGCCTACATCCTGATAAAGCCAGCCCAGCAACATCATGGAAAACGCCAGCACCGATCCGACCGATAGGTCGATCCCGCCGATGACGATCACCGCCGTCATGCCGATGGCAAGAATGCCCAGCACAGTGACCTGGTCGAGGATGTTGAGGGCGTTGCGGACCGAGAAGAAATATTCGGAAGTGAACGAAAACGCCAGGATCAAAAGCGCAAGCCCGATCAGCGGACCGCCTACGTTCTGAGGCAGGCGCAGTGCCAGGCGGGTGAGGGGTTTGGGTGGGATCGAGCCAATCGGGGCTTTTGCGTCCACGGGCTTCTCCTGGGTTTTGTTGTTGTTATTTGGCACGCCGGAATAATTATTCGTACGTGATTTTTAAATCAGACTCCTGCTGTGGCTCTTGGATGTCAAGTGCTTTCTTCGCTTTGAGGATGTGCGGCAGGTCGACCCAAAGGTCGACAGAAGGGATTGACGACGGAACGGATTAGGCTCTAAATACAAATATATTCTCATACATGAATAATTATTCGAGAATGACGCAGCCTCGATTTTCCGGTTTGCGTCCAGGTCACAACCAGGGGATCGAGATGAATCCATTCCGCTATGACGTACCGCAAATTCGCGCAACTGCCCAGGCGATCCGGCGCAGGATCATCAAGCTGAACGCCGAGTCGCCAGCCGGGGGACACACCGGGGCCGACCTGTCCGAGACCGATATCCTGGCGACGCTGTATTTCCGGTTGCTCAACGTGTCGCCCGCAACGTTCAGCGATCCGGACCGCGATATTTATATCCAGAGCAAGGGTCACGGTGTCGGCGGTCTTTACTGCTGCCTGGCAGAAGCGGGGTATTTCCCTGCCGAGTGGCTGGAGACCTACCAGCACTTTGACTCACACCTGCCGGGGCATCCGGTGCGCCAGAAAACTCCAGGCATCGAATTGAACACTGGCGCTCTGGGGCACGGTTTGCCTGTGGCCTGCGGCATTGCCATTGCCGCCAAGAAGTCCGGCAGCCGCAAGCATGTGTTCGTACTGACTGGCGATGGCGAGCTGGGTGAAGGCTCCAACTGGGAGGCGGCATTGACGGCTGCGAAGTACCAACTGGATAACCTGATCGTGATCGTCGACCACAACCAGTTGCAACTCGCCGGTCGAACTGCAGAGATTCTTCCCCTGGAGCCTTTGCCGGACAAATGGCGTGCCTTTGGTTTTCAGGTCAGCGAGTGCGATGGCAATGACGTCGCCCAGTTGGTCCAGACGCTGGAAGCCATGCTGCAGCAGTCCGGAGGCCCCAAGGTCCTGATTGCAAACACGGTGAAAGGCAAGGGCGTTTCGTTCATCGAGGACAAGCCCGAGTGGCATCACCGTGTACCCAAGGGTGACGAAATAGAAGCCGCATTGAAGGAGCTTGATCATGTCCACTGAACACACTGTAGCGCCAGAAGCGCATCTGGCTTCGGTCATGGTCGAGGCGTTCATCAATGCCGTGGATAACGGTGTCGACCTGATCCCGGTAGTCAGCGATTCGACATCGACCGCAAAGATCGGCCCCTTCATGAAGCGCTTTCCTGATCGTCTGGTAAACGTAGGCATTGCCGAGCAGACACTGGTGGGTGTTGCCGCAGGTCTGGGGCTGTCAGGAAAGGTCGCCGTCACCTGCAATGCCGCGCCGTTTCTGATTTCCCGTGCCAATGAACAGGTGAAGGTGGACGTCTGCTACAACCGCTCGAACGTCAAGATGTTCGGCCTCAACGCAGGCACCAGCTACGGACCGCTCGCGAGCACCCACCACAGCATCGATGACATCTCGGTCATGCGTGGTTTCGGTAACGTGCAGATTTTTGCGCCAGCGGACGGCGAGGAATGCCGGCAGATCGTCGATTACGCCATTGGCTATGACGGCCCGGTTTACATCCGGTTGGACGGCAAGGCACTGCCTGCTTTGCATAAGGCCGATTACCGATTCGTGCCTGGCCAGGTCGATATCTTGAAAACGGGACACGACGTCAGCATTGTCGCGCTGGGTTCGGTCGTTCACGAAGCCGTTGACGCAGCGGTTCGTCTCGAAGAACTGGGGATCAGCGCGCAGGTCATTAATCTGTCCTCCATCCGCCCGCTACAGCGTGATGCCTTGCTCCAGGCCTTGTGCGCCACTCGCGCCGTGGTCTCGGTGGAAGAGCACAACGTCAATGGCGGTGCCGGCAGCATCGTGGCAGAAGTACTGGCTGAAGCGGGACTGGGCATTGCGCTGGTTCGGCTGGGCATTCAGGACGGCGAATACGCCTCGGCCGGTGGCCGTTCGCCGACACGTGCCAGGCATCAGATCGATGCGGCCGGGATTGTTGCGGCGGCGACGGCGCTGTTGCAATAAGCTGAACGGCTTGTCCGCTCATCAAGACACAAACAACAATAACAACAGGAAGCACGCGATGGCCTCCCTCGATCCCCTGATTCTGGCGCTGGACGAAGGCACCACCAATGCCAAGGCGATCCTTATCGATCGCAGCGGCAAAGTGGTTGCTCGCTCGTCGCAGCCACTGAGCGTTTCTCATCCCCGGCCCGGTTATGCGGAGCAGGATCCCACCGCGATCTGGCACGCCATGCTCGCGGCCATCGAACACTGCATCGCCCAGACCACGGCGCCGCTTGCCGCCATCGCCATAAGCAACCAGCGCGAGTCGGTTCTGGCCTGGGACAGAGAAACCGGCCAGCCCGTTTCGCCGCTTGTGAGCTGGCAATGTCGCCGCTCCGATGACTTCTGCGAGCAACTGGCCCGGCAAGGCCACGCCGAACTGATCCGCTCAACCAGCGGGCTGGCCCTGGACCCGATGTTCTCAGCAGGAAAGATGCGCTGGATTCTCGATCAGTTGCCGGATGGACAGGCGAGGGCGGTGAACGGTGAGGTATGCCTGGGCACCGTGGACAGTTGGCTGCTCTGGCAGTTGACCGGTGGCAAGGTCTTCGCCACGGACGCTTCCAATGCAGCGCGCACGCAGCTGATGGACCTGCGTACCTGCAAGTGGAGCGCTGCGTTGACGGAGGTTTTCAATATTCCGCTGGCGGCATTGCCTGACATCCGCCCGAGCACGGGCCTGTTTGGTGAGACAACAGCGCATGGGTCGCTTCCTGCAGGTATCGCGATCATGTCGATGATCGGGGACTCCCATGCGGCGCTCTTCGGTCAGGGCGGATTTACGCCGGGCCTGGTGAAAGCCACGCTGGGCACGGGCTCGTCGCTCATGACGCCCATGGCCCGACAGGTGGGCTCAAGTGCAGGTCTGGCCACAACCGTTGCCTGGCACACCGAGGCGCCAACGTATGCGCTGGAAGGGAACATCGTGCATACCGGCGGTGCAGTGAGCTGGGCCGCACGCTTGCTGGGTGCGGCGGACGACATTGACGCACTGGCGGCCGAGGCGGCAGCGTTGCCGGATAACGGCGGTGTGTATTTCGTTCCGGCGCTCGGCGGCCTGGGTGCGCCTCACTGGAACTCGCAGGCTCGCGGGCTGATTTGCGGACTGACTGAAGCCTCCAGCCGGGCACACATTCTGCGCGCCACTCTGGAAGCCATTGCCTACCAGATTCGCGATGTTTTCGACGCGATGGAACAGGACAGTCCCGACCCGCTGGGCGAACTCTGGGTCGATGGCGGCGCCACGCGCAACGAGTGGCTGATGCAATTTCAGGCGGACCTGTTGCAACGCCCGGTTATCCGCAGCCTGTCTCCTGAGGTCTCCGCCATCGGCGCAGCGCATCTCGCAGGTTTCGCGCTTCGCTGGTGGCCGGATGAAGACGCGCTGGCAAGCCTTGAACGTCCTCGTCAGCGCTACGAGCCCAGGCGCAATGCAGTGCCTGAACTCTATGAACACTGGCAGCAGGCGTTGAAGCGCACCATCATGTCCTGAGCACTGCCGACTTACCGGTTATCCATTTTCAGGAACCGATCGGCTGCCTGATATTTCTACTGGCACAGGCGCAGTGGGGCGCCGGTGTCGGAGGATAATCACATGCAAGTACAGGTGGACAGTAATCACATCGAAGGCAGCGCAGAGCTGCAGGAGTGGGTCGGCAGCACAGTCGGTGACGAACTGGAGCGCTATAGCGATCTGCTGACCCGGATCGAGATTCACGTAGGCGACGTCAACGCACAGAAAGCCGGAGCCCAGGACAAGCGCTGCCAGATAGAGGCGCGACCCAAGGGGCATACGCCGCTTTCCGTCACCCACGAGGCGGACAGTCTGGATCTGGCTGTTGCTGGCGCTTCGCGCAAAATGAGCCATGCGCTGGAACACCTTGTGGGCAAGCTGTCTACGAAAGTCGAGTCAACCGGGCATCTGACCGCTCCGGTTGTGCATGAGGACTCGGCCGCCGAGATCGATGCCATGCTGGAAGACGAGTTCCTCGCGAAACAGTCTCGTCTTGCCAAAGACTAGGAGGTCGTCATGGTTCAGATTCAACCCTTTACCCGGCAGACCCTCGACACGCTTCTGGAATTGGCGGGCCGTCCCAATCTCAGTGTGTACATGCCAACGCATCGAACCTTTCCGCAGCGTAATCAGGATCCGATTCGGCTGAAGAATCTGATCAAGGAGCTGGAAACCCTGCTGGAGCGGCACTACCCGCAGATAGCCAAGCAGGCATTGATCACCCCGTTCCAGGCGCTGATCGACGATCAGACTTTCTGGAACGCCTGCCCTGAAGGCATCGCAATTTTTGGCGGCCTTGAACATTTCATGGTGGTGGGCCTGCACAAGGCGGTGGCTGAAACCGCCGTGGTCAACAGCCATCCCTACCTGAAACCCCTGTTGCGGCTAGCGCCGATGACCGACCCGCTATCAGGCCCTTTGTCTGTCGCGCGACAGCGTGCGCGTCTACGAAGGATCGATGCAGAGCCTGCAGGAAATCAGTCTACCGGAGGCGGTACCGACGAATCAGATCGAGGCGTTGGGCGACGACCTGACCCCTCGTGATCAGCGAGGTCATCCGGACGGCTTCAGCGGTGGTGGAGAACGTGGCGATCCGATGATGCATGAGTCGGGGGGCAGCGGTAAGCAGGAGGAAATCAACCTCGACCGGGAACGGTTTTTCCGCATCGTCGACCGCAAGATCACCGAACACTGTTCGTGTGTCTCGAAACTGCCGCTTGTTTTGGTAGCACTGCCTGAAAATCAGGCGGTATTCAGGGCGCAAAGTCGCAACCCGTTTTTGCTGCCCGAGGGCGTCGAGCAGGATACCGCAACCCTTACGGCGGCGCAGTTGACGGCCGCTTGTGGAGAACTCATCGGCGTGCGACACGATGACAGGCTCAACGAGGCCTTGGGGCGTTACGAAAGAGCCGTGGGACAGCGGCTGAACGCAAACGAATTGCCGGACATCGCCCGGGCCGCCACCGAGGGCAGGGTGGCCCTGCTGCTGGTCGAAGCCGAACGCACGGTGAATGGCGTGATGGACGGGATGAGTGGCGAACTTGCGATTCGGAGCGACGACGATCCCAGTGCGGATGACGTGCTGGACGAGATGATTCTGGCCGTCATGCAGCATGGCGGGGAGGTCATCGTCCTCCCGCCTGAGCGCTCGATGCCCAGTGAGACGGGCGCTGCGGCTGTTTATCGCTACTGACCTTCAACGGACCGCGGGTTCGTGGCCCGTGGTCCCTATTTTCACTTCCCGGCCGATAAAAACAGGCTCAGGAGGCGCAACCATGACCAGAAACGACAAGCAGATGGAACTCAAGGCATGGCACCTGTTACTGGAAGACGATACCTATCGCCTGGATCTTCCCGACGACTTTTATCAGACCCTTATCCGTCGGGCGGACGAGTTGGTACTGCGCGAGGTGATCACCCTGCAGGAATGGCAGCGCTTGAAAGACACTGCCGATGCCGTTTATGAAAAAACACTACAGAGTCTATCGACCCTGCAACGTGATCGTCTGGACACCGTTTCGATTGATCTGTGTATCTCATCGGAGAAGCCATGAACGATCAAGGCAAGCGCTTGCGGTTACTGGTTTTATTCAACCAGTTGCACGCTGTCATAGACAAAGCCCGGACTCAGAAAGCCCGTGCCGGACTTGCCGGAGGCAACGCCGATCTCCAACGAGTTTGAACCCGCGTGCAGCGCAGACGCCGGAATGTCGAATTCGAACGGGACGTTGTTGCCACGCCAGGTTCCACGGGTGATCCCACGGCTGTCGGGCTGCACCGACGCAGCAGGCACCGGCGCATGCCAGCTGCCGTTGACACTCAGTTGCGGACGTCCGCCAGCCTGAGCCAGTGATATGAGCACACGCAGCCGATAATCGTGCAGTTCGTTGGCGCCCAGCACAAAGTCGATCCGGGTCGGACTGTTGATGTCGCGCCATTGTGCGGCAGGGAAGTCGGCAAGGGTGCTTGTTCCGACCGTGTACTTCCCAGTGGTCCAGGGTGCCATCCGCGCGTCGGACGGATGAGCCGATGGCAGAAGTCCCGCGTTACGAAAGCCTGCGGGCGTTCCATCGGGCAGGCCAATCTGCCATTTCACTCGGCCCGAAGGCGGCTCGGCGTGCAAACTGGTTTGTGTGACGCGGCCAGCTGAAACGTCTACCGTGCTGTGTGCGATGTCCAGTTCGTTCTGGTAAAGCGTCAATCGATAGCGGCCCGGACGAACATCGGCCAAACGGAAATCACCTGTTGTGGAGGTTCGAGCCCAATACTCTGCCGTGTCATTACTCAGGCCGACCACAAGTGACGTGCCTTGGACAGCTCCCCAGGCATGGCCTGACACCGAACCTAGCTCAGCGCTGCTCAGAAACCCTTCAAGCCCCAGCGTGTCGTTCAGAAAATCCAGGTTGGTCAGTACGGCCGACGGTGCTTCTCCCTGGGTAAACAGCAGACCATACGCCCCGTGCAGACCGCCCCGGTAAGCTTCGGTCTGGGTATGGTTGGAAAACATGTAGTTGTACAACTCGTGAGTCTTTACGGTTTTCTGGGTAGCGATGTCCTTGAAAAACGGACCTCCCGAACTGAGCTCGCGATTGCCCATAAGCATATAAACAGTCACACCGGGGCCTTTCACGCCATGAATGGGGTCATCAATCATGGGCTGCGCCGAATAGAACTTGGAACTGGTGCGTCCGTCCGGCAGCAAGAACACATCCTTGCCTTCAATCGCTGTGCCGACGCTGGAATCGGTTCCGTGATCGGCCTTGGGCAGCTTGTCGACATCGAGGCGCGCAACAAATCGCAACTCGCCAACCGGCAGCAAGGTGGGTGCATACGTCGCCATGTAAATGGCATCGCGACCTTTCACCGCCATGTAGTACTGCGTCAGGTCGCCCGCGTGGGCGCTGATCACGATTACATCGCCGACGGTCCTGACATCCACCTGCGCCGCGCCCAGGCCTGATGCAATCTGCGACGCTTTGGGCTCGCGGGTCTGTAATTCCTGACCCCGGTAGCGCATGGAAACCAGATCGCCGTTGCGCTCGTCCACGCTGAAGACCAACTGACTACCGGTGTCCACGACAATCCGCGGCGAGGT
This sequence comes from Pseudomonas sp. fls2-241-TYG-175, assembly GCF_030209155.1. Taxonomy (NCBI): domain Bacteria; kingdom Pseudomonadati; phylum Pseudomonadota; class Gammaproteobacteria; order Pseudomonadales; family Pseudomonadaceae; genus Pseudomonas; species Pseudomonas sp. fls2-241-TYG-175. Next base: position 390,304 of record NZ_JARVSO010000001.1, on the reverse strand, counting down.
TCGAACGAACCCGAAGGATGCGCTCTGTGCCTCGCCGACAAGACCGATCAGACAGCAAAAAGCGCTGCACAGCATCCAGATCAAACGTTGCATCAGGCGTACTCTCGGCATTTGGAATGGGGATCAGTCCTTGCCCGCACCGGCGTGCAGAGGCACTTGCGCCAATGCCCTCTCGGCAGGCAAGGGCGTCACGAGGTATTGACGGTAGGGCGCGAACGCTTCAAGCACCGCGTCGTCTTGCGGGCGATAGTCGTCGCCGCTCAGTTGTTGCAGATTGGTGACGCACGCTCTGCCAAGGGTGCGCTGGCATTCGTCATCGACAGACGCAGCGGCAGCCGTCGAGAACAGGGCAAACCCGGTGCCCGGCTGCTGGGTATCGTTGAACATCGGGTGTGTCACACTTTCGAAGCCGTTCGCTTCGACCAGCAATTGCGAGGAGGGCGTGCGCGACATGATTGCGCCCTGATAGGTCATGCGAGCAAACACGTTGTTGACCAACTGAGCGATGACCGCAGCATCGTGCATGCCCCCCGCATGTGGCGCGCGGCCTGAGGTGTCATGCACGTAATTTCGGGCCAGCGTCAACGTGTCATGGCTGCCGAGGAACAGCCACACCCAGTAATGATGGCCGTCGCAGGTCGAGGACCAGGGCGTACGGCCGTCGAATTCGTTATCGGAAATCGTCACATGGGACGCCGCGCCGAAACCGGTCACGATCATCTGCCTGCCGATACGCGCGAACGTGTTGTGGTTGATCCAGACGCCGTCTGCGTCGTCGATGGTCAGCGCATCACCGCCCCAGACCACCTGCGCATTGATGTCGGACAAGGTCAGGTTACGAACGATAACGTTGTGGACACCGCTACCGATGAACAGGCCCATCCCCTGAATGCCTGCCTGTTTTCCCAATCCTTCCAACGTCTTGTTTGAACCGATCTTCAAACGCTGCAACCCGGCGTTGTCATAGGTCACGGAGGCAGGCGGCCTGGACTGGCAGAAGTTGTTTGCCCCGTTGAGCGCCAGTTGCGATCCACCCTTGGGACAGGCCTTGACCATGCAGCCGGTCTCCGTGGTGGTAGCACTGCCGTTTGCCACAACGCTGCCACGAAAATCGAACGTGTGGTCCAGCACTACTACGCGTGGTGTGGCGTCTGTGCAATGACCACGATGATCGTACATGCTGCACAACGCCTGCTTGAGTTCATCAAGCGTCGCAGGATGCACAGCGGCAGCACTTCCGCCCCCCGTGACATCTTTTGCAAAACCGTCGGGATGCTCGGCAGCCTGCAACAGCGAAGGTGTGACGAGAACGGCGCAACACAAGGCCATACCCTGCAGCATCGATCTACGCAAAAGAATGTCCTCACAGGCAGCAAACGAATCGTTGAAGGCCGATCATCCGACATTCAACGATTCGCTGGCGTGTAGATCGACGCTTCTTAAGCTGCTGTTCAGCCGCCCGTGTCTATTCACCACCCTTCATGCGTCGCGCCATCAGGTAGATACCCAGGCCCGCCAGCGCACAGCCCGCGCCGATATAACCCGTGCTGGTCCAGCCAAGCCCCGCGGTGATCGCCATGCCGCCGAACCAAGGACCCAATGCATTGGCCAGGTTGAACGCAGCATGGTTGGAGGCGGCAGCGAGACTCGGCGCTTCGTGGGCGATATCCATCAGGCGAATCTGCAGCGGTGCGGCCAGCGCGACCATGGTGCCGACCAGCGCGATGCCGAGCAGTACGCCCCACAGCGAACCGGCGGCGAACGGGAAGAACAGCAGGACCGCCATCGACCAGATCAGCAGCACGCCAACAGCCTTGAACTGCATGCGGTCGAACAGCTTGCCACCTGCGACGTTGCCGATGATGCCGCCCACACCGAAGGCCGCCAGCCCGAAAGGAATCCACTGTGGTGAGACGCGCGTCACTTCGAGCATGGTCGGTGCCAGATAGCTGAACACGCAGAACATCCCGGCAAAGCCTACGGCACCGATGGCCAGCGCCATCCACACCTGCGGCTTGGTGAAAGCACCCAGTTCCTTGCGCGGATCGCTGCGCGGCTCGTCATGACGGTCCGGTACGAATTGCCAGACCAGTGCGATGGTGCAGAGGGCAATCAGGCCCACCAGCGCGAACGCCGAACGCCAGCCGAAGAACTGGCCAAGAAACGTTGCGATCGGATTGCCCAGCAACATCGCCAGGGTCAGTCCCATCATCACCCGCGCCACCGCGCCGGCACGCTGATTGTCCGGCACCATGCTCGACGCCACCACCGCAGCGATACCGAAGTAGGCTCCGTGAGGCAGGCCGCTGATGAAACGAAAGGCCACCAGACTGCCAAAGGTCGGCGTGAAGGCCGTGGCCACGTTGCCAATCGCGTAGAGCGCCATCAGCAACAACAGCATGTGTTTGCGCAACAGTTTGGCGCCGAGGATCGTCAGCAGCGGGGCGCCCACCATCACGCCAAGCGCGTAGGCACTGATGGCATGACCGACCTGAGGTTCGCTCAGGTGCAGATTATTGGCGATGTCAGGCATCAGGCCCATGATTGCGAACTCGCCCGTACCGATGGCGAAGCTGCCTACGGCCATGGCCGCTTCCATTTTGCCAGCGGCGCGCGCGGGCAGAACGTGCCCGTTTTTTTGCTGAATCGACATGCGTCGCTCCGTTTTTAAGGATTACCAAACCAAAAACGCCGATGGCATGCGCGCATCGGCGAAGGGTTCTAGAACAGCGATTGCCGAGAGAGTTCCGGCCAAGTCAGCGGCGCATTGCGAAAGGCGCGGTTCGATGTCAGATGCGGAAGCTTCCCACAAGTTGTGTCAGACGGGCCGACTGTCGTTCCAGATCAGTACAGGCGCGCAGCGTTGCGTTGAGGTTTTCCACGCCTTCCTGGTTCAGGGTATTGATCTGGGTGATGTCAACGTTGATGGCTTCCACCACTGAGGTCTGTTCTTCGGTCGCTGTGGCCACCGATTGGTTCATGCCGTCGATTTCACCGATGCGCACACTGACGCTCTCAAGACTGGCAACGGCCTGATTGGCGATGCCGACCGTCTCGATGCTTTCACGCTGGCTGTCGGTCATGATTGCAACCGCTTCCCGAGCGCCGGACTGCAATTGCTCGATCATTTCCTGCACCTGACTGGCAGACTCCTGGGTGCGATGGGCCAGGCTGCGCACTTCATCTGCGACCACGGCAAAGCCTCGTCCTGCCTCGCCGGCGCGCGCGGCTTCAATTGCGGCGTTCAGGGCCAGCAGATTGGTCTGTTGAGAGATGCCGGTGATCACGTCCAGAATCTGACCGATGTTGGCCGTTTTCGTGTTGAGTGCTTCTATCTCGTCACTGGCGCCACTGATCCGCGACGACAGGCGGTTCATTGCAGCGATGTTCTTGCCCACCACTTCCTGTCCATTGGAGGCGAGGGTACGGGCATCGCTCGAATGGCCCGAGGCCCGTGCGGCATTCTGAGCGATTTCCTGGGCGGCCGCGCCCAGTTCGTTAATGGCCGCCGCCACGCTGTTGGTGCGATTGGCTTGCTGATCGGAGTTGAGCATGGAGGAGTTCGATGCGCTCACGACCCTCAGTGCGACTTCGTTGAGCTGGGTTGTGGAAGACGCGACCTCACGCATGGAGTCGTGAATACGCTCCACAAACAGATTGAAACCATTGCCCAGGTAGCCGAACTCGTCCTGGCTCTGAATGACCAGACGCTTGGTCAGATCGCCTTCGCCTGCGGCGATATCATGCATGGCACGGCCCATCAGATTCAGCGGGCGCATCAGCACACTCAGCAGCATCCCGAGAAGGCCGATGATCAGCACCACAGCGACGACCGTGGCCACGATTGCCGAGTTTCGGAACTCGCTCAGCGCAGCATAGGCTTTGCTTTTGTCCATCGCCACGCCGACATACCAGTCGACCGAGGGCAGCCCGTTCACGTGGGCAAACGTCAGAATCTGGTTCTTGCCGGCGAATTCGCTTTCACTGAGTTCCTGCGACAGTCCGGGTGTGCTGATCGGATAGACTTCAGCCAGCGTTTTCATGGCCAGTGAAGCGTCAGGGTGGACCAGAATGCGACCATTGGCATCGACCAGAAATGCGTAGCCATCGTTGTGCAGGCGCAGCGAACTGATCATTTTTACCAGAGTTTCCAGGCTCAAATCTCCACCGACGACGCCTGACACTCCCGACGCGGATTTGACAGGTGTTGCAATGGTGACGATCAGGCCCTTGGTGACCGCATCGAGATAGGGCTCGGTGAGCGTCGTCTTGCCCGCTGCGATGGCGCCGGTGTACCAGGGCCGGGTTCTGGGATCATAGTCACCCGGCATATCGTCAGGAGGCTGGGTGCTGAAAGAACCGTCTTTCTTGCCCACGTAAATGCTCATGAATGTAGAAAGCAGAGTCGGCTGGCCAAGGGCAATATTCTGCGCCTCGCTCGATTGAGGAACGGCTGCATTCTCCGCGAGATTTTCCACCAGCAGGATCCGCCCTGAAAGCCAGTTGCGGATGTTGCCCGCCGTGCTGTCACCTGTCTGGTTCAGGTTTTCTTTCAATTGCGCGCGCAGAGCATTGCGTTGCAGGTAGTCGTTGTAAAACGTGAACGATGTGAACGCCGCGATGACGATGAGGGAGGCAGCCAACAGAATCTTGTGGCTGAATTTCAGGGTTCTGGTCATGCGAATACGAGCCTTTGAAGTGTCTAGCGCGGTGGTTTTATGTTGCCGGGGCACTTCGGCGCTTATCGGCGGCTACCCTGATTAATAAATGCCGCTCGTCATATAGCTGTCCCGGAACCGACACATGACGCACATCTGTTACTCGCGATCGGCCGTTGTAACCGCCTTCCGATACCCAAGACAAATGCAGAAAATATAATATTAATATGCATATATGATGAATATTAATAATATTAGCTTATGCATAAATAGAATTATATTTTCAGTATTCATTCCGTTATGTTGCAGTTCTACGGCCTACCCCTTACCCCGGATGGTACCAATCGCGATCAAGAATCTGCGCACCATGCCGCAGAACGCAGCCACGGCCAACCGCCAAAAACTGCGCGGCATGACAGGGTGATCACCGCTGATCCCTGTAGCAGAGTCGTTGGAAGGGAGTTCGACGTATGTTGCTTTTCCACCCTCGTCATTCGCTGTTCATGTTCAGCGCTACCAGTCCTGTGCGTCCTGCCCCCATCTTGCTGTTTTCCGGCGCTCCGCCTCCTGCATAGCTTCGACGGCTGAGCACCTCAGGCTGTCGTGCGCGTTGCGCGTGTACGCGGCAAAGGACGTCCTCCACCAAGCAACTTTATAGAGAGCGCTGTTCAGGTGACGGCGCAAGTACCCGACCGCGCGAGCTGGAAGCATGGCCGATGATGACGGCCATTCTGGAGTGGACATGAAACGAGTCATACAACACGCCCGAAGCCGGGTCTCGCTCATAGGGTTCAGCCCCTTGGCCGTCGCCATCGGCGGCGCACTGCTGTCAGACGGTAGTCAGGCCCAAGGTGCGCCCGCCAGCGAAAACAGCACGCTGTCGGCGGTCGTCGTGACCGGCAATCGCGGCGCCGGGCAACGCACGGTGACCAGCAGCGCAGTGCCCATAGATGTGGTCAGTGCCCGGCAATTGCAGAGCACCGGCAAGCCCGGATTGATGGAAGCCTTGAGCGCGGTGATTCCGTCGCTGACCCTGCCGGAAAAAACCGGCTGGGACGCCAGTGGCATTGCCCGCGCGCCGAACCTGCGCGGGTTGAGTGCCGCCGAAGTGCTGGTATTGGTCAATGGCAAGCGCCGCCACACCAGCGCCACCCTGAACATCAACGGGATCAACACCGGCGCTGCGCCTGCCGATCTGGACTTCATTCCTATCAGCGCCATCGACCATGTCGAAGTGCTGCGCGATGGCGCTGCGGCCCAATACGGCTCGGACGCTATCGCCGGGGTGATCAATGTGATTTTAAAGGCCGACACCAGCGGAACGTCGGTAACCAACGCCGGTATCGGCTATGACGGCAAAAAACAGACCGTTCAGCAGAGCCTGAACAAGGGCTTCGAGATCGGCGAGGGTGGCATCGTGCAACTGGCACTGGACGCCCGCAGCCAGAACGATGACAACAAGGCGTCCTCCAACGGTTACACCGAACAGCAGGCACTTGGCCAGGCGGGCAAGAGCACCTACGGCGGCTATGGCACACCCAAGACCAACCTGCTGACCCTGGGCTACAACGCCGAACTGCCAGTCGATGACAGCCTGAGCCTGTATTCCTTCACCACCTATTCGCACCGCAAGGGCGAACAGGGACAGAATTTTCGTCTGCCGACCATCACCAATACCATTACGACCGGCCCGAACGGTTATCCCGCCGGCTATGCGCCGACCTGGTACATCGAAGAGGACGATTTTCAGGCGGCATTTGGCGGCAAGGGAACCCTGGGTGAGTGGGACTGGGACCTGTCCAGCACCTATGGCCGTAACGAGGCGGAGCAGGGCACTTGGCACAACCAGAATCCCTCATTGGGCGAGGCGACGCCCAACAGCTTCACCTCAGGCACCTGGATTGCCAGCGAGCTGACCACCAATCTGGATTTCAAGCGCGGTTTCGACATCGGCCTGCAGAAACCGCTGGACCTGTCCTACGGCTTCGAGCATCGGCGCGAGACTTATGAGGTGCAAGAGGGCGACTGGGCTTCCTACGCCGACGGCGGTTATTGCGTTGCGCCAGGCAATTGCGCGTCGTCGGGGGCGCAGGTCACCAATGGCATTTCCCCTGACGAAGCCAGCAGCACCTCGCGCAATAGCGTCGCCGGTTATGTCGACGCGGGATTCAATCCGTTGCCTGAGTGGTATCTGGGCACGGCGCTGCGGTACGAGCATTACAACCAGGGCGTCGGTGGTACACGCAGCGGCAAGCTCACCACCCGCTATGATTTCACCCCGCAATTTGCCGTGCGCGCCACGGTAAGCAACGGATTTCGTGCGCCGTCGCTGGCCAACAGCCTGTTCAGCGCTCGCTCGACCACTTACGGCATCGTCGACGGCACTTACCAGTCGATCAACTACGGCGTTCTGCCCGTCGGATCGGGCGCAGCAAAAGCCCTCGGCGCACAGTACCTCAAGCCCGAGCGGTCCACCAACTTCAGCCTGGGTTTCACCCTGGCGCCGACAGAGCGCCTGAGCCTGACGGCCGATGCCTACGTGATCAACCTGCGTGATCGCATCACCCTGACCGGAACCTTGCTGGGTGATGAAGTGACCCAGGTGCTGCTCAACAACGGCATCAACTCAACCTCCGGCGGCCAGTATTTCATCAACGGCGCCGACACCCGCACCAAAGGCGTGGATCTGGTCGGCAACTACCGTCAGGACCTCGGCCGGTACGGCTCTTTGAAGTGGACGGCTGCCTTCAACTGGAATCAGACGCAGATTCTCAACTACAAGGAGTCCACGTCGATCCTGGGCACCTCCTACGAGTTGATGGACCGTGAGGCGCGCAACCTGATTACGGGCGTTCAGCCCAAGACCAAGTTGATTCTGGGCGGCGACTGGCGCGTCGAACGCTTCAACCTGAATCTGGCCCTGACACGCTATGGCGCCTACAAGGAGGTCAACGCCTCCAGCGACCGCTCGCTGGACCGTGTCTATGCCGCCAAATGGATCACCGACCTGGACCTGGGCTACGACCTCACCAAAACCCTGAACGTGGCCATCGGTGCCAAGAACCTGTTCGACATCTATCCCAAAAAGCAGGGTGTGCCCAGCAGCACCATGGTCAGCAGTTACGGCACCTATTCGCCCTTCGGCTTCACGGGTGGTTACTACTACACCCGCCTGAGCTATGCGTTCTGAATCGCCCCAGACCCACACCCCAAACAACAGCCTGATATGTACATGCGTGCGAGGAACCGTCCATGCCTATAGTCGCCAAACCCTTTGACCTCATCGATGACGCGGGTCATTACCCGATACCAAAGCGCCAGGCCAGACCGGCAGCCAGACCTGAAACCATAAAGGCCCTGAGGGTCGTCCCGTCCCGTCATCCCTGGCGATGGGCCGGGTCGATATTTGCGGCCATGGTGCTGCTGGCCATCGGTCATTCGCTGGCGAGCAACCCACGCTGGGAGTGGGGCGTTTTCGGTCAGTGGTTCTTCTCGCCGTCGGTATTGCGCGGCCTGGCACAGACGCTTTTATTGACCCTCTTAAGTACGGTTTTCAGCATTCTGCTCGGGACGGGGCTGGCGCTGGCGCGCCTCTCTGGCTCTCCGTTGCTGGCAGCGCTGGCGTGGGGCTACATCTGGTTCTTTCGCTCCATGCCTGCGCTGCTGGTGTTGATCATCCTCTACAACTTCGCCTACCTGTACGACCACATCGTGATCGGCGTGCCGTTCACTGATCTGGTGATCGCCCAATGGTCGACGGTCGACGTGCTCAGCCAGTTCACTGTTGCGGTGCTGGGGCTGAGCCTGATGCAGGCGGCCTACACGGCTGAAATCATTCGCGGCGGCCTGATCGGCGTCGATGCCGGCCAGCATGAAGCGGCAGCGGCATTGGGGCTGCCCGCGTCCCGCAGGGTCCTGCGCATCATTCTGCCTCAGGCGCTGCGCTCGATTCTGCCGTCCGGTTTCAACGAGATCATCGGGCTGGTCAAAGGTACCTCCATTGTCTACGTCCTGGCGCTGCCGGAACTGTTCTACACCGTGCAGGTGATCTACAACCGCACCCAGGCGGTGATTCCGCTGCTGATCGTCGCCACAGTCTGGTACCTGATCATTACCACCGTCCTTACCAGCGCGCAGTATTACGTCGAGCGCTATTTCGCCCGGGGCACGGCTCGCGTTTTACCGCCCACGCCGCTGCAACGAGTGCGTCGCTGGCTCAAGGAGAGCGCCCATGACTGAAGCCGTGAGCGTCACTCCGAACCTGCGGGCCGGACGCATCGAGATTCAAGGCGTCGGCAAGCGCTTTGGCAGTCAGCAGGTGCTCAGGGACATCGACCTGAGCATCGAACCTGGCCAGGTCACGGTGATTCTCGGACCGTCAGGCTCCGGCAAGTCAACACTGCTGCGCACCATTAACCATCTGGAGAAAGTCGACAGCGGCCATATCACCATCGACGGTGAGTACGTTGGCTACCGGCGCAAGGGCGATCTGCTTTACGAACTCAAGGAGCGTGAGATTCTCAAGCGCCGCATTGACGTCGGTTTCGTGTTTCAGAACTTCAACCTGTTTGCGCACCTCACGGTCTGGGAAAACATCGCCGAGGCACCGCTGGCCCATCAGCGCTGGAACAAGGCCGAGGCCAAAACCAACGCCTTGGCGTTGCTGAAAAAAGTCGGGCTGGCCGACAAGCTCGATGCCTATCCACGCCAGCTTTCCGGAGGGCAGCAGCAACGGGTTGCTATTGCCCGTGCGCTGGCCCTCGACCCCAAGGTGCTGCTGTTCGATGAACCCACCTCGGCGCTTGATCCCGAGCTGGTCGGCGAGGTGCTGGACGTGATCAAGGGCTTGACCCGCCTGGGCGTCACGCTGGTGATCGTGACCCACGAAATCGGTTTCGCCAGAGAAGTGGCCGATCACGTGGTGTTTCTCTGCGACGGTCAGTTGATCGAACAGGGCCCCCCGGAACAGGTTTTTCTGCGTCCCCGCCATCCACGTACCGCTGCCTTTCTGGGCAAGGTGCTGTGAACCCGTTTGCCTTATCGAAGGAGTGATAGCCCATGTTAGTGAATACCGTCCGAGTGGCCGCGCTGGCACTCGCCGTCAGCGCGGGTTTGCCCGCATTTGCAGCGCAGGAGGATGCTTCCGGCGCCCCGAAGTTCGACCTGAGCCCTGACCAGCCGCGCATCCACGCACCGCGCAACGAAGCGGCCATTGCGCAGATCCCGCAAGGTTTCAAGTTCGCCCAGCCCGGCAAGTTCACGGTGGCCGTCTCGGGCACTGCGGGGCCGCCGTTGGCACTGCTGGCCAATGATGACAAGACCACCATCGGCAGTGAAGCCGACACCGCGCAACTGGTGGCCGACAGCCTGGGCCTGCAGTTGAATGTGGTACAGACCAGTTGGGAGGACTGGCCGCTGGGTGTCAGCTCAGGCAAATACGATGCGGTCATCAGCAACGTCACCGTGACCGAAGCGCGCAAGAAGCGCTTTGACTTCGCGACGTATCGTCAGGACGTACTGGGCTTCTACGTCAAAAGCACCAGTCCGATCACCGAGATCAAGGAGGCCAAAGACATAGCCGGCCTGAAGATCATCGTCGGTTCGGGCACCAATCAGGAAAAGGTCCTGCTGGCCTGGAACGAAGCCAACGAAAAGGCCGGTATTGCGCCCGCGATCCTGCAGTACTTCGACGATAAGGCCGCCGCGCAATTGGCCGTACAGTCCCGACGCAGCGATGCGCTGTTCGGTCCCAACTCGATCTATGCCTACTCAGCGGCGATCACCGGCGGCATCAAGCGCGTCGGCGTGGTCAATGGCGGCTGGCCGCTGAAAGCCGACATCGCCGTGACCACCCGCAAGGACAACGGGCTGGTTCGACCGATCAATACAGCATTGGAGGGCGCGATTGCCGGAGGCCAATACGATCAGGTCCTCAAGCGCTGGGGCCTGGATGTGGAGCGCATCGACACATCGCTGATCAACCCGCCCGGTCTTCCGGACTGACATCTATCAGGGAGCAATAAAGATGGGATTGACTCGACGTGAAGCGCTTTCAAGCCTCGCTGCCGTGGGCGGCGAAAAGGCGGTCAAGGATGCGCTCGCCGTATTGGGGCTGGGGCCATCGTCCCACCGGAGACCCCAGCCCTTGAAACTGCAAAAGGACCTGGGGCAGGGCACCCGCGTACTTGTGCTTGGCGCCGGGATTGCCGGGCTGGTGACAGCGCTGGAGCTGAAACGGGCCGGGTTCGACGTGCAGGTGCTCGAAGCCCGCGACCGGGTGGGTGGCCGAACCTGGACCCTGCGCAATGGCGACCGTGTGGACTACAAGGACGGTCGCTCGCAGACGGTGGCATTCGATCAAGGCGTTTATTTCAACGCAGGACCTGGCCGAATTCCGAGTCAGCATCGGACCCTGCTCGATTACTGCAGCGAACTGGGCGTGCCGCTGGAGGTGCTGGTCAACAGCAGCCACGGCGCGCAAGTGCGTCCGGACCTGAATCGACCGGCGTTCTCTGCCGGGCAGGCGATCAACGACGCCCGTGGCCACGTCTCGGGGTTGTTGGCTAAAGCTGTGCAGCGAGATGCGCTTGACGATCTGCTGAGCGCTGAAGAACGAAGCCGCCTGCTGGCTTTTCTGCAGGTGTACGGCGATTTGTCCCAGGAGTTGACGTACGAAGGCAGCCTCCGTGCCGGGCATCTTGAATCGGCCAGCCATCCGGGGGCGCTGCCGGGCAGCGTCGCTCCGCTGACGCTGGAGCGGCTGCTGCATCCCGAGCTCTGGGGCGCGTTGCTGCACACCGAATTTCCCGAGTTTTCGGCCACGATGTTCCAACCGGTCGGCGGCATGGACCGCATTACCGATGCCTTCTACCAGCGCCTGACCGGGCAGGTGCAGCTCGGCGCCAGGGTAAACAGTATTCGTCAGCACCCGGAGGGTGTGACCGTTACCTGGCACGATCAACGCAGTAGCCGCGAACAGGTGTCTCATGCCGACTATCTGGTCTCGACGCTGCCATTGCCTCTGCTGGCCGGGCTGGACACCGACTTCAGCGACCCTATCAAGACAGCGCTGCTGAGTACGCGCAACGATCAGGCGACCAAAGTGGCCTGGCAATCGCCACGGTTCTGGGAAACCGATTACCGCACCTACGGCGGACTGTCCTGGGTAGAACACCCGGCGCGCCTGCTCTGGTACCCGAGCAACGACCTGAATACCGCCGAAGGCCTGCTGGTTGCCGGTTACGTGACAGGCGAGGGCGCCGCAGCCTTCGGCAAGCTGCCTCTGGAGGCGCAGCACGCCACCTCACGCGAGGCCGTTGAGCTTTTGCATCCAGGTTATTCAAGGCACCTGCGCCATCCGCTGGCAGTGTCCTGGGAGCAGATCCCGTTCAGCGAAGGCCCATGGCTGCAACGCGAGCGTTTCCCGGCCGACGCCAGCGCGTTGCTTGAAGCCGGCCACGGCCGGGTGTATTTCGCCGGCGATGGTCTGGTGCAGAGCGGCGTCGGCATCTGGCAGGAATCAGCCGCCAATTCGGCACGTCATGTGGTTGCGCAACTGGCTGAACAGGTAGTTCAGCAGCGTCACACCGCAGCGATTGCGGTGTGACGCTGTACCCATTCCCGAAAATCCATCCTCCAAGGAGCAACATCCATGAGCGACAGCATTCAACGCACCAGCGTCGGCGATTTCCCCATCTCGCAAACCGTGACCGTTCCAGCCTCCGCCAGTCTGGTGTTCGTCAGCGGCACCTTGCCCGACCTTGCCAACCCTCAGGCCCAGCCCGGAACACCTGCGGCCTACGGCAATACCGAAGTGCAGGCGGTTTCGGTATTCAACAAGCTGCGCGCCATCCTCAGGCAGCAGGACCTGGACCTGGGCGACATCGTGCAACTGCGGATTTTTCTGGTGGGCGCCGAAGAAACCGGCGGCAGGCTCGACTTCGCGGGCCTGCAGGCCGGCTACACGCAATTTTTCGGAACGCCTGAGCAGCCGAACAAACCCGCGCGTACTGCCTTGCAGGTTGTGGCTCTGCCGTTGCCGGGGGCGTTGGTGGAAGTCGAAGCGATAGCGGCGAGGACCGCCTAGAAAGTCTTTACGAACACAGGGCTTCGACGTGAAGGCGTCGAAGCCCTTTTACGTTTCGGGTCAGTACCCGCGTTTCACGTTCGCCTGATTTTCCAATGCCGAGCCCTTCAGGTAGCGCTCCAGATTGGCCAGGAAACTGTTGGCAATCTCATGGTGACTGTTGCTGGAAATCGCCGAGGTATGAGGTGAAAGCCGAACCCTGGGGTGAGCGTAAAGCGGGTGGCCGTCCGGCAAGGGTTCGGGTTCGGTGACATCCAGCGACGCTAGGCCGACGCGACCCGTGTCCAGCGCTTCCAGCAACGCCTCATGGTCCAGCAGACCGCCCCGGGCGATGTTGATCAGGTGCAGATCCGGTTTGGCACTCTCCAGCACGGCGCGGTCGACGAGGTGCCGGGTCGAAGCGGTCAGCGGCGCTGCCAGTACCAGATGGTCGGAGCGGGCGAACAAATCATGAACGTCCCGTGCCGCTTCTACACCCGCCACCTCGAACGGCGTCTGGCTTTCACGCAGCGCAATCACCTTGATGCCCAGCGCATGGGCCTTGGTCGCCAGGCTGCGGCCAATCGCGCCAAACCCCAGGATCCCCAGGGTGCTGCCCTTGAGGGGCGTCAGTGCGGTGAAATTCCACTGCGAATCCTTTACCCAGATGTCCGGCAGATGCTTGGCCGCTGCGAAGATCGCCGCAAGGGCAAATTCGGCGATATTATCTGCCGCGCTGCCGCGTGAGGTACTCACTGGCGGGCCGTCGAAAAACCATGAAGGGTAGAAGTCGATGCCCGACGACACCACCTGAATCCACTTCAAGCCATAGGGCCAGCCGGGAGGCGCGGTATCAGGTGCCTGATAACCCCGCACGTTTATCGGTCGCGCCAGCAGTACGCTGACTTCTGGCGGTAGATCACTGGGCACCCCGGTGGGCACACTGATGATCCGAGCGTCCGGCAAGACAGCTTCCAGGCGTTGGCGGATGACCTCATTGAAATGTTCATCCAACTGACTGGCGATAACGAGCTGACTCATGCCAGTGCCTCGCTGTGTTCTTCCTGTGCGACGCCGGCATAACGATTGGGCGGCACGTCCAGAGCAAGATGATCGCGCAGCGTATCGCCGCTGTACTCATCACGAAACAGCCCGCGCTGTTGCAGCACCGGCACGACCAGCTCGGTGAAGTACGCCAGGCCGTCGGGCAGCAGCGAGTTGATGATGAAACCGTCGGCAGCGCTTTGTTCGAACCAGTTTTGTATGGCGTCTGCGACCTGTTCAGGTGTTCCGACGAAGTCGCGTCGTGGTCTGGAAAAACGCAGGGCGACTTCGCGCAGGGTGAGGCCTTCGTCACGGGCCAATTGCTTGATGCGGTCCGACCCGCCTTTCTGGCTGTTGGAACCCAGATCGCCCAGTTCGGGAAACGGTGCGTCGAGCGGGTACTGGCTGAAATCATGATCGTTGAACGGTCGACCGAGCGCGACGATCGCGTCTTCGATGGTCACCAGCTTCACAGCCTGCCGATAACGGCTTTCCACCTCGGCTTCATCACGACCCACAATTGGACGGATACCCGGAAGAATCGACAACGTATCGGCATTGCGGCCGAACCCGGTGGCACGCTGCTTCAAATTCTGATAGTAGGCGCGGGCTTCTTCGAACGATTCGGCGTGGACGAATATCGCATCGGAATTCTGCGCGGCGAAATTACGCCCATCCTCGGAAGTGCCCGCCTGAAAAATCACCGGCTGGCCCTGCTTCGAGCGAGCGATGTTGAGCGGACCTTTGACCGCAAAGAACTCACCTTTGTGGTCCAGCGCATGCAGCTTGCCGGGGGTGAAAAACTCGCCGCTCTGCTTGTTGTAGGCGAAAGCATCGTCTTCCCAGGAGTCCCACAAGCCCTTGACCACTGCAACGTGCTCCTTGGCAATGCGATAACGCACCGCATGCGGCGGATGCTCGGCCTTGCCGAAGTTGTCGGCCGTGCCACTTAGCCAGGACGTCACCACGTTCCAGCCAGCCCGGCCGCCGCTGATGTGATCCAGCGAGGCGAACTGGCGGGCGACCTGGAAGGGTTCGGTGTAACTGACCGTGACGGTCGCCACCAGACCGATGTGATGCGTGGTGGCCGCCAGCGCAGAAAGAATGGTCAGCGGTTCGAAACGATTGAGGTAATGCGGGCTGGATTTTTCATGAATGTGCAGGCTGTCGGCGATAAACACGAAATCGAATTTCGCGGTTTCCGCCAATTGCGCCTGCTGCTTATAAAAGTCGAAATTGACGCTGGCATTGGCCAGGGCCTGCGGATGGCGCCATTCGCCCCAGCCGTGGCCGACGCCATGAACCATTGCACCGAGTTTCAGTTGGCGTTGCTTGCTCATGGGTGTACTCCTGTAGGGGTCGCATCATTTTCAGAACGGCAGCCGGAAGCGACCGCCCAAGGGTCGACGAGCCACCGCCCAGGATTCAGGCAGGGACAGCAGCCTTGCGGGTAAGAGACAGAGGGGATCATTAAAGGCAGGCTCCAGGCGGCGGGTATCGCTGATCGTGTGCCTCCGCCTGGAGGAAGGGGTCGGTCTGAGTTAAACCTAACCGTGTAGAAATGCGCTGTAAAAGTCTTTCTGGTTATATCTTAATGATCACATTATTTAAGTAATGCATTTTACGAAACGCATTCAGCAGATTCTGGCGCCGTTTGTTCACGTTTCATCGACTTCATCGCAGGCAGCAGACTCAGCAAGCCCACCAGCGCCATTGCGGCACCGACCCATAGCGGCGAACGCAAACCATACCCGGCATCGATCACGGCACCACCCGCCCAACTGCCAAATGCCAGGCCCGCAGTGATCACCGAAGTATGCAGGATGTTGACCATGGCCGCAGGTTCGGCCGCCTTCATCACCCGCGCAACCATCGCCGGGTTCAAGGCGACACCTGTGAGGCCTAGCGCGAAGAAGCAGCCCAGATTCAGCCACAGATGATCGCCCGCCAGGGCAAAGCCACCCAATGCCAGCACCATCAGCGCAAGGCCCCAGGCGAGGGCAGGGAAGGTGTGGCGGTCTGCGAAACGACCGACGATCATGTTGCCCATCAGATTGGCAACGCCATAGATGGCGAGAACAGGAGCAACCAGCGTCGGCGCAATGCCGACCTCATGAATCAGGATCGGCGTGCAATAACTGAACGCAGCGAAGGTGCCGCCGATGATCAGGCCGCTGGTGATGTAAGCACCCCACAGCGTGCGATTTTTCAAGCCCGCCCATTGCTGACTGAGTGGAGGCTCGCCGCCTTTCTGAATGGCTGGCAGGCGGCGTGTCGCCAGGACCGTACACAGCATGGCCAACGCGACCACGGCCCAGGAACTGGCACGCCAGCCGACATGCTGCTCGACCCAGGTGGTCATCGGTACGCCGATCACCGGAGACAGCATCAACCCGGCCAGCACCACCGAAACCGCGCGACCGCGACCTTCAGGCGCCACCAGACCTGCGCATATCGTCATGCACAAACCTATGCACACGGCACTCGAAATACCCATGATGATGCGCGCAAAGGCAAGCACCCCATAACTCGGGGCCGCCGCTGCAACAGCGCCTGCGATCACGTAACACGTCAGCAACCAGACCAATGCCCGCTTGTTGCTGATGCCTCGGGAGAGCAGCAACACCGTGACCGGCGGACCGCCCAGCGCCATGCCCAGTGCGTAATAGGCAATCAGATTACCGACCTGCGCCAGACTGACGGAAAACGCCTCGGCGAGCGCAGGCATCATTCCGGCAACCATGAATTCGGCTGTCACCAGGGAAAAGATCGTCAGACCCAGCAGGTAGACGGTTGAAGGCAGTTTGGAGCGGGTAGTCATCAGTGTCTCGGGCCGGGAAAAAGGTCGGTCACGGTAGGGAATGTTGACCGGCTGGTCAAATCGACGTCAGGCATACCGTTATTCACCCTTCGTCATGATGGGTTTGTTTCCAAAATACAGCTGCTCATCTGCGGGCACTGAACCGTGGAAGAGGCCTTAATGTCTCTGGCACATCGCTTTAGCATTTAGCCGGAGTGTGGGAGCATCCCCTTGCCAAGTAAATCGTTTCAAGGCACCCGACCATGATTCGCGCAGCAGCGCTGAAGTGGACCAATGTGCGGCCCGGCGAGCGAGCTGCTTTATTGCTCGGTTTCGCCTTCCATTTCTGCGTGCTGGCAAGCTATTACCTGGTACGCCCCTTGCGCGATGCGCTTGGCCTGGAAGGCGGTGCCGACAAACTCCAGTGGCTCTTCACCGCGACCTTTCTGGTGATGCTGCTGATGGTCCCGCTGTTTGGCGCGCTGGTGTCCAGACTGCCGACACGACGCTTCGTGCCGTTGATCTATCGATGCATCGCGCTGACGATGATCCTTTTCGGCGTTCTGATCGCGAACCGGGTCGCGCCGGTGCAGGTCGGCAACGTGTTCTTCGTCTGGATCAGCGTATACAACCTGTTCATCGTGTCGATCTTCTGGAGCGTGCTGGTTGATCGGTTTTCCAGTGAGCAGGGGCAGCGGCTGTTCGGCTTTGTCGCCGCTGGCGGCACACTGGGCACCTTCATCGGGCCGTTGCTGGCTGCGACCATGGCGTCGCGCCTTGGGCCTATTGCATTGACCCTGGCCGCTGCCGTGCTGCTGGAACTGGCTGTTCGCTGCCATCGCGCGCTTCTGGCTCGCACCGAGGCGCAGTCTGTTGATCCTTTGCGCGTGGATCGCCGCATGGGCGGCAGCATGCTTGCCGGCATTACGTTGATCTCACGCTCGCCTTACCTGCTGGGGCTGGTGTTGTTTATGCTCCTGCACACCACCGCTGCGACTTTTCTGTACTTCGAGCAAGGCCGTATCGTCGCGGACAGCTATTCGGACGTGGCCAGCAGGACACAGTTCTTTGCGGTCGTCGATCTGATCGTGTCGGCGCTGACCCTGACGTTCCAGCTTTTGCTGACAGGTCCTTTGATCCGCATGATCGGCGTCGGCGGTGCGCTGATCACGTTACCGCTGGCAACCGTTGTCGCATTTACCGCCATGGCGCTGGCACCGGTGCCGACCACCGTCGCGCTGGCGCAGGGGCTGCGCCGCGCCATTGAATTTTCCTTAGTGCGCCCGGCGCGGGAAGTGCTCTGGACAGTGGTCAGTCGCGAAGAAAAGTACAAGGCCAAGAATGTCATCGAAACGCTGGTGTATCGGGGTGGCGACGCGATGAGCGGATGGCTGTCGGTGGGGCTGGCCGCTATGGGTGCAGGATTTGGCATCGTTGCCATGCTGATCCTGCCGGTCGCCGGAGGTTGGGCCGGGTTGTGCCTGTGGCTCGCGAAACGGCAGAAGCACAAGGCGAATGCGGCTGAGGATTTACGCACAGCGGATCGGTATAAGCAGTAGCAGGCGCTATCCCTTGAACCAGGTTTTCAACCGGTCTCTGAAACTCTGAATCAAAGGCTCTTTGACACGCCCGCGGCGCAGTGCCAGCGAGAAGGGGGCCTGATGCCCGAATGTGGTGGGCAGCAAGACCTTCAGGCGCTTCTGATCCACCCAGAACTGCGCATAGTGCTCCGGCAGATAGCCGATGTAAGCGCCTGACAGCACCAGAATCAGCTGCGCTTCCATGGACTCGACCGTCGCGGCGCTGTCCTTGAAGCCGTGACGGGCCAGTTCGGCCTGGCTCCAGTAACCACGCCCGACCATGCGTTGCTGGGTGATGACTTCTGCCGGGATACGGCGCTGCTCGAACAACTCGTGCCGGTCACTGCAGTACAACCAGTGCTGTTCGCGGTACAGCGCCTGGTACATCAAACCGTTCATGCGCGTAGAGAACGAACCAATGGCCAGGTCCACACGGTTTTCCAGCACACCCAGTTGCAGTTGCGCAGGGCTGAGCACCGAGAGGTGCAAATGGACCGCCGGGTGTTCCTTGCTGTAGGCCCCGATGACATCCGCCAGCGGCAATGCCGGGTCACTGACTGTCGAGTCCAGTACACCGAGATTCAGGGTGCCGCGCAGTTCGCCCTTGAGCGCCGCGCTGTAGCGTTCGAAACCTTCGAGCTCTGCCAGCAGTCGCAGGGTTTCCTGATGGAAAAGCTCACCCTTGCTGGTCAGATTGAAACCGCCGCGACCCCGATGACAGAGCACCAGCCCCACATGGGTTTCGAGCTGACTCATGTAAGTGCTGATCGCCGACGTGGAAAGATTGAGCTCCTGCTGCGCTGCCGCGAACCCTTGATGGCGTACCACACTGGCGAAGATGCGCAGCAGTTTCAGGTCGGGCAGGGCAGAGGACATGGGCGCTCCGTGGGCAGTCGGTGGTTCGGCGGCTGGTGTCTGTTGCGCATATCAGCAGCCTTGTGCGGCACACATCATGCCTGCCAAACGCCGACGACGACAATCGGCGATAGTTTAGAAATCTCTGAACTGAGTATTTGCTGGCAGCGATTCTTCTGCTCCCACGCCATCACCAGAATGGCCGCACATTTATCGGAACAACGCGAGGCCCTTCGTGGACAAGACTTTCCACCAGCCACTGGGCGGTAATGAGATGCCGCGCTTTGGCGGTATCGCCACCATGCTGCGCCTGCCCCATGTGCAAGCCCCTGAAGAACTGGACCGTCTGGACGCGGCCTTTGTCGGCATTCCGCTGGACGTCGGCACGTCGCTGCGCCCTGGCACTCGCTTCGGACCACGCGGGATTCGCGCCGAGTCGGTGATGATCCGTCCGTACAACATGGCCACCGGCGCCGCTCCCTTCGACTCGTTGAACGTGGCCGATATCGGCGACGTGGCGATCAATACCTTCAACCTGCTGGACAGCGTGCGCATCATCGAAGAGGCGTACGACCGTATTCTCGGTCACGGCATCATTCCGCTGACGCTGGGTGGCGATCACACCCTGACCCTGCCGATCCTGCGCGCCATTCACAAGAAGCACGGCAAGGTCGGGCTGGTGCACATTGATGCTCACGCCGACGTCAACGATCACATGTTCGGCGAGAAAATCGCCCATGGCACAACCTTCCGCCGCGCCCAGGAGGAAGGCCTGCTGGACAGCGAGCGTGTGGTGCAGATCGGCCTGCGTGCCCAGGGCTACACCGCCGAGGACTTCAACTGGAGCCGCAAGCAGGGTTTCCGCGTGGTGCAGGCCGAGGAATGCTGGCACCAGTCGCTGGCACCCTTGATGGCTGAAGTGCGCGAAAAAGTCGGTGGCGGGCCGGTGTATCTGTCGTTCGACATCGATGGCATCGATCCCGCATGGGCACCGGGCACCGGCACACCTGAAGTGGGCGGCCTGACGACCATTCAGGCACTGGAGATCATTCGCGGCTGCCAAGGGCTGGACCTGATCGGTTGCGATCTGGTGGAAGTGTCGCCTCCTTATGACACCACCGGCAACACCTCACTGCTGGGTGCCAATCTGCTGTACGAAATGCTGTGCGTGCTGCCGGGCGTGGTGCGCCGTTGAGCCTCTGGGCATGAACACCCGATTACGTGTGACAGAAGAATAATCAGATCGACCCTCCGCCCGGGGTTAACGGGCGGCCATAAAGGGTCAGCGTGCCTGCGCTGGCCTTACAACAACCGTGACAGGTGCTGGAGCGACACATGAGCCATTCGACGCGTGCCGAAAAACCCGACAAAACCCGAATTGAAACCTGGGGCGTCGAGCAGATCCCCGACAGCCAGCGTCATGCACGCCCGCTGGATCTGTTTCGTCTGATCTTCGGCGGTGCCAACACCTTTTCTACGGCAGTGCTGGGCAGCTTTCCAGTGCTGTTCGGGTTGTCGTTTCAGGCCGGGTTCTGGTCGATTGTGCTTGGCGTGATGGTTGGAGCGCTGATCCTTGCACCCATGGGGCTGTTCGGCGCGCTCAACGGCACCAATAACGCAGTCTCTTCCGGCGCGCATTTCGGCGTGCATGGACGCATCATCGGCTCGTTTCTGTCGCTGCTGACGGCGGTGGCATTCTTTTCCCTGTCGGTCTGGAGCTCCGGTGACGCACTGGTCGGCGGCGCACAGCGCCTGATCGGTCTGCCGGAAAATGACCTGAGTCTGGGACTGGCCTACGGCTTGTTCGCCATCCTGGTGCTGGTGGTGTGCATCTTTGGTTTCCGCTTCATGTTGTGGGTCAACAAGATCGCGGTCTGGGCGTCGAGCCTGCTGTTTCTGCTGGGCATCTTCGCGTTCGCCGGCCCGTTCGATGCGGGTTACGTCGGCAGCGTCAGTCTTAAACAGCCAGGGTTCTGGGCGGCGTTTGTTGGTGCTGCGCTGTTGGCGATGAGCAATCCGGTGTCGTTCGGAGCGTTTCTGGGCGACTGGTCGCGCTACATTCCGCGTGAGACGTCAAAAGCACGAATCATGCTCGCGGTGCTGGCAGCGCAGGCCGCTACCTTGATTCCCTTTCTGTTCGGCCTGTGCACGGCGACCCTGGTGGCCAGTCAGGCACCGCACTACATCGACGCCAATAACTATGTCGGCGGCTTGCTGGCGATTTCGCCGGCCTGGTTCTTCCTGCCGGTGTGCCTCATTGCAGTCATTGGCGGATTGTCCACCGGCACCACCGCGCTGTACGGCACCGGGCTCGACATGTCGAGCATCTTCCCACGCATGCTGAGCCGTGCCGGTGCCACCTTGCTGATCGGCATTGCGGCCATTGCCTTTATCTTCATCGGTCGTTTCACCTTCAACCTGGTGCAAAGCGTGTCGACCTTTGCGGTGCTGATCATTACCTGCACCAGCCCATGGATGGTGATCATGATTCTGGGACTCATCACTCGTCGTGGCTTCTATCACGCCGACGATCTGCAAGTGTTCACCCGTGGTCAGCGGGGCGGGCATTACTGGTTCCACCATGGCTGGAACTGGCGCGGGCTGGGTGCCTGGATTCCCAGTGCAGCGACCGGCCTGTGCTTCGTCAACCTGCCGGGACAATTTGTGGGGCCATTGGGTGAGCTCGCTGGCGGTATCGACATCAGCCTGCCGATCACACTCGGCCTGGCGACGCTGTTGTACCTGACCCTGCTACGCACTTTTCCCGAGCCTGCCGGGGTCTACGGCCCAAAAGGCGCGCACCCGGTGCTCGGCCGCAAGGCGATGAGCAACGCGGTACAACCGGCTTCCGTCCACTCGTGATCGGTGCTGCTCCCCAAGCGGGCGCAGACGATGAGGCATGCTCATGAAACTGGAACTCTTTCGTACGCTATGGGGCTACCGAGGCACTTGGCAGCAGGCGCTGGATGAAGCGCGAGCCGCAGGTTTCGATGGACTTGAAGCCCGCATCCCTGAAGAAGGCGCAGAGCGCGCTGCATTCGGGGCCTTTCTGCGCGACAACCAAGTGCCTTACATCGCCATTCTGTTCACCTCGACGCCCGTGCTGCCATCTCAGTCCGCCACGCCCGCCGAGCATCTGGACGACTTCGCCCATAAGTTGCAGCTGGCAGCAGAGCTGGAGCCGCGCTTCGTCAACGTGCTGGCCGGTAACGACCGCTGGCCATTGGCGCAGCAAGTGGACTTTTTCGGGGAGGCGCTGGAGATTGCCGCTCGCAGCGGCTTGGTGTGCAGCTTCGAAACTCATCGGGCGCGCTCGCTGTTCAATCCCTGGCTGACCCTGCAATTGATCGAGCAGGTACCGGACCTGCGTTTCACCAGCGACATCAGCCACTGGGTGGTGACGTGCGAACGTCTGTTGAACGATCCGGCTGACGATTTGCGCGCTTTCGTCGAGCGTGTGCACCACATTCAGGCGCGGGTCGGTTATGACCAGGGTCCGCAGGTGCCACATCCGGCAGCGCCGGAATATGCCGAGGCGCTGGCGTTTCATCAGCAGCACTGGGCCGACATCTGGACATCGCAGCAGGCGCGAGGCTACAGCGGCACGACCATGACCCCGGAGTTCGGCCCCGACGGCTATCTGCATCACCTGCCGTTTACCGATGTACCAGTCGCCGATCTGTGGAGCCTCAACGCCTGGATGGGTCGTACCGAGCGCGAGCACTTCAATACCTTCTTCAATCCATCCGCGAGGCCGCTGTCATGAGTGAACGTCCTGCTTTCACGCACATTCCTGTGGTTGATATCCAAGGGCTGTTCAGCGAGCGTCTGGAGGATCGTCAGGCAGTCGCTCAGCATCTGGGTGAGGCTGCCCGTCAGGTGGGCTTTCTGTACATCACCGGGCACGGGATCGAGCCTGCGCTGATCAACAACCTGCACCGCGCCGCCGAGCACTATTTCGCCCAGCCGATCGACGCCAAGATGCGTCATTACATCGGTGCCTCGCAGACCCATAAGGGCTTCGTGCCTGAAGGTGAAGAGGTGTACGGCACAGGCAGGCCGGATCACAAGGAAGCGTTCGATGTCGGGTTCGAAGTGCCCGCCGACAACCCGCTGGTGATCGCCGGTACGCCGTTGCTGGGTCCGAATGACTGGCCGACGTTGCCCGGATTTCAGACCGCCGTGCAGGCTTACTACCAAGCTGTCTTCGCCCTGGGGCGTCAGCTGTTTCGTGGATTTGCCCTGGCGCTGGGGCTGGATGAGCATTACTTCGATGAAATGGCCTGTTTCCCGCCATCCAAACTTCGCCTGATCCATTACCCGTTCGACGCCACCGCCGAAGACGCACCGGGCATCGGCGCCCACACCGACTACGAGTGCTTCACCATTCTTATGGCTGATCAGCCGGGGCTCGAGGTCATGAACGAAAAGGGCGAGTGGATCGATGCGCCGCCGCTGCCGAATGCGTTCGTGGTCAACATCGGCGACATGCTTGAGGTCATGACCAGCGGGGCCTTCGTGGCCACCGCGCACCGGGTGCGCAAGGTCAAACAAGAGCGTTATTCCTTTCCGCTGTTCTATGCCTGCGATTACCACACCCTGATCAAACCCTTGCCGCAATTCGCAGCAGCCGGGCAGGGCTACGAGGAAATCGCCATCGGCGAGCACATGTGGGCCCAGGCTTTGCAAACCTATCAATACCTTCGCCAGCGCGTGGCCAGCGGGCAAATTGCCCTGCCGGAACGCGCCAGAAAGCCATCAAGCTTCGGGCACCTGAAAAACCAGAGCGTGACTTCGTGACCTGCCGTTTCCCTCAATCTGGAATGACTACTATGCAAAACACCACGCTTTCGCGCTTTGCCGCTTCGATTCTCGGCCTGGCCCTGTTTGCCGGTGCCGCTCATGCAGCGCCTACGGCAACACCCGGCACGCTCAAGGTCGGCATGGAGATTTCCTACCCTCCGTTCGAGTCCTACGACGGCGACAAGGTGGTCGGTTTCGACCCGGATGTCTCCGCTGCGCTGGCCAAACAGCTGGGTGGCTTGAAAGTGGAGTTCGTCGACACGCGCTTTCCGAACCTGATCCTGGGCCTGAACGCCAACCGCTTCGACACCATCATTTCGGGCATGTACATCACTGACGAGCGCACCAAGCAGGCCGAAGCGATTCCTTACGCGCAGGTGGGGGCTGCGATCATGGTCCGCAGCGACAACACGACCAAGCCGCAGCAGCCTGAAGACCTGTGCGGCATGAAAGTCGGCCTGCAACAGGGCACCAACTGGATCAACCAGCTCAAGGCCGTGTCCGCCGATTACTGCGCCAAACAGAACAAGGGCGAGATCGCCATCAGTGAATTTCCGACCACTGCCGAGGCGTCCCAGGCACTGATGTCCGGCAACATTCAGGCGCACCTGGAAATCTCCGCCGCAGCCCAGATGATCATCGACAAGGCCCGTGGCCGTATTGTGATCAGCTCGCAAAAAGCGCTGTACCCGATGACGCTGGGCATCTACGTGAAGAAGGGTAATACCGAACTGGCGGAGCAGATGCGCAGTGCGGTGGACGCGTGGAAAAAAAGCAGCGAGTACAGCGAGATTCTCAAGAAGTACAACCTTGAGCCTGCGTGAGCCGAGGGTGCTGTGCTCCTGAGACAACCAGGACGCACAGCAGACACCGGACGGTAGGAGCGCGCTTGCCCGCGATGCGATCTTTAAGACGATCAATCAGCGACTGTGCTAACGCCATCGCGGGCAAGCGCGCTCCTACAAACAAGCTTTTCGCAATGTCGCGACATCTGCAGGTCAACGCCACAGCTACACCGGCCATCACCTTCACCCGCTGCACCGAGGTCAACATGGCATTCGATTGGGCTTATTTCTTCTCGCTGTTTTCGTTTTCCGCTTTCTGGAAAGCCTGCGTCACGGTGGTTCAGTTGAGCACCCTGGCATGGACGCTCGGGCTTGCGCTGGGCTTTGTGCTGGCCAGCGCCAAGCTGTCCAGCCACGCCTGGCTGCGCCTACCCGCACATTTCTACGTTTGGCTGTTTCGCAGCATCCCGCTACTGGTGCTGCTGGTGTTCGTCTACAACCTGCCGCAGTTGTTCCCATCGACCGGCAGTGTGTTGTCGCAGCCGTTCTATTCCGGGCTTATCGCGCTGGTGCTGACCGAAACCGCGTACATGGCCGAGATCCATCGCGGCGGACTGCTATCGGTACTCAAGGGCCAGCGTGAAGCGGCCAAGGCTCTGGGTATTCGCGGGCTCGGCGCTCAGCGGCTGGTGATCATTCCGCAGGCCATACGCATTGCACTGCCGACACTGACCAACGAATACGTGACCATCGTCAAACTCACCTCGCTGGTGTCGGTCATTTCGTTGAACGAGTTGCTGCTGGTGGGCCAGCGTCTTTACGCGCAGAACTTCCTGGTGCTGGAGACCCTCGCCGCAGTGGCCGTGTATTACGTGCTGATCGTCACCGTGTTCGGCTGGCTGCTGCAGTGGGCCGAGCGGCACCTTGATCTGTCTCGCAAGAACGCCCAGACACTGGACGACAGTCAGGCGGCCGCGCTTCGTCAACCGGCCGCGAAGGGCAAACCTCCGGTTCAGAAAATACCCGGACAACCGGATGCGCTGTTGCTGCGCAGCATTCACAAGCGCTACGGCAATCACGAAGTGCTCAAAGGCATTGATCTGACCGTACGCCCAGGAGAAGTGATTTCCATCATCGGGCCGTCAGGCTCCGGCAAGACTTCACTGATTCGTACGGTCAACAATCTGGAAAGCATCGACAAGGGCGAAATCGTGCTGTTCGGCAATGACTTCATCGCCGCTGGCAAGCACCCCGACTCCCCGGTAATCCGTCAGGGCATTCGGCGCATCGGCATGGTGTTCCAGAACTTCAACCTGTTTCCGCACCGCACCATCCTCGACAACGTGATTCTGGCCCCGCGTTACCACGGGCTCGCCAGCTCCAGTGAACTGCGCCGCAAAGGCCATGCTTTGCTAGACCGGGTGGGCTTGCTGGCCCATGCCGACAAGTACCCGCATCAACTGTCGGGTGGCCAGCAACAGCGGGTCGCCATTGCCCGCGCATTGGCCATGGAGCCGGACATCATGCTGTTCGACGAACCGACCTCGGCACTTGACCCGGAACTGGTGGGCGATGTGCTGAATGTCATTCGTGACCTGGCAGAAGAGGGCATGACCATGCTGATCGTGACTCACGAGATGGATTTCGCCCTGTCGATTTCCGACCGCATTGTGTTCATGGAAAACGGTCATGTGGCCGCCGATGCCTCACCCGCCGAGATCCGCAGCGACGGCCATGAACGGGTACGCCGCTTCATTGGCCTGGAACAGGAGTCGATGGCATGACCACCTGTGGCGAGTTTCTAGTCAAACAGCTTCAAGCCTGGGGCGTCGATACCGTATTCGGTATTCCCGGCGTGCACACCGTTGAGCTGTATCGTGGCCTGCCGTCCAGCAGCATTCGTCACATCACCCCGCGTCACGAGCAGGGCGCAGGGTTCATGGCCGACGGTTATGCGCGGGTCAGTGGCAAACCCGGCGTATGTTTCATCATCACCGGGCCGGGCATGACCAACATCCTGACCGCGATGGGCCAGGCCTACGCCGATTCGATTCCGATGCTGGTGATCTCCAGCGTCAACGAGCGCTCCCGTTTGGGGCTGGGCAACGGCTACCTGCACGAATTGCCGGATCAGCGCGCCATGGTGGCGGGTGTCAGCGCGTTCAGCCATACGCTGATGGACGTCGATGAACTGCCTTACGTACTGGACAGGACGTTTGCGGTGTTCGATAGCCAGCGGCCGCGACCGGTGCACATCGAATTGCCGCTGGACATCATCACCGCAGCTGCCGATCACTTGCAGGTGCGCCCGCGCAAAGTGGTCGCTCGCCCAGCGCCGGACCCGGCAGCGATTCATGAAGTTGCCGAACGTCTTCAGAAGGCCCAAAAGCCGCTGCTGTTGCTGGGCGGCGGCTGTGTGGACGCGGCAATCGAGGCAAGCGAACTGGCCATACGTCTCGACGCGCCGACCGCGCTGACCATCAATGCCAAGGGATTGCTGGCGAGCGATCATCCGTTGTTGATCGGCAGCAACCAGTCACTGGTTCCGGTGAGGCAGTTGGCGCTGGACGCCGATGTGGTGCTGGCCATCGGCACCGAGTTGGGCGAAACCGATTACGACGTGGTGTTCGACGGCAACTTCCGGGTTGGCGGCGAGCTGATTCGCATCGATATCGACGCCACGCAACTGACCCGCAACCATCCGCCGAGCCTTTCGATTGTCAGTGATGCGCGACTGGCCATGAAGGCGCTGCTGGACGCCTTGCCGTCCCGTATTCCCCGTATCGACAGCCCAGGCGCACAACAGGCGACGCAGGTTCGAAAACAACTGGTCGAGGACTTCAGCGGCTGGACGCATTACCGGCGATTGTTCGACTGCATCCTTGAAGTGCTGCCTGACGCACGCTTTGTCGGTGATTCGACCCAGACCGTCTACAGCGGCAATCATCTGGTCGACCTCGACAGCCCGCGGCGCTGGTTCAACGCATCGACCGGCTACGGCACGCTGGGTTACGGCGTGCCAGCCGCCATCGGCGCAAAGCTGGCTGACCCGACGGTGCCGGTGATCAGCCTGATGGGTGACGGCGGCATTCAGTTCACGCTGCCGGAGCTGGCCAGCGCGGTGGAAGCGCGGGTCGGGATTATCGTGCTGCTGTGGAATAACCAGGGCTACGGCGAGATCAAGCGCTACATGGAACGGCGCGACATCACCCCGCTGGGCGTGGACATCTACACCCCTGATTTTGTGGCCATCGCCCGAGCCTTTGGCTGCCTGGCCGAACGTGCCCTCGACCACGCGCACCTGCAAACGCTGTTGCGCCAAGCTCCAGGCGACCGGCCGTTGATCATCGAGGTCAACGAGGCGCCGCCGTTTGCGCCCTGACCCCCGAAAGCCGGACCTTTGCAATCCCGTTTCAAGGAGCAGTGCCTGATGAATACCCCGCATTACATCAACGGTCAGTGGCAGGCAGGCGAGGGCAACAATGTTCTCACTGTCTACGATCCTTCCCGTGGCGAGCCATTCGCAGAGCTGGTGTCGGCGAGCCCTGCGCAGGTTGATCAGGCCGTGACAGCCGCGCGTGCTGCGTTACCCGCCTGGAAGGCAACGAGCATCGCCAATCGGGCCACCGTGCTGCGCGGCTTTGCCGAGCAGCTTGCCCTGCGTCGTGAAGCGTTAATCGAACTGCAGATGCGCAACAACGGCAAACCTCGCCATGAAGCCGAGGTGGATCTGGACGATGCGGTGGCGACGTTCAATTACTACGCCAATTTGATTGAAACCCAGTCCTCACATCGCGATTTGCAGCTGCCAGTGCCCGGTTTCACCTCTCGCACGCGTCTTGAAGCGGTGGGCGTGGTCGGCCTTATCGTGCCGTGGAATTTTCCGCTGGTGACCAGCGCCTGGAAGCTCGCCCCGGCCCTGGCAGCGGGTTGCACTGTGATCCTCAAGCCTTCGGAGATAACCCCACTGGTCGAACTGGCGTATGCCCAGATCGCCGAGCATGTGGGCTTGCCGACTGGCGTGCTGAACATCGTCAACGGCAAGGCCGAGACCGGCGCGGCGCTTAGCGAACACGCAGGTCTGGACAAGTTGTCGTTCACCGGCAGCAACGCCGTGGGCGTTCAGGTGATGCGCAACTCGGCAGCGTACTGTCGGCCGGTGACGCTGGAGCTGGGCGGCAAATCGGCGTTTATCGTGTTCGACGATTGTGACCCGGATCAGGCTGTGGAGTGGATCGTTGCCGGTATCTGCTGGAACGCCGGACAAATGTGCTCGGCCACCTCGCGGTTGCTGATCCAGGAGGGGATCGCCGAGGCGCTGACTCTGCGTCTGAAGGTTGCTTTTCAGAACATGCGTGTGGGTAATCCGTTGATCGACGAAGTGGACATGGGTCCGCTGACCAGCCAGGCGCAGTGGCGCAAGGTCCAAGAATATTTCGAAATCGCCGAACAAGAGGGGCTGAGTTGTCTGGCAGGCGGGAAAGCAGACCAGCAAGGACAGGGCTGGTTCGTCAGCCCTGCGTTGTACACCGACGTGCCGGACAGCAGCCGGTTGTGGACCGAAGAGATCTTCGGCCCGGTGCTCTGCACCCGGCGTTTCAGCACTGAAGACGAAGCCATTGCGCTTGCCAACGACAGCCGTTTCGGGCTGGTCGCCACGGTGGCCAGCGCAGACATCCAGCGCGCCGAGCGAGTGGCCGATGCGCTGGAGGTCGGCCACGTCTGGATCAATTCGATCCAGGCCGTGTTCGTCGAAACGTCCTGGGGCGGGACCAAGGGCAGTGGCATCGGGCGTGAACTCGGGCCTTGGGGACTTGCGGCGTATCAGTCGGTCAAACATGTGACGCGGTGCGGATAAGTCGTCTGTTTCAAGAGAACCACGGCAGATGAATCAGCAGCAGTACTGTTCTTTCTGGGAGGCGATGATCTGCAATCCACCTTGCCATGCCAGCGCAACGATTCCACTGTCATAGTCGTCGGCAAAGGTATCGCTGGTCTTCCTGCACGTATCAGGATCAGGCGTGACGATGTTCTGATTCATGCTTCTGATGGTGACGTGGATCTGACAGGCCCGTTCCAGCATGTAAACACTGTGGAAGGCTTCACCGATGGTACGTCCGCCGACGATGATTCCATGATTGCGCAAAAGCATGGCGCTGGAATCCCCCAGGCTATCAAGCATGTTCTGCTGTTCCTGTTGCGTATCTATAAAAGAGCCGTAGGTGTGATAGGCGAGACGACCGTAAAACTTCATGGCGTGCTGGGACAAGGGCGGCAGGCCTTCCTCGAGTGTCGAGACGGCGATGCCTGCTGCGGTATGGGTGTGGATCACGCAGTTCATGTCAGGACGGGCTGCATGAACCGCGGAGTGGATCACGGCACCGGCAACGTTGAGCGTCTCCGAGCGGTCGCCCGATGGCACTGGTTCACCGTCAAAACCGACCTTGACCAGATCACTGGCACGCATTTTCTCGAACGGTACGCCGTATCGGTTGATGAGAAATACATCGGGCTGGCCGGGGATGCAGGCCGAGGCATGGGAGTCGACCAGGTCCGTCATGCGGTAATACGCCAGCAGTCGAAAAAGTGCTGCCAGATCACACCGGGTCGACCATTCCTGTGGAGACATACTTTCAAACGTTTTCATTGGGTCGGGCTCGCGATGGTGGTTGCTGCCAGCACCCTATGAAAAGACGATCAGGCTGCCTATTCACATTTTGTTATGTTGTGTATTGCATCAACCAATATGAGCCATAGCCCATGGGTTTCAGACCGAACAATCGGGTGAGTTCAAGCGAGCCTCGCTCTGTCAGTGAGCGTATGGACTGGAACCTGCTCAAGACATTCAGTGCGGTCGCCATCGAGAAAAGCATCAGCAAGGGGGCATCGCGGCTCAACTTGTCTCAGCCTGCTGTCAGCCAGGCCATCAAGCGCCTTGAAGAGCAGCTGGAAAGCACCTTGATCGAGCGGGACAGCCATCGATTTGAATTGACCGAAGCCGGCGTGTCGGTATTGAAAATCGCACTCGCAGCCAGGCAAAGCATTCGGGAAATCGATGAAGTTGTCGGCAGTGAAGCGGGGGCCGTCAAAGGCGTCATTCGCCTGCTGACTGTCAGCGGTGTCGAAAGTCCGGAGTACGATAGGGTTCTGAGGGATATGCACGCGACGTATCCCGGCATTGGCTTCAATATCGAAGTTGCTACGACGCAGGAAATCGTCAGTGCACTTCACCGAAATACAGCCTCGTTCGGCATAGGCATCAACCAGCCCGGGGAAGTTGATATCAAACAGTGCCAGTTGAGCCGTGAGCAGGTGTTTTTCTACTGCAGTCATGCTCATCCGCTGTTTCATGAGCAAACGGTGACGATCGAACACCTGAAGTCCGCACGATTCGTCAGCTTTTCCGGCGAGTCGCTGGGTGGCATGGTGTCTCCTTTGTCAGCGCATTACGGCAACCCTTACATCCGTCAGCAAATAGCTGCGTCATCCTCGAACACTGGAGAAGTGCTTCGCATGGTGCTGGCAGGCATAGGCATTGGCGCTCTTTCCGAGCACCTGTGCCGGGAGTACGAGGCGCAGGGTTTGCTGCGAAGACTGGTGCCTGAATCACGCGTATGCGAGGTGTCGGTCATGTTGATGTGGAGCGCCCATCAGGTCCGCAACCCGGCCGAAGAGATCTTTCTTGGCAGGATGCAGGCGGCTTTGGCATCTGGCTGACACCAGAAGATTGTCACGCAGGCTTGGTGATCCCGGTTTTCTCGCGTATCGCGTGACCTCTGCAGACCAGCACCAGAAGCGACCCCGCCGCAGCGGCGGCCATGTCTTTTTGCGCATCCCAGAAATCGTCCTGCGCCCCCACGAATGCCGATCCACCCTGACCGAACGATGCGCCGCCGATCCATTCCATCAGCTCGTAAAGCATTGAAGTGGACAGCACCAGCGACCAGGCAATCAGTGACGCCCAGGCACCCTGAAGCCTGCATTTGACCGTCACGATTTCGCGCAAGGGCAGGGCGCCAAGCACCCCGTAGGCCAGATGCACAAAGCGGTCATATTGATTGCGTTGCCAGCCGAATAATTGATCGATGCTGACACCCGTCATCTTCTGGATCGCAGGGTCATAGGGCACCTGCGGATAGGTGAAGTGTGTGCCGACTTCATGCAAGCCTACGAAAGCCAGCACCAGTGCCCAGGACCTTGTTGTCCAGTAAAACCTGTGGCGACAGAACCAGAGCGCAGCAGCGCACAGGACCACTACGCTGTTTTCCATCAACCAGGTCTTTCGATCCAGCGGTGCCCAGCCCAGCAGTACAACAACAATCAGAAAAGCTGCCTGCAATGCCCGGATGACGTTTATTTCATGTTTGCTCACTTACGCATCCTCCTGCCTGTATAGGGTGTTCCTTCACAACAAAGAAACTCACGGGGTTTAGTCATTTGGGCGTCCGGCAAATTCGATTGAATTCAGATTTGGTAGACAGGTGTACTCACGCTGCAAGGCATGTCACATCACGCTTTGGACGGAAAAGTGCAGAAGAGAAGTGCAGTGCGTTAAGCCGTTGGTCACTCGCGCATCGGAACCGTCAGCCAATCCGAACGGATGTATCGACCCTTATTGAATGATAACTACCCTCTCTTTTTTAAGAGTGCAAAATCAAAGTAAGGCGGGCGATGACGTCCTCAATCTGTCATATCGGTTACGTACCGTAAAAACAGATATAGCAAGCAGAGGCCACTGCGCCCTCAACTTATAACACTTTAGAGAGCGGTAGGCAGTCTTCGACACTGCAGACTTTCGCCGACAACGGCGTGTCTAGCGCTCACCCGTGAATGATTTATTAGTTGCCATCATGCCGAACGAGCGTGCAACGGCGACGCAATCATCAACTGACCAACTTGGGCACTTTGACTTATGAGCGCATGTCATTTAAACATTCAGGGACTTTTACGGAAGTCACACTCATGACGGCGTCCTGGACAATGGCCCTTGCAACGAGTGCAATGCTGGGTTCAGGTCTGGCAATGGCTGCGTTTTTACCCATTAAAAACCCCAGCGTTATCGTGGTCCTGAAATTCGTAAAGCGTATAGACGGACCCGGTGTTCAGTTTGTCCAGGCCAGTTGCGTCGCGTGCGAACCGGTCACTGATGACTTGTGGAATGCCGACAATCCGCGCGAAACCATCATTGCACTCAAAGTGCCTCGATCACGCACACTGGAACTGGCGTTTGACGGAGCGGTTGCGAATATCTCCCGTGTCATTCTGGAGGCGGGCGACATCGGGTTTAGGCTCGACGGCAAGCATCTGATCGTTGCACTTCCACCACTCGCGGCAGACGCAATCACCGCCGCGCAGGTATCGACCCATATCGTCGAACCCGGCATGGTATTGCGCCTCGAGCACGCCGATCCGGCACGCCGCGCCGGAGCTTACGCCCAAGGCGAGTTTCCATCCCTTCAGCGTGCTGCGGCCAACGTATTGCAGTTCGCACAGCGAGAAGTCCTGCGCGATCTGGATCTGGGGCGTTACGTGCAGCAGCACGGGCTGGGTCAGATCCAGATCATGGGCTTCGATACCAATGCGCCGCACGGCCACGAAGACGCGCCGCCTCACGTCCACATGCATTTGCGCTGGCCGGGCAATACCGGAACACAAATCGCGCATTACTACATCGGCATCGACGGTCTGCTGACGCACAACATCGTGGGCGTTAAGGGCAGCGATGCCCCTGAGCGGCGCTTCGAGCGCGGCGCTGCGTTCACCACCCTGGGCCCGGATGGTCAGCCGGTCTATACCCATCGAATCACGCCAGAGGGCTGGCTGCAGATTAGTCGTCCCGACGGTGCAACGTGCACGATCAAGCCCCTGGAACCCAAAGGATCAGGATTCGCGAACGGAGCCAGCATCACCTGCTCCGGCGGATTCAGACACGTTCTCAGAGTCGATGATGACCTGCAGCAAGGGCGACTCAAGGTGAGTATCGACGATGTCGAGGAGATCTTTTCCTACGACCCGGATACCGGCGCCTTGACGTCCCCCACGCAACCACCTCCCGCACCACCCTCCGTGTATGTGGAAGCGATGACAGGCCAGAACCTGCCATCGGCACTGCCCGACTGATGTGATACTCACTTGAAGGAGGTCAAGATTATGTTACGTATGCCGAGATGGGTTTTAGCCTGTGCAAGTGCTGTTCTGATGACGCCCTGCGTCTCGTTTGCCGAAGTAAAGAATTACAACACCGACAAGATCGGTGACGTACTCAAAGATGCACACAATGATTTGACCATTGTCTGTGCCCACCGTGGATTGCATGGCACCGCCATAGGGACCAACTCTCATCCTGACTGGCTTCGCAACGTCCCGGAAAACTCGATCGCGGCTATCGAGCAGGCTCATAATGCTGGAATACCGTGCTCGGAAATCGATCTCCAGATGGACCGTGCAGGTCACGTCATTCTGTTACATGACAGCAACCTGGGCCGAACCACCAACGTTACTACGGTTGGACGTACAAGTGACTATGACCCTTACATTCCATCTGGCTACAACCCCGCCCTGTCAAACTACTTTGGGAATCCGCTTGATCTGTACCTTCGCAATCCATTGCGCAACGGCTATACGAATCAGAAGGTGCCGAGCCTCGATGACGTTCTGAATGCGATAAAGAATGACCGAATTGCAATGATCCTTTTACTGGACGTGAAGAATATCGCAGCTGCAAAACAAGCCTGGCAAATCGTCAAGGGGCATACCAATGCGTGGGGAACACCCGCCGAGCGCTGGGTGTATTTCAAGATGCCCGTCAACTCGATCGGCATGACGGCCGGTGAATTCGAGACCAAGGGCATCATCAATGTTCAGAGTGAATCACAGCGCTTCAGGCTGATTCCGGTATTCGGTGCTGATGCCATCGGTACCAGCGGTGGAGCGGCGAATCTACTTCGAAACTGGCAAGGCTACTACAACAAGAGTTATGTCTATGCAACCGAAGTGCGACTCAAGGAGTTTGACAGCACGCTTAAATTTCCACTCAACAATATCATCAATGCGTACAGCGCAATGAGAACGCAACCGCATCAAGTCAAAACGATGGGCGCCTATCAGCCCGTTCCGGAGACTAGAAACTATGCTTACTTTGCCGCTGATGGACATTGCTGCACAGTCCCCCATGACTGGCTCTGGAAATCGAAGAACTTTGGCGAGGAAACAGGCGATAACCGCCCAGACCTCCACTGGATCATACACACCGCTGGCGATGTGTTTCGATACATCATTACCGACGATCCTCTGACCGCCATGAAAGCACTGGAGGACAATGGGCGTCAAAACACAGGACTGATTACCAACTGATTATCGACACTCCTTACACCCCTGTTTAAATACTTCAATGCGTCGACCGGGCGCGCACCACGCACCCGGTCGAGTGCATGGCTATCACACGCCAAATCGGTGAAATAAACGCATCCGGATCAACTTTGCCAATCGTCATAAAACAGGAACAAAATCATCACATGGAGGCACTTTTCCGCGCTGAGTAATAGATGACGCGCAGCATACCAAGTTAATACTAACAGGCCACCATGCACCCAAGATGAAACTTAATAGCAAGTTTCCGCACCGTCACATTAACTACATAAAACCCATAGTAGCATCGCCCAACTTTTAAAAAGCGGCCCGCTCTTCGGTATTCCGCACTGAACTGGTGATGTTATGCCTGCGTTACTTTCATCCAGACGTCCGCCGCAACAGTTTCGCGAACACACGTCGGCACCAAACCTTGCAGCACACTCATTCGACAGGCCCGCCGCGCCGTTGCCGGAAGTGGCGGTGCCACCGATCGGCAAACGTCACATTGCGCTGGTCTGCGTCATCGCGCTGGGCGCGCATGTGGGTGGATTTCTCTTGTTGCACAACATGCCTGCGCAGCCGTTGCCGCCGATCACTCAACCGATGCCGATCGCCATGCAAATGGTCTCCGCCCCCAAACCGCCAATGCCTTCGGCACCTGCGGAGCCCGCGCCGCCTGTTGCACAACCGACGCCACCACCGCCGCCACCGCCGCCACCGCCGCCGCCACCTGCGCCGGTAGAGCCACCCAAACCTGTGGCCCCCACGCCCAAGCCAGCGACACGACCGGTGCCTGCCAAGCCACAGGCCAAGCCGCAAGTGGCCGAAAAGCCAGTCGCGCCTCCAACCCCTCCGGCGCCCCAGACCGTTGCAAAGGCAGCCCCGGCGCCAGCACCGAGCCCGGAGCCAAGAACCACTGCGCCCATTGGCCGCGCCGGTTACCTGAACAACCCGCCGCCGGTGTATCCGCCCGCCGCCGCGAAGCGCCATCAGCAGGGCACGACCCTGTTACGTGTGCATGTATTGGCCAGCGGCCATCCGGATCAGGTTGAAGTGGCGCAGACCAGCGGTTTCCCGGCACTCGACGACGCGGCAAAAGCGGCGGTGCGGCAATGGTCATTCACTCCTGCCAAGCGTGGCGACACTCCGGTCGATGGCTGGGTCAACGTTCCGCTTGCCTTCACTCTCGCTCCTTGAGGCTTCACTATGACAATCGACTATTCAACCCTGATCCAGCAAAGCTCCATGGGCATTCTGTTGCTGTTTTCACTGGCGACCTGGGCCGTGCTGTTGCTCAAGGCCTGGCAGCAGGGCAGCGCAAAACGCCAGAACAGGAACTACACCCAGGCGTTCTGGGCCGCGCAGGATTTTGATGCAGCGTTGCGCAGCGGCCCCGAGAAAAGCCAGTTGGCGCGTCTTGCGCAGGTAACGACCCGAGCGCTCTCCAATGGTCAGGACGGCCACGAGCCGACCGACAGCTGGAGTCGTCAGGAACTGCTCGAGCGCAGCCTGCATCAGCAGATTCACGGTGAACGACGCAGCCTCGAAAGCGGCATGATCGTGCTCGCGTCCATCGGCAGCACGGCACCGTTCATTGGTCTGTTCGGCACCGTGTTCGGCATCATCCATGCACTGCAAGCCATCAGCACTGCCAAATCAGCCAGCATTGCGATCGTGGCCGGGCCTATCGGCGAAGCCCTGATCGCCACCGGTGTCGGCATCGCCGTCGCCGTGCCTGCGGTGCTGGCCTACAACTTCCTGGGTCGTCGCGTGAAGCTCATGGTTGCCGATCTGGATGCGTTCGCAGTTGATCTGCTCAATCGCGCCCAGCGCCATGCCTTCCGATTGAAAGGTGAGCGTGACGGCGTCCGCAACCTCAGCGGGGTTGCATGACATGGCTTTTTCATCGAGCAATGACGACGACGCGATCAGCGATATCAACATCACGCCGATGGTCGACGTCATGCTGGTGCTGCTGGTGGTGTTCATCGTCACCGCGCCCTTGTTGACCAACGCCATCCCGCTGAACCTGCCGCAGACCGTGTCCACTGCGCCGCTGGATGACGCCAAACCGGTTGCGATCAGTATCGACGCCACAGGCAGTCTGTTCGTCGATGGCGAGCCTCTGGTCGAGGAGCAACTGCCGGATGCCCTGCAAACCCTTCATACGCGAGACCCGGAGGTCGCGCTGACCCTGCGCGCCGATACGGCAACCGACTACGGACGAGTCGCCCGCGTACTGGCGGATGTGCAGCGCTCCGGCATCACACGGCTCGCGGTGATTACCGAAAGCCCTTGAATCCAATAATCCCGGCCAGCTCTCACGCGGGCCGGAACCTGTCGACTCATTATGTCCTGGAAATCCTTTCATGATCACGTTATCGACCACGCACGCGTCACGTTTCCCCGTCCGACGCCTGGTGCTATTGATCGGTTTGCACACGTTAAGTCTGGCGGCTTATGCGCAGGACACCGCGACGCCGACCGAGGAACCCGTCTCCGCAGCGGCAGATACCACGCTGGGCACGGTTTCCGTCATCGGCCAGGGCGAAACGCGCCAGGTGCAGCGGGTGAGTGACAAGGACATCAAGGCGTATTCGGCCGCCACCAACCCGATGAAAGTCCTGCAGCGTCTGGCAGGGGTCAGCTTTCAGTCCGGCGACCCGTTGGGGCGGGAGGAGAGCAGTCAGCGCATCAGTCTGCGCGGCTTCGACATGCACCACCTGGGCTACACGCTGGATGGCGTCACGCTGGGCAACATGAGCTTTGCCAACTTCAACGGCCTGAGTATTACCCGGGCGATCATTGCGGAAAACATCGCCAGCAGTGAAGTGGCCGCCGGTATCGGCGCGCTGGGCACGGCCTCCAACAGCAATCTGGGCGGTACGGTTGCCTTCACCAGTTCCAACCCCGACAAGGAGCTTGGCGCGCGCCTGTCCCAGACCTTTGGCGACTACAAAACCAAACGGACGTTTGCGCGGTTCGACACCGGCGAATACAACGGTCTGGCCGCTTACATTTCCGGAGAAACGTACGACGCCGATGCCTGGAAAGGCCACGACAACCCGCAGGAATCGGACGCGGTCAACGCCAAGGTTACCTACGATTTCGGCAGCAACCACCTGAGTTTCTTTCACAGCACTTCGACACACAACGAGGCCAGCCTGCCATCGCTGTCGAGCAGCATGATCAGGCGTCTGGGTTACAACTGGAGCTATTACACGCCGGACTGGACCCGCGCCGTGAATGCGGCCAACGGCATCTTTACCGGCGGCGTCACCCGTGCGGGGGATGCGACCTACAACGGCAGCAGTCTGCGTGACGACGAGCTGGACATTCTGAGTGGCAATTTCTCGCTCAGCGACGATCTGCTGCTGGATGCTGCGGTCTATCACCACCACGACTCGGGCCGCGGCAACTCTTACTACCCGTTTACCTTTACCAGCGGCAGTACCACGGTGCCCACCAACTCCATTCGCAGCACGGTCTATGGCATCAACCGGTCGGGCTTTCAGACGTCGCTGACGTATTTCCTCGGTCAACACGAGATTCAGGGCGGTTTCTGGATTCAATCGAACAAGAACGACATCGGCCGCTATCTGTTCGACCCGACCGGGACTGCGCCGCAGAACAACATCGTGAGAACCAAGGGGCTGCCGCAGGTCGCGACTGTTCTTGCCCAGGATTACAACGACCTGACGCGGCAGTTCTATCTGCGCGACAGCTACACCTTGCTGGATGACCGTCTAAAGCTGGAGTTCGGTGCGAAGAACACGGTCACCACCTCGACCGCAGAAGGCAAGGGCGGCGGTTACGCCAGTGGCTCGCTGGAAGCACGGGACCGCTTCCTGCCGCAGCTGGGCGCGACGTACAAACTCAATGATCAGGATGAGGTCTTCACCTCGTATTCCGAGAACGTCGCCGCGTTCCCCAGCAGTGGCTACAGCCCGTTCTTCACCACGCAGGTTGCCGTCGACGCGGCGGGCGGTTTCAAGAACCTCAAGCCCGAAACTTCCAAGACCGTTGAAGTCGGTGTGCGCCGCAGCAATCCGCTGTACTCGACCTCGGCTGCGGTCTACAACACCAAATTCGACAATCGCCTGGTGGCGATCGCCAACTGCACTGGCATCGTGATCTGTCAGAACAGCGTCGCCAACGTCGGCTCGGTCACCAGCCGGGGCCTTGAGTTGACCTTTGCCCTGACGCCCAACGAAAACTGGCGCTGGTCCAACTCGGCGTCCTATAACCGAAGCACTTACGACGACGATTACCAGAGCGGCACCAGCCAGGTGCATGTCAAAGGCAAAACCGTGGTCGACACGCCCAAGCTGATGTATTCCAGCAGCCTGGACTGGCACTGGCAGCAATGGAACGCGGGCTTGCAAGGCAGCTACATGAGCAAGCGTTATTACACCTATACCAACGATTCGAGCGTCGCAGGTTACTGGCTGGCCAACACGACGCTGGGCTATGACTTCGGCAAGCTGGGTGCTGTCAAGGACACCACGCTGTCGCTGAACGTGGTGAACCTATTCGACAAGCGCTATATCTCCACCCTGAACACCGACGCCAGTGCCGCGAGCGATCCGACGGGCGACCTGCAGATTCTTCAAGTGGGCAACCCTCGCAGTGCGTTCGTCACTATGGCGGTTCGTCTGTAGCCTTGCCGTGCCGCGACAGGCCACCATGGAACGGGCAGGACACGCAAGCCGCGAAAGCGGCTTCACGATGCTGGAAATGCTCGCGGCGCTGACACTCATGGCCCTGTGCAGCACCGTAGTGCTGGTCGCGTTCGGCCAGAGCGCGCATTCCCTGTCGATGGTCGCGCAAAGCGACCGGCTGACCCATGTGGCCATGAGCGTGATGGATGAGCAAACCTCGGCACCGCTGACTCAAGGGCATCAACAGGGCAGCCTGGGTGACGGGATCGAATGGCAAATGAACGTCGCCCGACAACCGACCCATACGGGCCAGCCGCGCATGTTTCGTCTCGATCTTGTCGTTACCCAGGCACAACGCGCAGCTCGCTTCAGTACGCTGAAACTGGAACCTGCCACCGACAAGGCACACCTGTGAAAGGCGTTTCACGTCAGCACGGCGTGGCATTGCTGTTGGTGCTGTGGGTGCTCGCCATCCTGAGCCTGCTGCTGGGTTCGCTGGCTGGTTGGGTGCAACTGGAGAGTCGTCAGGCCTTACAGCTTCGTCAGCACGCCCAGGCGTTGATGGCGGCGCAGGCGGGCATCGAGCTGGCGGTTCAGGGCCTGCATGATCCTGCACAACGCGGGAAATGGATCGCCGATGGACGAGAAATCCCGCTGATGTTCGACGATGCCAGGCTTTTCATTCGCTTGCACAGCGAAAGCGGAAAGCTGTACCTGAACAACGCCGACCCTGAAGATTTCTCCCGCCTGGCGCTGGCCTGCGGCGCGACACAGGCTCAGGCCAGCCAGCTCGGCACCGAACTCGTGGCCAAACGTAACGACGGCCAGACACCTTTCAAACTGCTGGAAGAACTCAGCCAGCTCCCTGGCATGAGCCAGGCGCTTTACACCCGATTACTGCCGGAAATCACACTGTGGAGCGGCTACGACCGTCCCGACCCCGCATTCGCCAGCCCGTTGATGCGCAAGGCCCTGAATCTGCCGGCACAAAGCGCAGTGGACATGACGGTTGGGGACGTGCTGGTGATCGACAGTACGGCGCAAATGCCGGGCGGTTCTACTGCGCGTTTGCAGGTTACGGTGTTGCTGAGTCCTGAGCAGGGCGTGGAGAAGGCTTATGAGGTATTGCGGTGGGGGAAGTGAGAAATGTGTATGGGTTTGCATTGACGCCGTCCAGCGGGACAGCATCAAGTACAGATTTTATTCTTCAGCAGTAAGGCGCTTTATAAGCTCCCCAGGAATGACAATTCATCGGGCACTTCATAGTGACCCTTGTCGTATTTCAGAATCGTCCTGGAGGCGACAGGTCTGCTGCCTGTGCTTTCGCATTCTTCGCCTTTGACCTTGTGTAGTGTCTTGACGACCTGTTCGTCTAT
Organism: Pseudomonas sp. fls2-241-TYG-175; assembly: GCF_030209155.1. Lineage (NCBI taxonomy): Bacteria > Pseudomonadati > Pseudomonadota > Gammaproteobacteria > Pseudomonadales > Pseudomonadaceae > Pseudomonas > Pseudomonas sp. fls2-241-TYG-175. Next base: position 349,327 of record NZ_JARVSO010000001.1, on the reverse strand, counting down.
TTGCAGATTGGCCATTCCATTTATGCCTTTACCTGCTATGGATAGCGTGCGTTGGGTCTGGGTGAACTGACCAGTGCACATTCCATCCGACTCACCGTTATACCTGCTGACCTCCAGCGCTTTCATCACCGGACGTAACGTTTTACCCTCAAGTACGTAAAGATTCAGAAGTGTACTGTCCACTGTGACGACTCGGGATGAATTTCGAAGGGCTACCCTGACCCCAAATGCTCGCAGCTTCGGTGCAAGCTGATAGCGAGCGGTGTCCAGTGTCAGACCGTCAAAAAAAATTGCGTCTGAACTGATCGCTGCACTTTGATAATGCTGGGCGATGATCCTGTTGCTATTGGTATCCGTCACAAGCATCGCAAGCCCATAATCGCCCTCGCCATCTACCGTGACACTCTCGGCAAACGGCAGGGCTGCCAGTGTCTGGCTGGCGTTGGCCGGGTTGATCTTGCAGACCGCGTGCTCCTTGTCGAGCTTGAGATCGGGCTTGATGGCTCTGGCCCAGTCTGCAAGTTGTTCGGTACAGTCAGCGGAGGCTAACAGGGGAAGGACGAGTAGCGGCAGCGCGGCGAGTTTGAGCATTGCAGTGTTCGATTCCGTTCAAGGGCAGGGGAGGTGTTTCGTTAAATACATCACTGTCTTGCCGCAGTATCTTCGATAACAGGATCTAAGACGACGGCAATAAAAGCGCCGTGTGCGAATTGACAGATGACAGCCTGTTGTCCGCAATGGGGCTACATGTTCCTCATCGGCAAAGTCTGCCGAGGCAACCCTGCCAAACGGTGATTCATGCCAGCGGCTGGTTACTTTCAAGCATCTATGCATGGCGCTGTGGTGGTGTAATACATCAGTAACACGCCCACGCACTGAAGCCTTGAACGGACCCTCTGACCATGCCCGCACCTTTGACCGCCATAGAATCCTCCCCTGAATTACCGACGCAGGCCGATGTGGTCGTGATCGGCGGCGGCATCATCGGGGCGTTTACCGCCTATTACCTTGCAAGACGCGGCATGAAAGTCGCGCTGATCGAAAAAGGTCGTATAGGTGCAGAGCAATCAAGCCGCAACTGGGGCTGGTGCCGTCAGCAGAACCGCGATGCGCGTGAGCTGCCGATGGCCACCAAGGCTCTGGAATTGTGGGAACAATTCGGCGCAGAAACCGGCGAGCAGACCGGCTTCTCGCGCTGCGGCCTGCTGTACCTCAGCAACAACGAACAGGAAATCGCCGGCTGGGCGCGCTGGGGCGAGTTTGCTCGCACTGTCAATGTCGACACGCGCATGCTCACCTCGCAGCAAGCTGCCGAACACGGCAAGGCAACGGGCAAAAAGTGGAAAGGCGGGGTCTTCGCACCCTCTGACGGCACAGCGGATCCTTCCCGCGCAGCACCGGCAGTCGCACGCGCCATCATGGCCCTCGGCAGCACCGTGCATCAGGGCTGCGCCGTGCGCGGCATCGAGACCGAGGCGGGTCGGTTGTCTGCCGTCGTGACCGAAAAAGGCGTCATCCGCACCCCGATCGCCGTGCTCGCCGCAGGTGCCTGGGCGTCGTCGTTCTGTCGCCAGTACGGCATTCGCTTTCCCCAGGCGACCATTCGCCAGACCGTGCTCTCGGTCACCGCGCCAAGCGAAGAAATACCCGGCGCACTGCACACCGCCGGCGTATCGATGACTCGCCGTTTCGATGGCACCTACACGTTGGCAATCAGCGGAAGAGGGCGCGTCGATCCAACCCCTCAACTCCTCGGCTACGGCACGCAATTCCTGCCGATGTTCATGCGCCGTTGGCGCAACCTCGCGCCGGGCGGGCTGGAAGGCATTCGCTCAGGCCATGAAAGCTGGAAACGCTGGAGCCTCGATCAGCCGACACCCATGGAAAAAATGCGAATCCTCGACCCCACAGCCGACGCTTCGGCAGTCGCACTGACCTACCAACGCGCACAGGAACTGGTCCCGGCGCTGCGAGACTCATCGATAAACGCCGCCTGGGCCGGGTATGTGGACAGCACGCCGGATGGCGTTCCCGGAATCGGGGAAATGGCCAGCCTGCCTGGTTTGGTGCTGGCGGCGGGGTTCAGTGGTCACGGTTTTGGAATAGGGCCGGGGGCAGGGCATTTGATTGCCGATATTGTGAGTGGCGCTACGCCGATTGTTGATCCCAAGCCTTATCATCCGGATCGGTTCAAGGGATCGGCGTGGGGGAAGGTGGCGGATTTTTGAGGGGTGATTCGAAATCGACATCCTCGCCTCTGCTTGCCGTCGTGCCAGTTTCCTTTGGGTAACGGCCGGGTTTAGAACCCCAGCGGGTACTGAACCACCACATAGATCCGGTCAATGTCATCACCCGCCTGAGCGCTGTTGGCCCGGTGCGTGACCTGGGACAGTTGCACTGAAAGGTCCTTGGCCGCACCGGACTGGACGACGTAGTGCAGGTCAACATCCCGTTCCCAGTGACGGCCGCCATCACCTTGCTGAGGCTGGTACTCACCGCTGTCCGCGTCGAACGGGTTGTAGGCGCCGCCCTTGGGCGCATGCGTGCCGTCGATGTGGCTGCCGGACACGTAGCGGGTCATGAAACTCAGCCCCGGAATGCCGAATGCACCAAAATCCAGATCATAACGGGCTTGCCACGAGCGTTCGTTGGCACCGTTGAAGTCGGCGTATTTGATCGAGTTGGCCAGATAGATCGAATCGCCACCGACGAAATCGAAGGGCGTATCGCCGTCGATCCGTTGCCAGCCGAGCATCACTGCATGGGCACCAAAAGTGTATTTGCCCGAAAGGCTGAACGCGGTGTTGTCGATTTCTCCCGCCAGTGCCTGACCGGTATCGCGGGTGTGGTAAACGTTGGCATCGAGCAACACGCCGGACTGTTTCCAGTGCAAATTGGCGTAGTACTGATGCCAGGTTTCACTGAGGTCAGAAGCATACAACGCGCCACCCAGCGGGCTGTCGCTGAACAGCTCAGCCCCGACAAAACTGATCCCGCCAGCGTCGGTGCTGACGCCGTAGCCTTGAAAATCGTCCTTGCCGGATGCACTGTCCTGATTCTTGAACGCCGTGAAATGGCCTGCCATCAGGTTTACATTGTCGATCTCGCGACTGTTGAGCAGAAACCCTGTGGCGTACTCCGGCTGCAGGCGTTTGTCCGACGTATCGAATACTGGCGTCTCTACCGTCATTTCGCCAAAGGCCAGGGTGGTTCGGGAGGCTTTCAGCTTGAGCGCGCCACCTGCACTTGAGTAATCGCGCTCGCTGCGACCGTCACTGTCCACCGGCAGCAGTCCCGTGCCCGAATGCCCTTTGCCGCCATCCAGTTTCAGCCCGTAAAAAGCGTGAGCATCAAGACCCACTCCAATCGTGCCGTCAGTGAAGCCTGAGGTGAATGTGCCGATGAATCCCTGTGCCCATTCCTGTTTGTAGTTTTTTCCGGAGGGAGAAGGCGAGCGGTAGTCGTTGCTCAGAAAGTAATTGCGGGCGAGCAGGGTGGTGGCTGCATCGTCGAGGAAGCCCGTGGCGGAAGCGGATTCGGCCATCGCCGAGAAAAGCAGGCCGAGTGCAATGTGAGGCTGTTTGGAGAACTGCATTTTCGGGGACCAGGGATAGCGGGAATGCGTCGATGGTCCCTGAAAACAATAACGGTGGATTGAGTGGATGTGCTGACCTCTAACCTTCAGGCGTACTGCCCTCGTAGGTATGGATTCCAAGATCGTGACGTCCGGGTGCGATATGCGGCTTGAGTGTCAACGCCGGAATTTCATAGTCCCCGGCGTTCTGGCGACGAAATGCCAGAGGCTCATCATCGAACAGGTTATCCAGCCGAGCCGCATAAGCCATGCATAGCTGTTCGAAACGAACGGCGTCCATTTTCCCGGTTTTATAGATAGGAAAGGGTGGCATTACAGTGAACCCCGGATAGAACAGCACCCCGTGCTGGATAGGGAACAGCAGATCATCCAGTGCGCCGTTCACCCCGCGACCGCTGTAATGAGACTCCCATCCACCCATGCTGACCACCAACATCGCCCGCTTTCCAGCCATGCTGCCTTCGCCGTAGCGGTCGCCCCAGTGGCTCTCGCTGTGTTCGCCCACACCATAGGCAAATCCGTAGGCGTAAACGCGTTCGACCCAGCCCTTGAGGATCGCTGGCATCGAGAACCACCACAGGGGAAATTGAAAGATGACGGCGTCCGCCCATAGCAGTTTGGCCTGCTCTTCTTCGATATCTGTCGGCTGGGTACCAGCGGCGAATACACGCTGCGATTCGGTTGCGGGGTTGAAAGGCTTTTCGTGGTCGTAGCCTGGGGCGTCGTCCTTATCAATGGGCGCTTTCCAACGCATCTCGTACAGATCCGAAACCTTGACCTCGTGGCCCGCAGTTTTCAGGTGAGCGATTGCAAAATCCCTGAGCGAGCCATTGAGTGAACGAGGTTCCGGATGGGCATAAATCAGTAGCAGTTTCATAAGAGGCTCCGAGTGGGTGTATGCCTCACGGTAACGACGAACCCGGTATGATAGAAATGAATTTCCGAAACATATGGTATTTACATGCACAATACCTTGCGTCGTCTGGATCTCAATTTGTTGGTCACATTGGACGCGCTCCTGTCCGAGCAAAACGTCACACGCGCGGCGAGGCTGCTCAATCTCGCCCAGCCGACCGTCAGTCTGCAGCTGGGTCGGCTGCGGGAAATTCTGGACGATCCGTTATTGCTGCCCGGCCCCCGAGGCATGTCGCCGACCGAGCGCGCCCGTGAATTGCGCGGGCCGCTACGCGAAGCGCTGGTAGCGTTGGAAGGGGCGCTGAGTCCTGGCGCACCGTTCGATCCAGCACTGTCCAGCCAGACGTGGAAGGTTGCTGCCAGTGATTACGCAACGACGGCTTTGATCTGGCCATCGCTGGCGTCGCTCAGGCGTCTGGCCCCCAATACCCGCTTGGCACTGTTGAACAAACATCCCGTCAGCCTTGCCAACGATCTTGAAAGTGGCCAGCTTGACCTGGCGCTGCACACCCGCGATGAAGCGCCGCCAAAACTGCGTCAGCGGTCTTTGTTTCACGAACGCTATGTGCTGGCAGGGCGGCGAGATCATCCGGCCTTGGCAACCAGGCTGTCGCTCAAAGCGTTCTGCGGCCTTGAACATGCCGTGATGTCACCCAATGGCGCCGGGTTCGTCGGGAGCACTGATCAGGCGCTGGCGGCTAAAGGTCTGGAACGACGAGTCGTCTTGTCCGTGCCCAACTTCAACTCGCTTGTCTCGGCATTGGCCCACAGCGATCTGGTTGCGGTGGTGCCAGAAAGGCTGGTGCGAGATGCGCCCGCACTTATCGTCCAGGAGCCTCCACTCGCCATTCCAGGGTTTGAAATGCTCATGTTATGGCCCGAGCGACTACACCGGGATCCCGCTCATATATGGCTACGCGACCTTATCGCCTCGACCCAAACAGCCGCCAACTCAGAGGTTGACTAGCGGGTAGGGGACTCGAAAGTTCCCCTGCCTAATCTTCACCTCAAGATGCGTCACTGATTGTCATAACGTTTGCGCGCCTCGTTGAAACCATCCGACTGTTCGATCACCCACGTCCACAGCGGAATCATCTGCACCAATAAGCCCATTCCCAGTTCGGTCAAAGCGTACTCGACGCGCAGAGGCTTTTCGCCAAAGTCGTGACGAGAGATAAGCCCGTCGCGTTCCAGCTGACGCAGCGTGTGAGTGAGCATACGCTGGGTGACGCCATGCAATCGGCGACGTAGCTCCGCATGGCGCAACGGGCTGGTGACGCCCAGCGCATGCACCACGCCGAGTGACCATCGGTTACCGGAATGACCGAGGATATCGCGCTTGAGACCATCCTCATCATCGGAAAGCGCGCGACACGCATCCTGCGAAAGCCGCACGATTTCCTGAGCATCAAGACCACTCGGTATCACAGATGTACCTACTTTTTGCGCATCAAAGTCCATGACAAGATCCCTGGCCTCACGTTAAGTACGACAAAAGAGGCTTACCATGCAGGCTGCTATTTCAAACGTCAAACAACGCATTCTGGTCCTAGGGGCTGGCGAACTGGGACTTGCCGTACTGCAAGGACTGGCCGCCCGCTCAACCGAATCGATGAGCATCAGCGTGCTGCTGCGTCAGGCCACGGTGCAGAGTTCGAGCAAGGCAAAACAACAGGAAATCGACACCATCAGGACGCTAGGCATCGCCATCGAGACAGCCGATATCGCCGACGCCTCCGTGGAGGAACTTGCTGCTGTGCTCGAACGCTTCGACACGGTGATCAGTTGCGTAGGATTTGCAGCGGGCCGTGGGACACAGCGCAAACTGACCGAAGCCGCACTCATGTCGGGAGTGAAACGCTATATTCCGTGGCAATTCGGCGTCGACTACGACGTGATTGGCCGTGGCAGCCCTCAGGATCTGTTTGACGAGCAACTGGACGTTCGCGACCTGTTGCGTGCTCAATCCCGGACCGAGTGGGTGATTATTTCCACAGGCATGTTCACCAGTTTTCTGTTCGATCCAGCGTTCGGAGTCGTTGACCTGGCCGCCGGAAAGGTCAACGCACTGGGCAGTCTGGAAACCATGGTGACCGTGACGACACCCGAAGACATAGGCACGCTCACCGCCGCCATCGTGCTGCACAGCCCGCGCCTGATAAACCAGGTCGTATACACCGCTGGCGACACACTCAGCTACGGCGCCCTGGCTGACCTGGTTGAACGAGTCATCGGACGGAAAGTCGAGCGCGGGGAGCTTGGCGTGCAGCAGTTGCTGGCCGATCTTGCAGAGGAGCCTGATGATAATTTACGGAAATACCGGGCGGTGTTTGCCATGGGACGGGGTGTGGCTTGGGATGTGGCGGGGACGTTTAATGCGGTGCAGGGGTTGTCTGTGATGAGTGCGGAGCGGTGGGCGAGATCAAATCTTGGCCGTGGTAGAGAAGGGCACACGCACGTCGAGTAGCCTGGCGGGCGTCAGACTTCTATAGTCTGACTCGTTCCAACCGGTTGAGCTGTACGGGTGTTTTGCGCTTGCGATGGAGGGAATTGCGACTTGAGCCATAGTGGAGAGCCAATGCTTCCTAAAGCGGTTTTATTCGATCTTGATAACACACTGACTAACCGGGCGCTCAGTATTGAACGGTATGTGAAGTGCTTTTTGAAAGACGTTGGCCTCGTCGTCCACGCAGACAGTCAGGCTATCGTCCGGTTGATCAGCCGGGTAGATAATGGAGGCTATTTAAAAGCGGGGTCGGCATTTTCCTCTATCCGCCAGGCAGTTGGGCACATTTTAGCTCATGAGCTGGCGTGGAGCGTGGCGCATACACCGCAGACTTTAAGCGATCACTGGCAGATTCACTTCCCACGTTCAGCAGTGGCGATGTCCGGCAGCGAGCTTTTGGTTGAGGAGCTATCACGTCGGGACATCAGGATTGCCATTGTCTCCAACGGCGCGGAGTCCTCCCGCCAGAGTACTGTTGCCTGCTTGCCATTTGCTTCGCATATCGATGCGATTTTTAGCTCTGAAAAGGTTGGGACCAGCAAGCCGGCATCCGCGATTTTTCTGGCAGCGGCAGAGCATTTGCAAGTAAGGCCCGAAGAATGTTGGTTTGTGGGCGATCATCCTGTTAACGACTACCTGGGCGCTTGCTCAGCAGGAATGCAAGCGGTGTGGTTACGGGGATTTCATGACTGGCCGCAGGAGATGGGTGCTGCACCAGTCTCGATTTCCTCACTGCATGAGGTGGTTGGGTTGCTAAATGAAATAACGGAGTAGAACGCGCGGCACATTGAAGAATGCGCCGCCTTATCCGCAGACGGGGAAAAACAATGCAAACCTCACCGTTACCCATGATCTGGAACCCGACCATTCACGTTGATGAATTGCACTCAGAAAATGCTGCCGAGCTGCAAAGTTTCTTTGACCGTAACTCTGAATACTTTTTGATCTGCCACGGAGAACCTGCTCGGACTGATGAAGCTGTGAACGAGCTGGAGCTACGACTGCCGGACGGAATGGCTTGTACTAGGCAGTGGTTTATCGGTTTTCGTGAACAAGGCGTTGGTTTGATCGCCGTGGAGCACGTTATTCAGGATTTGTTTGTTGAAGGGGTTTGGCATATCGGACTTCTGATTCTGAAGGGCAGCCGCCATGGAAAAGGTGATGCCCAATTAATCTATGCTGCAACCGAGCACTGGGCAGTGACTCGCGGAGCACGCTGGCTTCGCATCGGAGTGGTCACAGATAATCCAAGGGCCAAACGTTTCTGGGAAACCCAAGGATTCGCCACAGTGTGCGAGCGTGAAGGAGTGACGATGGGGCTGAAGAAAAATACGATTAGCACAATGATTAAAGCGCTATCCGGAGCAACCGTTTCTCAATATCTGGACTTGGTCGAGAGGGATCGCACCTAGACGTTCAGGTACAAACGAACTGCGTTGGTCCAACCATCGAATCGTATCAACGGCAGATAGCAGCTTGTCAGAATGGCAAGGAGGACAATAATGGCAAGCCAGTCACAAATAGATACAATTTAACAAGTGGGCGATGTCAGTTGTTCATAAGCAGCTCACAAGCCTGAGATGGCTGGCTCAATGCTCTAAAAGTTAACGCGACTGTTCATCGACTCCTGTTCATAAATCCAGTTTTCCCCGCCACCCTTAGCCTCGTTGCCCCACCTCCCGCATCGATGTGCTGGGGAGAGAACGGGCTACCATGAAAATGAATCGCTTTTTGTTCCCACCCTGTTCATGAAGGTTATCATTGTGCCGGGTTACGGACTGTCAGCTTGGGTATCTTCAAGCTTAGGGTGTAGAAGTCTGGATGTATTCCCAGTCACCCTGTCAAACGCCGCATCTTATTTGGCTTGCGGCATTTCGAATTTTTCTATATAGCGTTTGAATCGATACCTATAGTGGCTATAAGAGTCGGCCGGCAAGGAATATTCATAAAAATACTTTGATTCCTCACTATCCTGATGGTAGGAGATACCTGTGATCGCTAATTGGGGGCATTATGGCGCTGACCTTGGTTGAAGAAAAAGCAGTAGAGGATTTTCTGGAAGTTGTTAATAGAGGTGAACGCATTCTTGGGCGGGTAGCTAGTCAGCTTTCTACAAAGGCTGTTCCCGAGTCTGGGAATAAATATAGAATAAAAGGGAAGGCACACCGGGTAGCGCGATCGGGTCATAAAAAAGCCGACGTATCACTAGACTCTGCAACTACCAAAGATTTGCACGAGTCGGTATTGCATAGGAAAATTATTGACAACTCATTTCTTTTGCACACCCCGGAACTGTACTTCGGCGACTTGATGCGGGACGCTATTTTTGACGAATTTTCTTTGCCTAGTAGGCACAGGGCCGATTTTGCTTATGTATCTGGCCACAATCAAGTTATTCGTATTACGCTTGTAGAAATTGAACGAGCAGATGCCGCAGTATTTAAGTTTAGAGGTGGTCGTCCTGTTTTTGATGGTGGCGCTAAAGTAGGCATCAAACAAGTTAGAGTGTGGAAGGAATGCTTTAGGTCTGAAGTCCGTCAGAAGGCGCTTCTTTTAAGTATAAAGCCGTTACTCAAAGAGTATCCGATCCCGTTATTTACTCCAAATGATAATGTCGGACGTGATGTATGTATAGAAATTGGCTACGTAGTGATCGCTGGAAGTGAGAAGGAGTTCACTGAAAGCCAGGCGATAGTTGTTGATGACCTGTATCTAAATGAAGGCATATTGTTCATGACTTATCCTATGATGGTTGAGCGAGTGAGGGAAAAGTGCCGACACAAACATATACTCAGCTTAAAGACTAGTGGCGTAAAGGTGAAAAAAAGCTCGTCAGAACTGGCTCCGTTTGGGAAGAGTATTGATGACCACCTAGGCGTGAAGATGGCAGGACTCGGTTTAAATTATTTTGAAACGCATAATAAAGGAATGCCTTTTTACCCAGAGTCTATTCGAGAAATATTTTATCGCTCTGCAGGGGTGTGCGAGTTTCCAAATTGTTGCGAGCGCGTGATGTACCCGGAAGGGCTCGGAGGTCATTTTGAGTCTGTTCTTAAAAATTTTCCGGAAGATTTTAAATTTCGAGGGGACCATTGTAATGCTCAACATTACACTGCTGCGCTATGTGAAAGCCATAGAAGTAGCATCTTACAAGGATACGTTTTCTCAAAGTTTGATGCCCGACTGATGGTTGAGAAATTGTCTTGGCGCAAGCCATATCGTCCTGATCTTGACTTACAGATAACGAAATTTATGTCGCTATGGATGGAGAAAACATTTAAAATATTGATGAGCTTGTTCAAGAAAAGTGACGACCTAGACGACAGATCCAAGACTGAAATTGGACAGTGGTTTCGGGCATTTATGTCTGTCCCGCTAGGAATTCGTCCGTATTTGGTGGCTGTGATCGTGGATGATCTGCGAGTTAATAAGAGGATGGATAGATCGGTGGAGAAGTGCAAGAACCTGCTCTCGCTGCATTATCTCATGCGAGCAGGCCTGTTGCGTATTAACTTGTCAGCCCCGCTTCGGGAACAGATAGAACCAGTCATATTCTCTTCTGCTAAGAGTGATGGAGCTTATTCGAGCGCAGAGATTTATACTGTAGATGCATTCGCCAATAGTTGCGATTGGAACGGTCATCACCTGTACCGCTGAAAGCTTGATCGAATAAGGCAAGTCAGTTGCAAGCTTATACATGATGGTGCGGATTTAATTCGGCTTTCAGACATATTGTGCACATATAGTATGCCAGAGTTATGTTGCTTGTTGTGGGCAACGCCTGTTTGCTTTGAGGTGGTCGTCGGGGTATGTGGAGCTCGAATAGCAAGTTAGCCTACCTATCGATAAACGGCTTGTTAATTGAACACGTGATTGACAGCGGTTAAGGCGAGTGGCATCGGTGTTCAAAGCTCGTAGAGTAGGTCATCGGTCGCGCTGACAAAGGCCGTCTGAAAAACGCGAATGGCCTTGTCGGCTTTAGAATTCGTTTCAGCCGTGTGCTGATCGATGGTGGTGATGTATTCCTTGAGATCGGGGTTACCGTTTACAAACACTTCTTTTTGCGAAAGATGAGTTAGCATGTTTGCGCAAAGGTTTTTACCCTGGCCAGTGAGGCCTTTGTAGATTGAAATATTGTGGTGGTTAGACTGCAGGCGAATGAACTTGATGTGTTCGTTGTAATTGTGGAAGCGTGGGTGGTAGAGGTCGTCAAATGACTCCGGTGATGGGTATTCTTGCTCACTGGTGAATTCGCCTTCCTTGAGTGACCATATATGATCGCTTTTTCTCAGGTTGCAGTCGACGCAACATATAACAAGGTTGAATAAATTGAAAGTATGCTGTACGCACTTTGAGCGAGGCAGGACATGCTCTATTGGCTTGGCGTGCCCGCTATTCAACAATGGGCGTCGACAATAGCAACATTGATAGTTTTGTTCTTTTTCAAGGAGTATGCGTAGTTGCTTCCTTATCAGCGCTCCAGAGATTTCCGGGGTTTTACTACTCGAGAATTTATAAAGTTCATTCCATAAGTTTATTTCAACTTTTGGCTTATTGTTTGGTCGCCTTCTGAACTGCCGTAAAGCTTTCCTTGTCATGACTTTCAAGTAGTCCTGGGTCGCCGTCACATATGCAGGGTCACCATGACACTGCCTGAGGTAATCCTCAAGTATGGCTTCTAGCGCTGCTTCCGTTGGCACGCTAACCATTGCTTGCTACCTCTTCTTGGACCGAGGAAATAGCGGAACGTGCGGTGTTGATCAGTTCCAGGTCGCGCTGGAAGCGGCTGTCCTGTTGGTCCATATCAGAACTGTCCATGGTACTTTTCAAGGTCTTCAGTTGTTCGAGGGCACTCTCAAAATTGAAGTCTGGAGGCGTCGTCTCTTTGTTTTGCAGCTTTATCACTGCGGCAACAAGCTGCGCACAGCGTTCGTACACTTCACGGTTATGCGGTGTGTAAGTATTGAAGCCAGCGACCAGAATGGTTTCCACCGAATGGCGGCGATCAGGCGCAATCGGGATTAATCTCCCGGCCTCAAGTAAGTAGCAGGGCGTGTCTTTTTTTGGCGCGTTGGTAATTAGTACCGGCGCGTGGGTTGCCGTGACAAAGCTTAGCGAAAGCCGTTCGGCGAGGGTGTTGAGAATTTTAGGCAGTGTCTGTTGCCAACTCACGTGCAGGCTGACCTCGGGTTCATCCAGCAGTACGATGGTGTGTTTATCCTCTCGAGCTGTCTCGATGATGTGGGCAAGTAGCAGCAAGATGTTCTGCTCGCCTGAGCTCAGATCGGTGAAGAGCAGATAGCGGTTGTCTTTGACCTCTTTGTCCCCTGTGTCCTTGCTCAGTGCCAGGGTGTAAATCTCCAGGTGGATCTGATCCAGCTCAATCCTGTTTTCTGCCGCGTTAATACTCAAGGCGATCATTGCGTCGCTTTCATGCGCCATCTGTTCACTTTTGGAATGGGCGCGGGGCGCCAGGTACATCTGCGCCCTGAACTTCAGCACCCCTAGGCATTCGATTAGGGCGTCTATCTTCAATTGATCGCGGAAAATGGTTTCGAGTGCATCGAGGATGATTTCAGATTTTCTGAATTTCGAGCGTGCGCTGAGGTAACTGCTGCCGCAGGTCTGGTAGTACTCGTGGTTTTTGTCGGTAACCTTAGGGAAACGGCTAGATTGCGACAGGGTAATTCCTACGGTTCGGGTTTTCTGCTTCAGCAGTTTGTTAGCGATATCACCGAGCAGCAGGCTTTTGCCGGCGCCGTTATTGCCGATCACATAGATGCTGCGTGGTTTTTCTGCATCGATCAAGGCAACGATCTCATCGCCATTCACATCTATTCGGTTGTGGTCTGCTGCAGCAAAATCGACGTGTTGGCTAACGCGGAAGGTGTTTCGCAACGTTTGCTCATGACGTGATACCTGCTTGCACAAGCCGTCGACGTTACGATAGCCAGTTTTGAATTGGCTATTGAGAATGGTCGCAATCCTTGGTGTGCATTTGTTAGAGTCGACTGGCACGCCCAGCCACATCAGGTAAATGCTTGCCGCCAGGATAGTGCGCTCAATAGCATCGAGTGAAGCGAGCGCAGGGTTCGCGGTGACGTTGATGTACACCGTGCTGTCGGCGGCGGCGCGGGTGTTGTCAATGACAACGATTATGAATTTCCTGGCTTTGCCCTGATAGTAACTGTCGAAGGCAACAACGCTTTCAATCTTCTCATGGTCCTGGAGTTTTTCCCATTTTTGATTGGCCTGGGTCGACGTTGCCCCTGTGTTGGTTCGGGTGAGAATAAACTTTCCTTGTTTGCCTAGCACCTGAGAAAGCTGCAAGTAGATATCTTCGGAAGTGGCGCTGCGCAGCGTGTCCAGATGGGCTGTTGACGAGGCATCTTGTGACGGTGAGTCAATCAGGCAGGCTGCCTGTGAACCATGGATATAGAACTCTCCAAGCCCATCAACAAAAACAGGCTGAATGTTGTTGGTCCTAAGCTTTAGCTCAATCATTGCTCTATGCTGCTGAGCAATTTCAGCAGACATGGGAAACGATTTTCGCGGTGCGGATCCGAGCACGCCAAGCGAAAGCTCTGCAGTGTTGGGGCAGATATCTACGACTTCACTGCGAAGGTGTGAGAAAAACTGACCGGCAAAACCTGCAACTATTTTGCAGTGGCGGTAGTCAATTTTTCCCTGGCTGCCAAGGAGAATATTCCAAGTATAGTTGGCCAGGTACTTGGCCTCATCAGCTGGCAAGTTGATTAGCGCTCTTGCCACTACTGGATAAACAGCATTTACCATCAGGTCGCTTGTTAGCATGTGCGCATTTCGTGAGAAGGCGATGATATCGTCAACATATTGATTGACATCATCGTCAAAGTGCAGAAGCGCTACTTTATTCTGCACCAAGTACGAAATCACGGGTGCGCAGGCCAGATGGAATGTTTCATCTTCAAGTGCAACACCTGTGACTTGTTTGCGAATCTTCTTCAGCGTTGCCGCTGCGGCCAAATCCCGATAGTCATAATACATGTTCAAATTCCAGGCTGTCGGCAACGCAGCAGAGAGAGCGCTACTCGGATCAAACGATGGCCAGCATAGTGCCTTGATGTCTCAATAGCATCAACCACCGGGGGCGATTCACGTCTACTCACATCACGTGTAATGGACTCGCATGAATTCAGCTAACATGCCATACAATCGCCATCCGTCACCGAAGCAATTGCAGGCGTTGCAGGAGCTGTGCCGCCAGCGTGTTTGTTAATCACGGAGGTCATGAGGCAGAAGCAGCCGCATGGTTCTGGCAGCGATGTGGTCTGGCCGGCCGAGCGGAGCTTGATCAATAAGGAGTGAGACATGAGGGATAAAACCCATCCTTTCCCGTTTGATGCGCAAGCGGAGCTCGTCATGAAAACGTTCATGAAAGCTACAGGAGAAAGGCTCGATCAAGCGCGCAAACAAGTGGGTGGCGGAGATGAAGTCCAGCGCTTCAGTCACGGAGGATCCTGGCAGTCACATCACAGCTATGCCCCTGACCGTGTTGACCAGATGCAGACGATTAAGCACGAGACAAGGTTGCGCTTCGAGGACATCATGGAGGGCCGGCTCGACGTCATTGAGCGCACGGTCGATGAGATTTCCAACAGCATGGCGGACAGCTTTGCCAAAGCGTTTTATCAGATGATCTCCGATACGTGTGAAGAGAGCGGTAACGTCATTGTTGGCTCCACAGGGAGCTTGGGCGAGCAGATGCTCGAGGCCATCGAGCAAGTCGAATACTCGGTGGATCGGGATGGCCAAGTATCGCTTCCAGAATTTCGCATGCACCCCAGCCTCGCCAAACGCCTCCATTCTGATCCTTCGCTCCAAGAACCAGCACTGCTGGCGAGGGCCGAGGAGGTCAAGAAGCTCAAAATCGCTCAGGCGTTGGCAGGGGAAGCCGCACGGAAGTCCAAATTTCGTAGCAGGGAGCAGTAATGGCGAAAGTTTTGTTGTGCATCGGATGTGACAATTACGAGGCCCTTAATAAGCTGTCTGGGGCCGAGCGTGACGCGCTTACTATCCATACGGCGCTTTCCACAGGGCCATTGAGCAGTATCCAGCCGGCGGACGCCTATCTGCTTAGATCTCCGGCCCGGCATCAGTTGGACGCAACGCTGCTTGATATTCAAGACAGGTACGATGAAATTGAGAGTTTCACGCTCTTCTTTGCAGGTCATGGCGGAGAAGCCAATGACAGCTATTTCCTGTGCCTGAGCGATACCCGAGTTGATCGCCTTTCCACCACCGGGTTTGCCCTCAGTCGTCTGTTCGAATACTTCAACGAGCTCAAAGCTGCTCACTGTAACGTCATCATCGATGCCTGCAACGCGGGTGGTATGGTTTCCAACCTGAACATCCTGCTGAAGCCTGAGGTGATCGGGAAGGCTAAGACATTCGGCGTCACATTTTTTGTGTCCTCAGCGGCAGATCAGTACGCTGGCGAGAGCAGTCGTGGAGGGTATGGAACCCTCGCGTTGCTCAAAGTGCTGAATGGAGAGATCGATACGGGTTCGCGGGCTAGGACGCTCGATCTGCTGGATATAGGCCGGCCCGCAGCGCAGTATGTGGCAGAGCAGACCCAGGGAGGGCAAATGCCATCCGTGTGGGGTGTCAACCTCTACGGTCACATGCCGCTGTTTGGCAATCCGCATGATACCGACAACCCAACATCCTCTTTACTGGGGCTTACAGGGATCTTACCCGCGTCCCCAGCTGGACAAGCCATAAGCAGTCATTCCGCCGAGCTCTATACGCTCATGTTCGCCCCGGAGCACGAGCTCACCCCGGATAAACTTTTTCCTGTTCTCACCAAATTCGTTGATCGCTTGGCCGACCTACCCAACTCAGCCGGCGTGTTCATTAGCGGGATCTGGCAATCATTGGAGAAGAGCACGGGACGTCACGCCAACAGCTTCTCGCGGGTAGAACTGAGCGCGACGTGTGTGGCTCTGCTCCTTCAGTCGTCCCATAAGGACGCTACCGCGCGCGACTGCATTGGGGGGCTTGCCCATGAGATTGTAGGGGAGGTTGAGCACCTGCTTTGCAATATCATCCTTGGACTTCGAGAGAATCCCACCTCGTTGTGCCGTCATGGCGTTCCCGATCTGTTCTATCTTCCGCAGCGCATATCTCGGATTTTGGGATGGGCGGGCGCAGCGGTGCATCTGGCTCGTGAACTCGGCATCAGTGAAGCTCCACTCAGAGAAGCGCTAGAGCACCTGAGCGCACTCCTGCTGGAGCACTACGCAAGCACGTGTGCGGGCATGAGCGAAGACGAAGCGCCGTACTGGGCAGCATTCCTGACAGCCATCAAAACCGATGACCTTAATGGCCTTGGCGAACTGGTCGTCAGCACACTGATCAGTGCTCTCGTTGAGCATGAGGGTCGGCTTGCCAGGCCCTTGCTGCCGGCGAGGGATGTATTTGCGTATCTCAAGGCGCGCGCAGACAAGGACTCAGTTGCTTTGAAACCCTTAAGCAATTCGCCCTCTGAAATCTTGGCGCTTGTCCTGCTCATCAGTGGGCGACACTCGCTGGAGGAGGAGTTGGACTACAACCTGGCGAGTCTCGATCACGCGCACCTCAACATCTTCATCCCGCAAAGCTACCTGGAGTTCAGTCAGCCATTCGTTCCCAATGGCATAAACCATGTGTTCCAGATCGGTCACAAGGTTTGGACGGTGGCAGATGTTACTCAGCGTTGGGCGGAGGTGTGCAAACCGCAGATGGATAATGACCTGTCGCTTCGAGACCCTGCAACGCGGATTGGCGCCATTTGCGCGTCACTGCTTTTCCCGAATCGAGTGCCCTGGTTTCTACTCAGCGATTAAGGCCCCGAACGAGTTACGCTGAGTATGGCAACTGGAGCGAGCGATTCATAAGTCGCCCTATCAGGCATGCTTGGTTGCACCGATGCCATTTTGATGGCGCGCATCTTCATAAAATGGTGGGTGAGGTGTAGGATCGGGCTCTATGCGGTAGTTACCTGCATTTCTCCTCGACGTGCAGGGCTTTTGACGCCTGCGCGCATTACTTCTGGCAGCCGGAAGCCAAGCAGCACGACCTTTTTCGATTACCTCGTTGAAATGAACTCCAAGCAAGGAATGCAGCAACATGCCAACCGGCAGCGCGATTATTATTGGAGTCAATCCGAGAGAAGCAAATCTCAAGCGAAAAGTGCGAGAGCATTTGCACCAGCTAGGTTTCACGAGAACTCAGGAAGGGGCCTTGTGTCCGCCTGGAAATGGTAAGGAAGCGATCCGTGCCTTGCATAGTGCCCAACGCGAAGAACGGCTCAGCGCCAGCGAACGTTTTATTGCGCGCAGCACTGCCAAACTGATGTCATATTTTGCAAGTGGCTGCGAGGTTGTACCGGAAAAAATTTCCCCGGCGCTTGAACGTGTGTCGTCCGGCACGTGGCAAAGTGACCTCTTTCGGCTGGCGTCACTGTCCTGGTCCGTCCCTGTTTCCAACGGCTTTGGCAGGCGCTTGCGTTACCTTGTCTGGGACCAGGCGAATGGCAAACTGATGGGGTTGATTGCCATCGGTGATCCGGTTTTCAACCTTGGCGTCAGAGATAAATTCATTGGTTGGGGTACCGCGGACAGGGCTGCCCGGCTGGTCAACTTGATGGATGCCTATGTCCTGGGAGCGATCCCACCTTACAACGCCTTATTGGGCGGTAAGCTGGTAGCTTGCCTGCTTCGCAGCCGGGACATTTATGATGATTTTGCCACCGCCTACGGCGGTTCTACGGGCATAATCTCGCAAACCGAAAAAAATGCGCGTTTGCTAGCCGTCGTGACGACCTCATCGATGGGACGCTCCGCAGTCTATAACCGATTGAAGCTGGATGGTACGGAGTACCTCAAGTCCATTGGCTTTACCGGTGGCTGGGGACATTTCCATATACCCGACTGGTTGTTTATTGAACTTCGCGACTATCTCCGTGAGCTCGACCATCAGTATGCCGACCAACACGCCTTCGGCCAGGGGCCAAATTGGCGATTGCGCACCACGCGTGCGGCCCTGAAGGCACTGGGCTTCAAGGACGACCTGATGCGCCACGGCATCCAGCGCGAAGTCTTCATTTGTCAATTGGCCGGCAACGCCGCAAAGCTCCTCCATGGCGGCAGTGGAAAACCGGACACCCAATCGCTGTTGTCGGTTGGTGAAATCGGTGAATTAGCGCTCAATCGTTGGATGATTCCACGTTCAAGGAACAGACCCGAGTTTCGCGGTTGGAACCCGGTGGATCTCATTCACTTGTACGGCAGTCAGGCGTGCCATTTTCCAGCAACGAGCCGCGGAGCCACTGAGTCGCGCAGCATTGTCGGTTTACGCGGTTAACTGCGAAGGAGATGAGCGATGGATTGCGCTATAGATCCGGTCATGAATAAACCGGTTACCGCCGATACGGCGTTACGCACTGGCTATTACATTTGTTCCTACTGCCGCAAGCGGGTCGGGCTACGTTCGGGGCCATCGCGAAAAAACTACTTCGCCCATTGGCGCGGCGTGTCCTCCAGTTCCTGCGCCTATTTCATGTCGGGGCCAGTAAGCCATGTCAATCATGACAAGGTTCAACCATCGCTGACGCGGCAGATGGAGTTACGGCTGCTGATAAAAAAAGGCCAGAACGCCGGGGCCTGGTGGATTGAATTGGTCCTGCCCCCCTGTCGAGCGTGTCATGCCTTCGTCAAGCTCGATGTCGGTGGCAGGGTACAAAAGCTCGATATGCGCGGGATGGACTCAGGCTTCAGGGTCATGGCCGAACCCACGGCGAATGACTACAGGATCATGTCTTTCGAAGGCAAGCCGGACCCTTCGTTCGTCGCGGGAGTTGCGCAGACGTGCCCGGGTTTACCAGCGTCGGGTGCGGCCGCTTTTACTGCCATTGGTCGAGGCACCGAAAGCGGATTTCCCCGCGCCCAAGCACTAAATCGCTGCGAAACCTACGCCCTGTTATGGTCGGCACCGGTGACACGGGAATTCCCTGAGGAACTGTTGGTGGACAGGCTCAAGCCGCGGCAGGGCTGGAATTTGGCGTTGGTAACCGTGCCGGAAGCCCCCTCAGACGCCTGCATCAGTTGGCTGGAAGCCTTCACCCAACTGAGCTTGATGCCGGCGGCGCCCGCGATCACCACCATTTGGCCGTTTCTAAGCCGCAACGCGAGCATCAATACGGTTGAATACATCGAGTCCGACGCGGTCATCCTGGCCGCTCATAGGATGCCGGGTGGCCCGCAGGATAGCGGACCAACCTTGCAAGCCGTCAATCAGCGTGATCGCATTTCTGCAACAGCCCCCGATCGATCACCCGCGCTATTCACCGTGATACGCGCTGGAAGCGATAAATTCAGGGTCGGCAAGAGCGGCCATCCGGATGTCGACAAGTTTTTTTCCAAGAGCACGTCGCTGGGGCGAAGCTTTAAACACGCTACTGTGGATCTAGTCTTCATTGACGAGCGTGGCGAACGTCTCGTTGCCTCATTACACCGCAGGCAAAGCCAATCCTATGTGGTGGCCACGCGAGCGGGGGAACTGCACTTTGACTCCCTCACAATGCCGAGAGGGGCCAAAGGCAGGCTGAAGGTTGTCTCACCCAGTGGGCATAAGGAATACCACCGACTGACGTCTAGCGAAGTGTCGGCTGACCACGCACCACATGAATGCCAGATGCCGCCGGCAATGAATAGTCTGCTCAAACAATACCTCACCGACCCGCTATACCAGTTGTATTTGGATTTTGGCGGGTTGGGCCGCTTGGCCATCGGTGCTACGCAGCCGCTGGCCAACCCCGCACCTGCTTTGCTGTCGCTTGGGCGGTCCTTGCGCTTGCGTCTGCAGAGCTTTCTATCCCAACTGCACGTCGGTGGGGTAACGGCATTCTCTGGCAGTGATCAGGCATTGGTCAGCGCGTTTGGCGCATCAGTGCCTAGGCTAGAGTTGCTCCCTCACTACCGTCAACTGGCGGCTGCTGTGCGCGCCTGTGGATTTGATATTCGTTATTCAGGGAATGGGGTCTCGCGATGAGCTACCTGTACAGCAAAGAGGCACGAGGGCGGATTTCGGCATTCGGGGTCACGATAATTACCGAGTTCGTCGAAGAGGTACCCCATGCCTTTCGCAAGTCGTTCTTCGATCGTCAAGCCTCGATCCCCGGGTTTAGGCGCGGATCCCCGCCAGAATTTAAGGAGAAACAACGACGGTTGATCGGGCATCTGGTGCATCCCCAGCCAGGTCAGAAAGGGGAGGCAGACTGGCAAGCTTTCGCTAGCCTGTGGGTGGCGTGGGCAAAGAGCCGCTTGGACAGCGCATTTCCCGCAGCAGACAAGTCACCCCAATCGGCGGACACAGGCGCTGGCTTCTTCAAACGATTAGCCGAGTTGTACCCGGACGCCCCTCGGGAAACGGTCGAGCGGCTGGCCGCGTACAGCGGTTTCGCCGAAAACCCGGCGATGTTGGCAGCCCTGAACAGCTTTCATCCCGCGTCCACCCTGGCCAGAGATCGGATGATCGATGGCTTGCCGGGGCGTTTGGATAAAATCGAGGGTTATTTTGAGCTGGCCGAAGCGGCGGCTGAGGAGACCGCTGAGCGCATCGACCAGTTGGAAGCGACTGCCACTGCAACGACCGAAGCGGTTAAGCAACTGACGGGCAGCTTCGTTGGTGTTGGCAATGACGTCGAAGCATTGCGTACTGCGCTGCACAGTGTCACTGACCGCTTGCAACAACTGAGCGAACTGGTTCATTCAACGACCGGGGCGCAGCAAGAGATATCGCAAGCGTTAGCGCACTCAGTGCTCCACGGCGAGCACATGTCGACTGCGCTGGACTCCCTCGCTGTTCAGGTCGCCGACCTGGTGGCTGAACGCCCGCAGGTTCTGGCGATCGAGGAAGCACTGACCACCCTCGGTGCGCGCATTCCCGACTGGGAGGTCACGGTAGCCACCATAGCGGCGTTGCGCGAACGCCTCGACGACCATGATTTGCGGGTTGCCAAACCACGTGACGAGACCAGTGGCCAGGCACGCGTCCGCTTGATCGAGAACGAAGCAAGCGGCCCGTTCGTTGAGGTCGGCTCTGTGGACGTTGCCTGGAAGGTCATCGCCAACAACCTTCAGGCATGCGGTGTAGTGAAGAACGATGCCAATAGTTACGCACGGCATATCCTGGCAGCAGTCATCTCCGGCCAGTTGATTCAGTTCAAAGGATCAACTGCGGACTTAATTGCTGATGCCGTGGCAGCAGCCGTAGGGGGGATGATTTTCCATGAGTGGCGGGTTCCCGTCGGCCTCCTGTCAGAGGATGCCGCGACCGACTGCCTCGAAGTCGTGATCGAGTCGTCTGGATGTCTGTTGCTCAAGGGGGCCAACCGCTCTGCGTTTGAGGTGTATGGCAGTATCATCCGCGATCTTGTGGCGCGTCGTCAGTTCACCCTGACGGTCGATACGCGCCTGGTTCTTATTGCTTCTTGGACTCACGGCCCAGCGGCATTTCCAGACGGCGGTACGTTGTCTGAACTCGGGCCCGTGTTTGATACGGATGAATTCGCTATGCGGGGGGTATCCGCCCAGGTACCGCTGATGCAGTTTGGCCAACGGATTGTGGATGACTGGAAAGCCCTGCACGGCCCTGCTGAGACCACACTGTTGGCTCTACCGAGCACGTTGAGGGAGCGCCTTGCACAGGTGGATTTTATCCCAGGGAATCTTTGGCTGCGAGTCGCTGACCGGGCATACGCCCAATTGCGACTCCTATCATCAGGCCCTTCGGAGCGAGCGCTTCATGCGGTGCTGAAGCAGTGGGCACTGCCATGGGCGCAATCCCTCGGGGGACCGGTCGAGGCACTAACGCGCAGCGCCACCGAGCTCCTGAGTGAAATCGACGTGCAAGCGGTCCATGCGGAGCGTGTTGAGTGAAGTGGCTAGGGTGCGATCGCGATGCCGCTCGGAAAACTCTGGCAACCGGCTTGGGCTGTAGAAGTGACGGTGAAGGATTGAGGATCGCGGCCGTAGCGGAGTGTCTTCGGGCCGCATCCTATCTGTGTTCTGCCCCCAGTACGGATCGGGAAGCTTGGGTGCCGGCGACCACGCTCAGTTTGACGAGTCTGGTTCGCCGGCGTTTGCTCCCCTTGTGGCCGACTCTCGACGATGAGCAAGCCGCTGAACCGGGCGTCAAAGCGATTCTGGAGAACCTGGGAGAGCTAGGGGATCTGGTGCGACTCGACGGCGGACGTTGGCTAACCCCCCCGCCACAGGCGATCAGAACCGGAGGCCCGCTGGCCGTGATCACTGGCGGTGGGCCTGCACAAACTTTTCCCTGGTCAATCACGATGCGTGGGGCAGGGAGGCTCAGGCTGATCGACATCGATGCCTGCGCAGGACGCATAGACCTCTGGGAACCACAGGAATGGATTGGCGCGCCGCTCGAAGGATTGCAGGAGTGGTCGATCCAGTTGTTGACAAGTGCCAAGGCGCAACTGACACCTGCGACTAGTGAGCTAGCGGACGTTTCAATAAGGGCTAGTGGCAAATGGATCGCACTGCCTGTTTGCGCGACCGCAGAAGGTCTCTTCCTTGCCAGATGCCGCACAGGTCCACGGTTTGAATACTTTGTGGTACAGGTGTCGCGAGGGCATCTTCGGCAAATGACGGGACTGCGACGGGAAGAGGCGAGGCGCTTGCAGTTTCACCTCGACGCACAAGCCGGCTATCCCATGAAAGTTCAAGCGCATGTGTCGCAATCACAGGTTCGACTACGCCTGAATCGTCATTTGCCGCGGGAAGAGGCACGAGCGCTGCTGCTGGGCTGGCAAATATCGTCGCCTGGCGGTGCAGGGACGACCGAATATGTGATACCGCGTGAGATGTTTCCGCTGCTGCGTCAAGCACTTGCCGGGTTGCGCGTGGACCTGACAGAACGCCCGATTGCAGAGGGAAGACAATAATGGGGGGATTTCAATGAATGAAGCATCGGGTGTTCACGAGACAGCGAAAAGTTTGGCCGATAGCCTTCGACAATACATCGAAGCCCAATACCATATTCGTGATGAAGGGCTCGTCAGAGAGCGTCATGCTCTGCTGCTGCGCTCTGAAACTATTGTCCAGACACCTTATGTGGAAGCGACGGCAGTCTACAAAATAGGCGATCCGTTCGATCAACTCGCCATTCCGAGGATTGCTTCCGATACGCTCACCCAGTTGTCGCTCATGGGGCTCGGGCTTTACCCTCGTCCCTACGAGCACCAATCGCAAGCGCTCACGGCTTTTTTAGGTGCCGAGGCCGCGGACCTGGTTGTTGCAACGGGTACCGGCTCTGGCAAAACCGAAAGTTTTCTTATGCCAATCATTGGTCAATTGGCGATTGAGGGCCAGGAGCGCCCCCAGTCAGCACAGTTGCCCGGCTGTCGGGCGCTGTTGCTCTACCCCATGAACGCCTTGGTCAATGACCAGTTGGCGCGGATCCGACGCCTCATAGGAAATACTGAGGCATCGTCGATCTTGACTCAAAGCCGCTCCCAGCCGATCCGTTTCGGTAGCTATACCGGGCGCACCCCGTACCCGGGAGAGCGCTCCAAAGAGCGCGACGAGCGCTTCATAGAGCCACTGTTTGAAGAGTTTTATAATAAAGTGGCCGTGAAGCCTGCCGTGAAAGACGAGTTGGTCAGGATCGGGCGCTGGCCGAGCAAGGACTTGGAGGGGTTCTACGGCGCCGCAGCCATTGAAACCAAGACCTATGCATCAGGGAAGAAGAAGGGCGGCAACTTCACCAGAAAGCATTGGGCAGGCCGGCTTGAGACCCAGCCCACTGATCGCGAAATGATGACTCGCCATGAAATGCAAGCGCGTTGTCCCGAGCTATTGATCACCAACTATTCCATGCTCGAATACATGCTCATGCGACCTATCGAGCGCAATATCTTTGATCAGACGAAGGCCTGGCTCAAAGCGGACCCACGCAACGAGTTTATCCTCGTTCTGGACGAAGCGCATATGTACAGGGGAGCCGGTGGAGCCGAGGTGGCTTTGTTGATCCGACGTCTTTGCGCGCGGCTCGACATTCCACGAGAGCGCATGCGATGCATCATGACCAGTGCGAGTCTCGGACCCGCAGCCACCGCTTCGGTTGATGGCGAGCGTTTTGCGCGAGACTTGACGGGCTTGGCCGACGCATCGCCACGACGCGTCAGGGTTATCCGGGGGACACCGGAGCAACGTT
Source organism: Pseudomonas sp. fls2-241-TYG-175 (assembly GCF_030209155.1). Classification (NCBI taxonomy): domain Bacteria; kingdom Pseudomonadati; phylum Pseudomonadota; class Gammaproteobacteria; order Pseudomonadales; family Pseudomonadaceae; genus Pseudomonas; species Pseudomonas sp. fls2-241-TYG-175. The sequence continues at coordinate 325,052 of NZ_JARVSO010000001.1, read as the reverse complement.
GCGTATCACAGGCAGCGCCAGCAGCACATCTTGAGGCGCTGGCAGATTTTAATCTGGACGATTTTCAGCGTTCGGCCGAGGACCTAAATGCGGCAACTGAAGCTGCGGCGCAACTCGCCCATCGGCTCGGCTGGAGCCAACCACCGTGCGGGGATCATGCTGCGTTTCGAAACTGGTTGTTCGAACATCTCACCGGATTCGAACCGCTAGAAAACTTGATCACCGAGGTATCAGGGCGTGCGGTTCGACTAGACGATCTGAGTGATCGGCTGTTTGGCAGATACCCTGCGGTCGATGCGGAAAAAGCCACGGACACGCTTTTAGCACTGGGTAGCTACGCACAGCGGAGCACGGATGGGCGGGTGTTGCTCCCGACGCGCCTGCACCTCTTCCATCGCGGATTGCCTGGCCTGTTCGCTTGCGTGAACCCTGTCTGCTCCAAGCGCTTAGGCCATCATGACGGTCCCACTATCTTGGGCCGTCTGTATACGAAACCTTCAACCCAGTGTGGCTGCGAAGCCAATGGCCGCGTGTATGAACTGCTCACACATCGTGACTGCGGAGCCGCTTTTTTACGTGGTTTTGTAAACGAGGACCAAGACTTCGTTTGGCATCAGCCCAGTGGGCCGTTATCCGACGGTTCGGTTTCCACGCTGATGCCGATAGAGTTGTGTGTGGAGGACGCGATCCATCCTCGCAGTCGACATATCGAGAAATGGCTACATATGGCCAGTGGCAGGCTCTCTGATGAACAGCCGAGCGATGAAGCCGGGTTCCGGAAGGTCCGTGTACCGGACAAGGCGGCGGATGCAGGCAATCTCACTTTTGATCACTGTCCGGTCTGTACGCGTAAGATCAAAAACGCCAAAGATGCCCCATCGAAAATCATGGATCACCTCACCAAGGGGGAGGCGCCGTTCACTGCGCTCGTCCGGACGCAAATGGCGAAACAATCCGCCAGTCGAGCCAAAGATAAACGGCATCCGAACGCAGGGCGCAAGGTGTTGATTTTCTCAGATGGTCGGCAAAAGGCCGCTCGGCTAGCACGTGATATTCCACGTGATATCGAACTCGACGTGTTTCGACAGGCTGTCGCACTGGCTTGTCACAAACTAATGGATCTGGAAAAACCCGCCAAGCCCACAGCCTTACTATATTTAGCCTTCCTTTCCGTATTGACCGAGCACGACCTGCCTATGTTCGATGGCGGTGATTCGAGAAGAGTCGAGAGCGCACGTAAATTATTTGATGACAATTATGATTCCGACCTAGCGGAAGCCATTGAAGCGAATTTTACGCCACAGGAAATCCCGGCGCGCTACCAGATTGCCCTACTAAAACTCCTTTGTGGCAACTATTACTCACTAACGGGGACAATGGTCGGCTTCGTTGAGCCAACCCCTCTGAAATTGCGAAAACTCAGCCAGCACTTGTCGAAGACCGGGCTCGCGATCAGCGAAGCGAACGTCCGTGAATTGGCGGTAGGGTGGATTGACTCGATGCTGCAGGAGTATGCGTTCGACAAATCCATTGAGTCGGTCTATCGCTGGAAGGCAGCCGGTTATGCGAATTCGGCCTGGGGCAGCAACGGTCAGTTTGGAAAATCATTGAAGGAGCGTCTAACCAATCATTTCGGTTGGTCAAGTGAGGCAGTACAGCGCGTTGAAGCGATCTTCCGAGACCAATTGGCGGAAGAATTCGAGGGCGCCTGGTTCCTGGTGCCTGACTCCTTAGCCGTTGTCGTCGACTTAGCCCACTGTTGGGCGCAATGCACTGACTGCACTGTGCTGATGCCTTTCGCCTTGGAAGGCAAAGTTTGTCTGGCATGCGGCAGCGACGCAGCATCGTCTCTCGATCCAAAGAACAGCGAATATGTCACGGCTCGTAAAAATTTCTGGCGGCTTCCAGTAGCTAGGGCGCTAACGCCCGGAGCGGAGCTGTCCAACATGAGCGTCGAGGAACATACCGCACAATTGTCGAACCGTGACCGTAGCAGGGTGCACGCGACCACAGAGCTCTATGAGATGCGGTTCCAAGACGTGCTAATTGAGGATCGAGACCGCCCGATCGACGTACTCAGTTGCACAACGACAATGGAGGTAGGCGTCGACATCGGCTCGCTGGTGGCAGTAGCGCTGCGAAATGTCCCTCCACAGCGTGAAAACTACCAACAGCGCGCTGGTCGGGCAGGGCGGCGCGGTTCGTCGGTCTCTACCGTTGTCACCTACTCACAGAATGGTCCGCATGACAGCCACTACTTCTTAAACCCTGAAAGTATCGTGGCAGGTCCACCTCGGACACCGGAGGTCAAGATCGATAATGCGAAAATCGCCCGTCGGCATCTCCACGCTTACCTGATCCAGACTTTTTTCCATGAAATCATGGCGCAATGCACCGGTGCGCTGACTGAGAAAAATTCATCGTTGCTCAAAGCACTAGGGCCTACTGAGGATTTCTTCTGCAGCACCGAGCAAACCGGTCCCACTCTGAATAGCTTCGAAGCTTGGGTGGCTCGTCGGGTCCTGGCCAGTGACGGCGATCTGCGCGAGTCCATTGTCGCTTGGCTACCGCCGGGATTGGATACCCGCGGACTTTCATTGATGGAATGGCTGGCTGATACCAGTAAGGGCTTGCTTGAGGAACTCAAGAATCTGAGCATAACCGTCGAGGTGACTACGAGGCATGAAGGTCTCGCTGAACAAGGTATCCAGGATGGCGAGGATCCTCCACCGAGTACGGAACAGGCGGAACTTCTGGAGTTTTTGTTCTTTCACGGGTTGCTCCCGAGCTACGCGTTCCCGACCAGTCTTTGCAGTTTTCTCGTGGAAAAGTTGAGCAAAAACACCCGAGAACGTTGGGAAGTGCGGACGGTGCAACGCCCGCAACAGTCGATCATCAAAGCCCTGAGCGAGTATGCACCGGGGCGCCTCATCGTTATTGACAAGAAAACCTATCGCTCTGGCGGTGTCTTTGCAGATCTACCAGCGGGTGTCGTAAATCGTGCAGGCCCTCTCTTCGAAAACAAAAAACCGCACACACACTGTAAAGCCTGCTCGTTTGTACGTGATCCCAATCGTTCAGGCAAAGAACAGATGAACTGTCCCGTCTGCGGCCAACAATTGGTGACAGAACAGATGATTGTGCCAGAGGTGTTCGGCCCGGAGAGCGCCGCGGATTTGCCGGAAAATGACCGCGAGCAGGAAATCACCTACGCGACGATGGCCCAGTTGCCGCAACCTGTCGATCCGGAGATTTTCCGCTTTTCCGCCTGTGGTCCGTATGCAAGCTATACCCATGCCATCGACCGCACGCTCGTCACCGTCAACCGAGGTAAGGAAGGCACAGGGGAAGGGGGCTTTTCAGTGTGCATGGAATGCGGCCATGCCTCAGTCTTTGATCAGGAGGCGAACGCGGGGCCACATGACCGCCCCTACAGGCCACTAGGTCCAAAAGGAACACCTCCGAAGTGCTCTGGGCAGTTCGCACGCGTGTTGCTGGGCCATCACTTCGACACGGACCTTCTACTGTTGCGCCTCAAAATCGCGGAGCCTATCGTGACCGACACGGTAAACGGGGTGGTGTTGCATATTCTCGAAGATGCCTTGCATTCACTTGCAGAGGCGCTGCGGCTTGCGGCCAGTCGGCATCGGCAACTGGATCTGGACCCTGCCGAGTTCGGTTCTGGCTTTAGGATTGAGCCTGCGCTGCAGGATGACGCCCGTATCCTGGACCTATTTTTGTACGACACGTTGTCAGGGGGCGCAGGGTACGCAGAGATTGCAGCGCGGCACATGGAAGAGATTTTAGACTCCACTATTAATCTGTTGGAAAACTGCACATGTGAGGCCTCCTGCACAGAATGCCTCAACCACTTCCATAACCAACACCTTCGGCACCGCCTTGATCGGCATTTGGGTGCGATGCTCTTGCGTTACGCGGTACGAGGAGAGATTCCAGCCTGTTCATCGGCCACCGACCAGTTGGTAAAACTGGCTCAGCTTCGTGCCAGCCTTGAATTAGCGGGATATGCCTGTAGGGTTGGCCCGATTTCGTCTGCGCCTTTGCTGGTTGAACAACGTGGTAAAACGGTTGCGGTGGGTTGCTACCCAGGGCTTATTGATAACATTAAGCAGCAGCAACCCAGCGTCAGCACAGCAGGAATTCACGCGGTAATCGGCCTCAACGAGTACCTGCTACGATCAGACCTCGCGAACGCCCAGTTGAAAGTTCAAGCGCTTTTCAAAACGTAGTTTAGGAAACATAGGCACCTGCTCAGTCAGGCTCGGTGCGTGACTGACGGGAGCGTTTTGTGAGAGCTCACCTGCGGCGGCGAGTCTGACATAAGCTTGGCACTTGGGCTTGATTGGGTAGCCCGCTGATTTATTTCAGGCCGTGATGAATCAGGGCACGCTCACTCCTTCCTCTCTGGGCGCCATTATCCGTAATGGTGGCATCCTCCCACTCTTTTGTATCCAAAGGCCAGATGTGACGAGTCTTGACGATTTCATAAACCCTACCGCTAACCAGCATTTCGTTTCACGATCCGAGCAACGGCTGAACTCCTGCTCGAAAGATACCAAGTCAAAAAAGGCTGAGATCTATCGATTCTCGATTGTTGATAGCAAAAAACCAATAATCCGTCTGGAAGGAAAGACTCAGATCTGGAGAAATCTTGGATTTCAGGATCTATTTACTTTCATGCGAACAGGCGAGAAAGACCGGTTGAATTTCGAGCGCTTGTTCGAACCTCACGAAGCTCCCTATCCTGAGCATGTGTCCAGTTTACTTGCTATGATCAACGAAGTTAGAGGTCGCTTGGATAAGCAACCTAAAATACATTTGAAGGATTTAGAAGGCTTCGACTTTGAGAGGTTTCTCGGTCACGTCAAGTTTATTTATACCTATAAAACAATGAACTGGTTGCGAAACCCTTATAAAATCAAGGAGGTGTTAAAGCGGTTCGATACCTTCTTAGATCACTCCCTCGATAAACCTGGCGCCCATTCGCTGTATCTGGCGCTGGCCAAAAAAAACTCATCTGAAGAAGCGTATATCTGCAAGACTTACGGCGTTTCGTCGAAGGAGTATCAGCAGTGGATTAGACTGTTGCTACTGTTTCTCTACGTTGACAGATATGACGATGAGTCCCAGTTGGATGGATTTATAAATGAATTTTTTATAGCTCCAGAGTTCTCCACAACTATATTCGTCGCTGTGTTCGATGAGCGCTGTGCGCTACTCACGGATACTGGGGTGGTTAAAGACTCGGGAAATGGCCCCCTCACCTATATGAATGTATCCAAAAACTGTATTGTCGCGCTTGAGCACGCGTTTGTTGATATCACATTGGACCGGGTGATAAGGGAATATGGTTTTGATGAAAGCGTACGAGAACAAATTAGGACTAGGATTGCCACTGGGGTGAATGCGGTCCTCACGGTAAATAGCTACGAACTTCTTGGCGGATACAACAATATTTGCGTTAAAGCCGCTGCGCTAGAAGTATTTTGCGCAACACCGGATGTCCACGGCGTGCAGGTACTAAAATCCGAGCAGGAAAGAAAATAGACCACTGCTTGGGGTCGATATGCAGCCTTCCGGTAAGGATAATTCTTTGCATGTTCAGGACGAATGGCGGAAAGGTACCGCCGGCAAGCTCGGAAACACTGAATCGCCCCGTGTTCCGTAGATGTCTCGTTGTCTTAAACTGAGGTCGACTACGAGGCGCCCTGAGCAATCCGAGTTATCCCAACGCATGAAGCGCTGCCAATTGGCGTGGAGCCCGGCGCCTTCAGGCCTTCATAGGGTCGAAAATGACCAGCTTTCACCTCAAGCCTCAGTGCTGAGGTTACGCAGGAGGTTCGCCTAGAACGGCTCAGCCTCTGAAGTGGCAGCCTGCATGTCCAGAACTTTGCGGTTACCGTCAATGTTCACGACCAGAGCAGTCTTTACTGCGACCGATGCGATGCGCTTCTGGTTGGAAATCGCAACGGTGATAGTCGTGTGGCCGCGAGGGGAGGCGCATGCGAGATCGCCGCAAGCGGAATTAATTCAAAGCGGCAACTACCGAGAATTCCTCGGTAGTTCAGGGTTCGGAGGTTTATCGCTAGCACTTGAGTAGGAGCAAAAAACAGAAAAGCAAAAAACCGGTCGTTGCCGGGCTTTGCAGACCCCTTTAGGGGATAGAACTAAAGTGCCTCAAGGGCTACAGGTAAACACCATAGTTGATTGACGCAGATGTCAATCTTCTTGCATCAAACCGCGACCGCCACGCATCATGTGGTATCACGATTTCAGGAGATTCGCCATGCGAGCTGAAATTCTTCGTGGCTCTGGATACTCAGCGTACCGTGTGCGCCTTAAAACCTTGCTAGATATTTCGGTCTTGGCCAGTGATATGGATATTCACAACTGTATTACACAGGGTTTTCCTGCAACCCGACTGGTGCAGCTGACTGAAGACGGAACGGTGTCGCAGCTCGAACGCGATCAAATTATCCCACCGCAAACGCTAAAGAGTCGCATCAGCCGTAATCAGTTCCTGACAGTTGAGGAGAGCGATCGCTTCTTTCGCGTCGCGCATATCCACGCTATGGCCGATGCGGTGTTTGGTGAGTCCGACAAAGCCAAGCTTTGGCTCTCAAAGCCCAAGGTGCGATTCGGCGGCATGGCTCCTGTGCAGATGCTGAATAGTCAGCAAGGCACAAGCCAGGTTGAAGATATGCTGCTGCAACTCGCAGAGGGCTTCATGCTGTGACCCTACAAATAGGTCAGCCGGTGGAGACATTTCAGTAAGGTCTGCCTGGTTGGATGGCTAAAGCGGTAGGGCGTGGAGCGGTAGCCGAGCAACCCATACCGTAATGTATAGTCGTTAGAAACCTGTGCAAACTTGTCCTAGGGCAACTCCGCTGATCATGCCGTAATCTGTAGTCGATGACCTGGCTAGGTAGATTTATGAGTGTTCCTCAGCGGTGCCATTATCGACTCGACATCCAGCCCGCTAAGTAGGCAATTGTGCGCTATTGCCGAAAGGGCTTCAAAAATCTGGTCTCGCTGCCTCACCAGAACTGCATTTTCCGTCTTAAGACTTGCAATACGCTCCTCAAGGCTCCTGCGTCGACGGGCACCATCTGGGTCTCTCCCGCTTTCCCTCAGTTGTGCGATTCGCGCAGACTCGATTCTGTTTCCACGTTCACCTCCTAGCGTAGCTCGGCTTGTCAGGCCCAGCCGGCGCTGCACCTCCGGTCGGGAAATGGGGGCGAGCTCCACTCCTGAGCTAATCATCTGGGCGAGGAGGGCGTCTATTGCCTCATCTAGAGTCCCGCCCCGCAATATCTGTCGTCTCGCCATAGTAGCCTCTAGTCATCTGAAACCGAACTGTGTCGTTTGTCCGTATCTGCAACTGTCACAGGATGCCCATCTGGAAACACGCGTTGCACGCCTACATTGGTATCGCGTGCAAGGACGGATCTTAAATTATTGAGCTTGTCTTCCTGGTCTGCCAGCCATACATCGCTGCCTGCCTCTCCGGCACCGGCATCGCGCATAATGGTAATTGCGGTCGTCAGATTATCGGCTTGTTTCTTAAGGTTAACCCGTTCCGATGGTGTGCCCATCAGATGCAGATGCGAGCAGCCATTCCAGCACTGAAGATGCTTAGGGCAGGGCGCTTGGGAGAAGTCGTGAATGCAACCTCCAAAGGGTGTCACGTGCAGCGCCGTTGCGTGTACGGTGAGGAATGCATCTGCCGTGATCGCGCCTTTATCTGACAGCAGCGCATGGTAACTGTCGGTCAAAGCGCCATGAATGCGCTTATCTCTTATGCCCGCATGTAGAAAGTCGATACGCTCGTGATGGCTATTGAACGCCAAGAACTCTTGATGGGTAGCGGTGTTTTCTTCAATGCTTGTGTGTTGGTAATAGACATTCTGGTCGAGGCGTTTTCGCCCCAAGGCCAGCGCCTGCTGAACATTGCTCATGCCAGTCAGATGGTAAATAGTATTTCGCCAGTGGCGCGGTTGATGGCTAGTCAGCTTGATCGGTGTCCCATCCGCTTCAAATAATGAGCGGCGCGAAAATATGGACGAGAATCGCGGATCCGCGCCGAGTGCTCGGTTAATGTCAACCAACATCACTCGTCGTGGAATGGCACGGAACACGTTGGCCTCACGTCCCCCCAAACGAAATTGTCCGTCAAATGCGATGGCAAGTGTTTCACTTGTTTTTAAGACAACACGAAGCTTACCGCTGACATTTTCGGTAAGCGCGGCATGCCCGTGAAGTTTAGGGACGAGAAAACTCTCAATATCGCCAGCCAAATACTTTCGCCTCGCCGCCTTGCTAGGATGGATTCCATTTCGTGAGAAGTACGCACTCAGGTTTCGAGAGGCATCGCGATTTTGACTGAATCCAAGCCAGCTAAAAACTTCAGCTTCTGACATTTCTTTTTGCGGCGAGTAATCCCACAGGCGGCCTGGATGGGCCTCTTGCCACATCGCGATTTCTCGTTGCTCTTGCGTCAGCACCTTCAATCGTTCGACCGCACGCCTGGCTAAAGGAACGTCGCTTTCTGCGAACCAATGAACACGGGATTGAAACTGCTTTTCCGCAAAGTACCTAATTCCGCATTCGACCAGGCGCTTGCCATTTGCATCTACAACCACCTCACCTATCGCTCCTTTGATTGGTCTTTCGACCCAACAGTCATAAGGTATTACTGAAACCTCATTACCCCGTTGCCCAGTCGCGATCAGCAAATCAATCACGCGCAGCAGGATTTCTTCGCTGTCATTAAGCGGATTATTCGAACAAAGGGCGTAGGCTTCCATCGCCTCACGAGAGGGCAACTTCTCATCAGATTTACGCTGTTTTACAGTGCGATCGGGATCATGCAGCGAAATATAGTCGTGACGGCGCTTTTCTGGTTTTTCATCATGATCAAAGTGGATGGCGATCTCGGTTAATTGCAGATTATCAATCGTATCCGCTATTACTTGGAGGTGAGAGATCGCGTCATAGAGATTCTTGTAGCCGCTCTCACGGAGAAATCCTACGACGCGATCAAAGTCGCCTCGCGTCAATTGTGTGGGATCGGATACACCGCGCTCAAACAAGGGGTTGTAGAGCCGCCGGACGGCAATATTGTATGCAGCGACCATCGAAAACTGCAGGCTCCGGGTGCGTTGTAGATACAAAATCAGGGCCTTGTTAAAATCTTGGAACACGAGGGGAAGTGGGCCCTTCGCCGGAGAAGGATAGCCCGTTTTTTCGAGGGCTTGCCGATGCGTCTCGAAGGTAAGCGTATTTTGCTTTCCACGTTGTGGTAACCAGCTTCCGACGCCCCATAACGATGACGCCCACGGTGTTGAAATCGGTAACGAATGGAAAATCGCTTGTTCCTGTGTAACAAAACCTCCGAGGCGTTGACTTGCTCTAGACAGCGTCATCCGCGGCATCCTCAGTTTGCTGCCGGCAGCGCTCGATCGTAGCGCTTACCGCCAGAATGGTTGTCTGATGCTGGGCCACGGGCCGGTTGTGAATGAGGTCACCGGCTTGTTCTGCCCTATCAATGAACCGTTGGGCCTCTCGTTGCAACGCCTCCTTCACCTGCTCATGGCGGCCGTCAGAAAAGGGGTGGAACTTCTTGCAGGTGTAGCAGGCGTATATAGGGTTGTAGGGACAGTGGGTATGGACCGGCAGGGCGCAGGCGCCAATATCGCCGATGTACTGCGTATCAATGACGCCGCGGACGACTCTTTCAGGAGCAGTATCGCGGCGTTGGACGATTTTCCCAGTTAATAAGCTGCGCATGATGCGTTGATAGGCCGGGCTCTTACCCAGTGCTTTCTCTTTTATCCGGGCAATGTTGGGGGTTGCCGTTACATAAGCACGGGCCGCAACCGTGCTGTTGTGCCCGAGCAGTTCGGCAATCATGTCTGCCGGAGTACCCTGATCCGCCAAACCTTGCCCGAGGTGATGACGCAACAATATGGATACCTGATTCGGCCTATCTATCCCTGCTTCACGCAACTCGTGTTTGAGGCCTGAACCGATTTCGCTAACCGAGAGACGCCTTCCACAAGGATTGACAAATAATGGTTCACAGTCGTTACCAAAACGGCGTTGAATTTCTAAAACGTGGCGTGAGATTTTCACTCCCAGAGGCGCGGTTATTTTACGGGGGCGCCGCTCAGGTCTGCGTTGGCCAACTTTTTTGGCCATGGGTAGCCACAGGGTGTAGTACTTCTCGTTATAAGCGCTTTCAATAAACTCAAAATCCGCAATGTCTAGCGAATGAAATTGAATCGATCGAGGTGCGAGTTCGAAACCTAAGTGAAGCACTATATTAAACTGGATATCCTCCCAAGAGTCAGATAAAGATTGTCGCTCAATGCGATTAAGCAATAGAATTTCCTCATCGAGTTCCAAACCCGACTGAGAGAGAAAAATTCGAGAGTAGGGAGATGAACGTTCGGTTTTGAAGTTTTTTATCTTTAGATAAATGTCGTTACTAAATCCGGTGATTCCTCTATCCATTGCCCAGCGATAAAGCGTGCGAAAGACGACTACGTACTCTCTTGAACTGCTCCAGCTTTTGAATGCGCTAATAATTTCGTCGGCTGCCCAAGGGAATCTCAAGGAAATATCACTTTCCGAAACCCGATAGAGCATTCGAGCGGCCCTATATGCAGTTGAAGGGGAATATTTCTCTAACATATGAACCATAAATGCTTTGGCTATTTCGACAAACTCCGAGCTCAACTTTAGACCAGACCAATCAATATTCATTGCCATGCCGCCGTCGTACCACGTCCAGACGTTCAATCGAGTATCGACATACCTTGGCTGGTCATTAGTGCGAGTTCGAATCGCAATCTGAGCCGGGCCTTTGAACACGTAGGTCGGAAAAGAGGAGGAGGGTGAAGCATGTTCTTGATCGGCTGATTTGGTCACTGCGAACTTCCTTAACTGTCAAGTCGGCTCCAGGCTGCCAAGGCACGCTGGGCGTTGTGGAGGTTGGCCGACTCGGCTAGATAACGACTTGCATAACGGCGTGGCATCGTCGAAGTATCAGACCAACCGCAGACTCGTCGGAGTTCGTCCGTGGCCCGCTCGAGGTCATACCCAAGCTTCTCAACCAGGTAAGCCAAAAACCGGTCGGCAAAGGTGTGGCGAAAGTCATGCGCGGAAAGTGTAGGCAACAACCCCGGATGAGCCAGTTCAATGGTCCGAAACAGCCGATCAAGGACGTTAGACAATGCGCGAATCGACAGTGGGCGGCCTCGGTCTGAGATGAACAGATAGCGGTACAGCAATTTCATCGGTTTGCCGTTACGCAAAGGGCGTCTTTCGCGCTGGATATAGCGTTCGTAGACCTCATACAACTGCGCGGAAATGCCTAACGTCCGTCCGTGTGTTTTCAACGCAGGCTCTTCAGCACGAGGGTCACCTGGCTCATGCTCGCGATCATTGATGCTGACATAGGCATGCTGAGACCCATCATTGACATCGGTGGTGTAGAGCTTGAGAAGCTCCCCTCGGCGCATACCGGTCTCCAGTAGTAGTTCAATCATCAGCCAATTGCGCAGTTGCAGCCTTTCCGGGAACGGATTCGCCGTAGCGCCGGGGCGAATCAGTGTGCGAACGATCTGAAGTTGCGTATCTGTCAGGCTGCGGTAACGAGCATGGTCGGGACGAACATTGATGATATGGCTCTCAAAGCGCCGCTCTATCACGTCAGCGACATCTGCAAATACCACCTCGATGTTAGCCAGGGTGGTTGAATTTTGACGAGCGCGCGGGATGTATCGGGTGACACACCAGGACAGGTATAGCTTCAGCAAACGCAGGTACTGGTCACGAGTACGCGGATCGATCTGCGGAAAAGGTGCCGTTTCAGCTTTGCCGATTCGGGCAACCAGGTTGTCGGCTTGACGGCCGCTTTGGAGCCAAATGGCGTAACCGTCCAGTAAAGCCAAAATCGATTCGAATTGGCAGGCCAAGATGGCGTCATCAATATTGAGGTCACGGCTTTTGGCATAGCTATAGAAAGCCTGGATCGCGCGCAGATGTGCTGCTGCCGTATTGTAAGCCCGGTGCCTGAGTCTGAGTTGGACGTAGATGAACGGAACGAGTATGGGCAACGGCTCCGCGTTACCAGCGTGCACGAGCAGCGGAACACGCTGACCTGAAGAGAAACGGCACTGAATCAGCTTCATCGGCAGCCACCTCATTCAAGGACTTGTCATGAACACCATGGACATGGCCCGTTGAGAGAGTAGAGGTCAGAAACGAATACGTCGAATCAGTGAGTTACGTGGCTTATGAACATATCTGACATAGCACATGATTTAACATAATATACATTATGCGGCCCTAGGCATTATCCATAACGGCATTGGTACACACCATTTCAAAAGCCACACCCACCGAAATCATCAAATGCCCCCAATCGACATCAGCGACAAATCCCTCGACAGTCCCGCACGCTCTTAACCTGCACCATTTCAAGGATGGATCATGAACCGCACCCTGACGTTCGTTCTCGCCTGCATCAGTCTGCCTGCCTGGTCAGCCAGTCCGAATGCCTTCGAGGCCACGCCACTCAGCAAGCACATTCATACCCTGAGCAATGCGTTCGCCTGTGAAGTCACTGCCGGAATGCCTGGCGCAAGAAAGTCACCTAAATGCCGCAACGGAAATAACCCAGCGCTCACGAACTCCAGAGGCCTCGATAAAACCGCAGACAGAAAAACCCTGCGCGAATGCATGAAGCCTGACAACCTGATCGATGAGAATGTGCGCGCATGCATGAAGGGTCTTTAACCCGTAATCACGCAAACAGCCGCAGCGCGGTCTCGTCCCATTCATGTCCGGCAACTGACCAACCGTTATCCACTGGTGGCGGGAATCCGGTGCGGCAATAGCCTTGTTTCGCCTGGAGATCGACGATTGCATGGGGATAATCGTTGATCAGCAGGACTGCTTTGCCGTGATCCAGAGACCAGCCAATCTTGATATTCGAGGTTTTTGCACGGTCAGTAACGTCTGCCACGTTGTAAATGTGCAGTGCGTCCTGGATGGGATTGTCCGTGGAGCCAGTGTCGAGTGCGTAGCAATAGCCGGTGTCCCCGTCATCTTCGAATACCATGACGAAGGTGCCTTCCTGCGCTGGGGCTTCGACCACAAGGGCCTGTCCCACATTCAATTCGTGTTCAGCAGCCAGATAAACAGGCATTTGCGTAATCCTCAGGTGTTTGGACTTACTTGATAGTGACTTCGATATTCTGCCTTTGCATGCAGATCAACCTCAATGCTCCTAAGCTCCATGCGCCGATCAGCCCTTCAGAAACGGGCTATTTCGCGCTATCCTTCCAAATCTGTAATATGCAAATATCTGATAACTCAACTAAAGAGTCATTTAGTTTAGTTATGTAATACGAAGCTCAGAGTCGATCAGCCCTAACCCTCCAATACCAACGAAACATTCGGATATCTGGCGCACATGAAGTCGACGAATGCGCGGACCTTGGGAGCGGCCAGTCGTCTTGATGTATGCAATACCCAAAGCTCAGCTTCTACGTCCGACACTACGCCCCATTGAACCAGCTCTCCTTTGGCCAGGTTATTCCACACGATGGATTGCGGGATCAGAGCCACACCGCCGCCGGCTATGGCTGCATCGCGGATCATGAGAAACGAAGAGAACTTGAGTCTTGGGACAGGTTCCAGTTTCAGCGCCCCGCCGTCCACAGCCCAGATGGTTGGCTGAAAATTAAAGGCCACGATTGCGGATACCGGGTTGATTGCATCAGATGTCGGCTTTGGTATTTCAGGCGCAGCGACAACGATCAACCGGTCTTTGGCAAAGCACCGCCCTACCAGATTGCTGTCCGGGCGTGGGTTTACCCGAATGCACGCGTCGAATTGCTCTTCGACAGGATCAACCACACGATCCTCGGCGACCACCTCAAGCTCGATCTCGGGATAGGCCGCACAAAAATCGGCACCGATACACCCCATCGCGAGTTGCGAGAACAGGATCGGGGCCGCGATGCGTAATCGCCCGCGAGGTATCGACACGCCCTCCTTCGCCGCTGTCATGGCTTCCGTCACCTCGCCCAACGGTCCTTCCGCTCTGTCCAACAGCATCTGCCCGGCCTCGGTCAGCCTTAATCCTCGGGCACTGCGCTCGATCAGTCTGACGCCTAGTTGCTCTTCAAGCTCGGCGATTCGGCGCGATAACGTGGCCTTTGATCGACCGCTTGCGCGGCTGGCTTTTCCCAGCCCTCCATTGGCAGCAACGAGTGTGAAATCAATCAGGGCGTTGAGGTTCATGGCGTTCCATTATTGAGACGGTGTATCTATATATTGGCGTCTGCGTTTTATTCCTGCAACGAGATACCTTGATCTCAACGCAGCGGGATTGCTCGCTGACTTCATCAGGTATTCATTACGGAGATTCAACCATGAGCATTCTTGTCATCGGAGCCACAGGCACTGTCGGTTCACTCATTGTCCAACGTCTGGCTGCAGCAGACGCTGAAGTCAAAGCGCTCGTCCGTCAGCCTGGCAAGGCAAGCTTTCCGGCTGGCGTCACCGAGGTGGTTGCGGACTTGACCGATGTGCCTTCGATACGCGCCGCGTTAACGTCGGTACGAACCCTGTTTCTGCTCAATGCCGTTACGCCGGATGAGGTCACGCAAGCGCTCATCACGCTCAATCTCGCGCAAGAGGCCGGCATCGAACGCATCGTTTACCTGTCGGTCATCCACGCGGACAGGTTTACCAACGTGCCGCACTTCACCGGCAAGCATTCGGTCGAGCGCATGATCGAGAGCCTCGACATTGCTGCCACCGTTCTGCGTCCGGCTTACTTCATGCAGAACGAAGGCATGGTTCAGCAAACGATTCAGGGCTATTCGGTGTATCCGATGCCGATCGGTGATGCGGGCGTTTCGATGATCGACGCACGCGACATCGCCGATATTGCAGTCGCGGAATTGCTGCGACGTGATCGGGCACCCGTTGCGCTGGAGCGCCTGACGCTGGAGCTGGTCGGTCCGCAGGTCCTCACGGGTCCATCAGTGGCAAAAATCTGGAGTGCCGCGCTGGGTCGTGAGGTGGCTTATGGCGGTGACGATGTCGCAGCCTTTGAAGCGCAGATGGCTTCCTACATCCCGGCCTGGCTGGCGTACGATCTTCGCCTGATGATGTCGGGTATCCAGAAGTTCGGCATGCAGGCGGCCGAGGGAACGGTTGATCGTTTGCAAACCATCATCGGGCGTCCTCTGCGTACTTACGAAGATTTCGTTCGTGAGGCCACGGGCAGCATCTGATTCCGACAGATAAATAGGGGGCAAACGGTGCCTGCCCCCTTCCCTGCGTTCAAACGCTTTCAACGACGTCCGTCTGTAACGACAACGAGACCCGGCCGAGCTGGTTGGTGCCAACGACGGCATCGATCAACATTTCCATGGAGCGCCTGGCGAGCGTCTCCACGGGATGGGACAGCACGGCCTGCACCAGTCCGCTTTGCAGAGCGCTGCGGGTAAGGTCCGTCAAATCGTGACATACCACAGTCGGCAAGCATGCCCGGCGACTGCGCATCTCCTCCAATGCACTGACCACCCCTTCTATACCGCCTCCCGCCACATAAAGACCAGCCAGATCCGGGCATGCCGTGAGCAGATCCAGCGTGTTGCCGCGTGCGAATTCTTCATCCTCAAGTGTCAGGCGCGAAGCCAGTAGCTCCCAGTCGCCGGACGATTCAGCCATGTAGCTCTGAAAACTCAGTTCACAAAGCTCTTGGCACTGGAACCGTTGACTGCCGACCATCACGGCGACAGGACCGGGACGTGCTGCCAGTCGATCAACGAACCAGCCGGCAACGCGTCCCATGCGGCGGCTGTCCACTCCGACGAAACCTGCGCCGGCATGGCTTCCCAGCTCCGAAATCATTGCCACCACAGGAGTCCCGCTGAGGCGAAGCTCGCAGACGGCGTCCTGCACCTCTTTGTGGTCAGCGGCCACGACGCCAAGGGCGTCGACGTCCTTGCCCAGCGCCAGAATGCGCTGGGCGACCACGCGCGGGTTCAGGTCATCCAGATAGCCGATCATCACCCGGACCCGAGCATGAGGGCTAACGGCTGCCGCGTCTGCCAGGGCCTGTGCCAGCCCCTGATAGAACGCCACCCCGCTCTTCTGCAACAGAAACCCCAACTTCACCGTGGGTCGGCTGTGCTGCAGCCGCTGCTCGATGACGCTACGGGCGTGAAAACCGAGACGCTGCGCGGCAGCAGAAATGCGCTGCGCCGTGTCGACCCGGACTGTAGCGCGCAGGTTGAGTACCCGATCTACCGTTGACAGGCTGACCCCGGCTTCCCGGGCGACATCGGCCATCGTGGGCCGGCGTGAGTCGGAATCGTGCTCTGACATGAAATGAAAGTCTCTGACCGATCCATGAAAGGTTTTGACAGTTTTACCGGCTGGACTATAGCAGTGCCGCGCACACCGACCTAGCATCCTGATGCAACCGATCACCCCTCCCCTGACACAACAATAACAACAGCCGGAGTGAGCCAATGGCCATCCATTTATCCACCGCCCCCTGCTGCTGGGGCGTAGACGACGTCAACAATCCCTATCTGCCACCGTGGCGTCAGGTGCTCAGCGAAGCAGCGCAGGCTGGTTATCGGGGCATCGAACTGGGCCCTTATGGATATCTCCCGCTGAATGTCGACGAGCTTGGCGGAGCACTGGCAGAGAATGGTCTGCACCTGATTGCAGGCACGATCTTCGACAATCTGGTCGACCCGGCAAACCTGCCCTCGCTGCTGAAACAGGCCCACGATATCTGTGCGCTGCTCAAAGCGTTGCGGCCTGCCGGGCAACAGCAGGAGCCACACCTTCCCGCCCCCTATCTGGTCATCATCGACTGGGGACATGAGGTGCGCGACTACGCAGCCGGGCATTCTGATAAGGCGCCTCGTCTGAATGCTGCCGAATGGTCCGCCATGATGGCGCACATCCGCAAAATCGCAGACATCGCGAATCGCTACGGCGTGCGGGCCGTGATTCATCCCCACGCCGGAGGCTACATCGAGTTCGCCGACGAGCTGGCGCAACTGGTGCAGGACATTCACCCGGATGTTGCCGGGCTGTGCCTGGACACCGGACATCTTTACTACGCAGGCATGGACCCGGCAGCGACCTTGCGCCAGTACGCGTCACGCCTCGATTACCTGCACTTCAAGGACATCGATCCGCTGGTGTTCGATCAGGTACTCGGCGAACGCATCACTTTCTTCGCCGCTTGCGCCAAAGGCGTGATGTGCCCGCTCGGGCGCGGATTCATTGACTACCCCGCGTTACGCACGCTCATTCGCGAACTGGATTACCAGGGCTATATCACGGTCGAGCAGGAACGCGACCCGCGCCATGTCGGCGGCAGCCTGGCAGATGTTACCGAGAGCCGTACCTACCTGACCCGCTGCGGTTTCTGACAAGGAAAAGATCATGATCAACGGCAGCAAGCGTATTTCCCGCCCTGTTCGATGGGCGATGGTGGGTGGCGGCGCGAACAGCCAGATCGGCTACATCCACCGCTCGGCAGCACTGCGTGACCAGAACTTCGCGTTAATTGCAGGCGCGTTCGATATCGACCCTGAGCGCGGCCGTGCTTTTGGCGAACAATTGGGTGTGGACCCCGAACGCTGTTACCCAGACTACCTGCAGCTTATTGAACAGGAAGCCCGGCGCCCGGACGGTATCGAGGCCATTTCCGTCGCCACACCCAATGGCACTCACTTCAACATCACCAAAGCGGCACTTGAAGCCGGTTTGCATGTGGTGTGTGAGAAACCGCTGTGCTTCACGCTCGAAGAAGCCGAGACCCTCAGGGAAATATCCAGAGCCAACCAGCGCATCGTCGGCGTGACTTATGGCTACGCGGGCCACCAGTTGATCGAGCAGGCCAGACATATGATTGCCGCAGGCGAGCTTGGTGAGATTCGCATGGTGCACATGCAGTTCGCCCATGGCTTTCACAGCGCTCCGGTCGAAACGCAAAACCAGGCCACTCAGTGGCGTGTGGATCCACGCACTGCGGGGCCGAGCTATGTATTGGGCGATGTGGGCACCCATCCGTTGTACATCGCCGAAGTCATGTTGCCTGAGCTGAAAATCAAACGGCTGCAATGCAACCGACAGAGCTTCGTGAAAAGCCGGGCACCGCTCGAAGACAATGCCTACACCCTGATGGAGTACGAAGGCGGTGCCATGGGCTGGGTCTGGTCCAGTGCCGTCAACGCCGGGTCAATGCACGGCCAGAAGGTTCGGGTGATCGGCTCAAGGGCCAGCCTCGAGTGGTGGGATGAGCGTCCCAACCAGCTCAGCTTCGAAGTGCAAGGCCAGCCCGCCCAGATACTGGAGCGCGGCATGGGGTATCTGCATCCAGACGCGCTGCTCGACGATCGTATTGGTGGCGGGCACCCGGAAGGCCTGTTCGAAGCCTGGTCCAACCTTTACTACCGCTTTGCTCTGGCCATGAACGCCACCACACGTGGCGATGCGGCGACGCTGCAGGCATTGCGCTACCCCGACATAAACGCAGGTGTCGAGGGAGTGCGCTGGGTGCAGCGCTGCGTGGAGTCGGCCGATCAGGGTGGGATATGGATTGATTACTGAGTTCCAGATCCCGCAAGGCCGGACAGATTTTGCTCAAGGTTCATCCACTGGAGAATGACAATGAAAATAGCCCTGGATCCTTACATGCATCGCCATCTCAGCCTGACTGAGGTGTGTCGCAAGGCTGCAGAGATGGGATACGAATACCTGGAACTGTCGCCCCGCGAGGATTTTCTGCCCTGGTGGGTCAGACCCCGTGCGCACAAGGAACGTATCGCCGAGTTCAAGAAGGCCCTGAAAGACCATGACCTGAAGGTTGCTTCGCTGCTGCCTATGTACCGCTGGGCCAGCCCACACGAAGATGAACGCACGACGGCAGTCGACTATTGGAAGCAGGCCATTCAGGTCGCCGTGGAGCTGGACTGCGACACCATGAACTCCGAGTTCGGTCGCGGCCCGTCACCCGAACGAGGGCATAAAAGCAACTGCTGCGGCGGCAGTCATAGCCACGAATCCAGCGAAGCCGCGTGGTGGCGATCTATGGAGGAACTGGTACCTGAACTTGAAAGGCAGGGAGTTAACCTCAACATTGAGCCGCACCCCGAAGACTGGTGCGAAACATTGCAACCTGCGCTCGACATGCTGAAGAACATCGGTTCCAGTAACGTCAGGTTTCTGTACTGTGCACCGCATACTTTCTTCTTTGGCGATGACATGGCGAAGATGATTGCCGAAGCCGGCCCGATGATTGCGCATGTGCACGTCGCCGATACCTGGAATCACAAAGCGTCTTCAGGACTGCGCTACATCGTCAATCCCCCAGGGGCAAAAGTGACAGTGCATCAGCATATGGACATGTATCAGGGCGAAATTGATTGGGACGTATTCTTCTCTTCGCTGGCCAAAGTCGGTTTCGACGGGATTGTCACAGCGTGCGTATTCGGCTGGGAAGAACGCGCCGATCAGTCCGGGACTTTCATGCGGCGAGAGATTCAGAGTTACGTGGACAAGTATTGGCCAGACACAGCTGTCAATCGAAGCTGACAGTATTAAACACACAACCTGTAAAACCGCCCTGACTCCGTTGAACAGTCAGGCTTATAAAAGCGCTAAAAAAAGGGGACTATTATCGTCCCCTTCTTCATTCGCTCAACTCAATACGTGTATCAGACCGCAGCAACAACCTTGGCCGGTGGCTGAGTACGACGACCCAGTACACCTGCACCGGCCGCGACCAGACCCGAGATCACCAGAGTGATCAGCAGAATCCACGCGCCTTGCGATACGCGCTTGGCCGTCACTTCAGCCGCTTCACGTGCTTTCTGTTCAGCCTGGGCTTTCAGTTCCTGATACTTGGCATAAGCCTGACGATAGCTGGCCTGAGCCTGATCTACGATCTGGTTGGCCTCTGCATCAGTCTTGTTGCCACGCGCCTTGATCAGATTGACCAGCGCCTGACGGTCAGCGGCATCCCAGGCCTGATCACCCTTGGCCTTGATGCGATCCATCAGGCCGCCCAACTGCTCGTCAGCCTGCTGTGGGTTCTGCGCGCTGCGCTCTGCAGTGTTCTGCGCATCCTGCTGGGTCGCCTGAGCTTCCTGCTTGATGGCATCGGGGTTCAGTTCGGCCTTGCCGGTCTGACGCATGGCGGTTTCGATTTCACCCTGAATATCGTCCAGGTTGAATTCGATGCCCTGCTCACGCAGTTGGTCCTGAATCTTGGTGCCCACGGCCGGAGCAACCTGAGCGATACCGCTGCCCAGTGCCGACATGCCGCTGCCTGCCAGATTCAGACCGCCACGTACCACGCCAGTTACAGCGCTGGTGACCAGATAGACAGTGATCAGCGATACGCTCGCCCATACCAGCAGACCGTGGAAAGCGCCTTCGCGCTGAGCCAGACGCCCCGCAGCCCAGCCGCCGACAAACAGCGAGATGACCGAACTGACAACGACCCATATACCGGCGCCGGTGCCGATACCGGACATCGGATTGGCTTCCTGCATGGGATCGATGCTGGCGGTGCCAATGGCAGTACCCAGTAGATTCAATAACAGGGAAACAACCATGGCCAGTACCACACCGGCCAGAATCGCGCTCCAGGAAATACGTTTGAGCAAAGGTGCCATGGCGTGGGTGTCCTGATAGACAGGTGCGCCTGGGGCGATACGGTCATCGCGAATCATAGTGGTAATCCTTCGAGTCAGTGGCAGAACACGCTAAGTTATTTGGCGTACACTCCAATGACCCAAGGCCCTTTGAATAAGTTTAATGATTTCGACAACTTTTTTTGAAGAGCAAATACTCTATGAATATTAGCCAAAACCCAACGGAACGGAACGGCTCACCCATGTTCCAACTCGCTCGCTTTTCATGCAGATTCGATAATAAATCAATACAGATTAGCGATGTCATCAGTTGTCTGTTGTTTACTATTGCGCTGTTGACTATCGATCCTGCCAAACACTGCATTTGATATAAGTAGCGCTATTAATGGAACCAGAGCGATAAGGCAGCAGCGTTTTGAATGAACAGGCCCACATGACATGAACATTTCCACGAACACAGGCGACCGCTGCGCTGTTACAAGCCGCAGCGGACGATGATTGATCAACGCTTTCTATAGACCAGTATGAAAAACAGCGGAACGAAAAACAGAGCCAGAATCGTCCCCGACAGCATGCCACCGGTTACAGCGACGCCAAGCGCGTTCTGCGCACCCGCGCCGGCACCGCTGCTCAGCACCAGCGGCAATACGCCAAGAATGAACGCAAAGGATGTCATCAAAATCGGGCGCAAGCGCATTCGGGTTGCCTGCAACGTCGCCTCGATGATTCCTGTACCGCGGTCATGGAGATCCTTGGCAAATTCCACAATGAGAATCGCGTTCTTGGCCGCGAGCCCGATGGTGGTCAGCAGTCCTACCTGAAAGTACACATCGTTCATCTTCCAGGTGAGAACTGCGCCCAGCAGCACACCGAAGACGCCGAGCGGGATGACCATGATCACCGATAACGGCACGCTCCAGCTCTCATAAAGAGCCGCCAGACACAGGAACACGAACAGGATCGAGAGCGAGTACAGCAGCGTCGTCTGTCCGGTAGAGGCTTTCTCCTGACGCGACAGCCCTGTCCACTCGAAGCCGAAGCCCGGCGGCAGTTCGGCGACCGCCGCTTCAACGATGGCCAGCGCCTCTCCGCTTGACGCCTGACCTGGCAAGGCCATGCCAAGTATCTCGATGGACGACACGCCGTTGTAACGTTCAAGCCTTGGTGAACCGGAAGTCCACTCAGCCTTGGCAAAGGCCGCAAAAGACACCATGGTTCCGGCGCTGTTTCGCACGTACCAACGGCCAATGTCCTGAGGCAGCATACGAAACGGCGCTTCTGCCTGAAGCATCACCTTCTTGACCCTTCCCTGATCGAGAAAATCGTTTACGTAATTGCTCCCCCAGGCCATGGAAAACGTATCGTTGATATCCGACATCGACAGCCCGAGCGTTCCGGCCTTGTGTGCGTCAATCTGCAGACGAAACTCCGGTGCATTCTCCTGGCCATTGGCACGCACCGCGACCAGGCGTGGATCCTTACTCAGCTTTTCCAGCAACTGATTACGCGCTTTCATCAACGCGTCATGCCCCAGATTGCCGCGGTCCTGAAGCATCAGGTCGAATCCGGTGGCATTGCCCAGCTCCGACACCGCAGGCGGCGCGAAGGGCACTATCAGAGCGTCCCTGATTCCAGAAAAAGCCTGCCAGGCACGCGCAGTTACCTGGGTAACCGTGAGGGATTCATCACTGCGCTCGTTCCAGGGTCGCAGCTTGACGAACGCCAGACCGATGTTCTGGCCGCTGCCCGCAAAGCTAAAACCGGACACAGTGAAAACACCCGAAACCGCATCTTTCTCGTCCACCATAAAATGCTGCTCGACCTGACGAAGCACTTCGTCGGTTCGTTTTTCCGTGGCACCTGGCGGAAGCTGGATCAGCGCAAACAGGGTCCCCTGATCTTCGTCGGGAAGAAAGCCCACAGGCAGCTTGCTGAAGCCCAGCATCACCAGCAAGACGATGACCCCATAGCCGATCATGTAACGCCAGGGTCGGACAAGCATGTGGCCGACGACCCCCTGATACCGGTTGCTACCGCGATCAAAGGCCCTGTTGAACCAGCCGAAGAACCCGCGACGTTCCTGTCCGTGGTTGATGCCGACCGGCTTGAGCAATGTTGCGCAGAGCGCAGGCGTCAGGATCATCGCAACCAGCACCGAGAGCGTCATGGCCGACACGATGGTGATCGAGAATTGCCGGTAAATAACACCTGAAGAGCCGCTGAAGAACGCCATCGGGATGAACACTGCGGCCAGAACAAGAGCGATACCCACCAGTGCGCCGCTGATCTGCTCCATGGATTGCCGGGCTGCCGCTTTCGGCTCAAGCCCCTCTTCACTCATCACTCGTTCAACGTTTTCCACCACGACGATGGCGTCATCCACCAGCAGACCGATAGCCAGAACCATCGCAAACATTGTCAGGGTATTGATGCTGTAGCCAAATACCGCCAACACACCGAACGTACCAAGCAGCACGACAGGCACCGCAATGGTCGGTATCAGCGTGGCCCGGAAGTTTTGCAGAAACAGGTACATCACCAGGAAAACCAGCACAACGGCTTCTACCAGCGTACGCACCACCTCTTCGATGGAAATACGCACGAACGGTGTAATGTCGTAAGGCTTTTGAACCCGCACACCTTCCGGCCAGTAAGGCTTCAGTTCCTCGATCCGCGCGTCAATGGCCTTGACGGTGTCCAGCGCATTGGCGCCCGTGGCAAGCTTGATCGCCAGACCTGCCGCCGGTTTGCCATTGAATCGACTGGTATTGCTGTAGCTTT
Source organism: Pseudomonas sp. fls2-241-TYG-175 (assembly GCF_030209155.1). Lineage (NCBI taxonomy): Bacteria > Pseudomonadati > Pseudomonadota > Gammaproteobacteria > Pseudomonadales > Pseudomonadaceae > Pseudomonas > Pseudomonas sp. fls2-241-TYG-175. The sequence continues at coordinate 301,536 of NZ_JARVSO010000001.1, read as the reverse complement.
CGCTGCCGAGTTCGACCTTGGCAACGTCACGCAGCCGGACCTGGGAACCGTCTGTTTCGGTGCGCAACAGGATGTCTTCGAACTGCTCGGCGGTTTGTAAGCGCGTCTGAGAGGTGATGGTTGCATTGAGTTGCTGGTTGCCCGCCGCAGGCAACGCACCCAATTGTCCCGACGACACCTGAACGTTCTGCGCCTGAATGGCGTTCCTGACGTCTATGGGCGTCATCTTGTAACTGGCCAGCTTGTCGGGATTGATCCAGATACGCATCGCATATTGCGCGCCAAACAGCGTTGTATCTCCGACGCCGTCGACCCTGCCAATCGCCTCCTGGATATTTGCCGAGACGTAATCCGAGAGATCCGCGCCGTTCATTCGCCCGTCTTCGGAGGTGAATGCCAGAATATTGAGGAAGTTGGTCGATGATTTGACGACCTGCACGCCCTGCTGTTGAACCTCAGAGGGCAGCAGTGGCGTCGCCAGAGTGAGCTTGTTCTGCACCTGCACTTGCGCAGTATCGGCATCCGTTCCGTTTTCGAAGGTCAGCGTAATGGTCACCGAACCACTGGACTCACTGGTCGAAGCGATATAACTGAGCCTATCCAGGCCCTTCATCTTCTGCTCGATCACCTGAGTGACGGTGTCCTCAAGCGTCTTGGCCGATGCGCCCGGATAGTTGGCAGTGATCGCAATCGCGGGAGGCGCAATCGTCGGGTACTGGGCAATGGGCAGCGTCAGAATCGCCATGATGCCTGCGAGCATGACGATGATGGCCAGAACCCAGGCGAAGATGGGGCGATCGATGAAAAAGCGCGACATGTTATCTACCCGGAATTATTGGAGGTCGGAAGGCGTGGCAACTGCCGCTACAGATTGCGGCTTCCATGGCACGGTCTTGACCTTCACGCCGGCCGAGGCGCGCTGCTGACCGTCGACAACCAGCTGGTCACCGACATTCAACCCGCTGCTGATCAGCCATTGATCACCGATCGCACGGTCAGTCGTCAGCTCACGGCGCTCCAGCGTATTGTCCTTACCCACCACGTACGCCATGGGTTTACCCGTGCTGTCTCGGGAAACTGCCTGCTGCGGAACCAGCAATCCCTGCTCCTTGAAGCCTTCTTCAAGCACCGCGCGCACATACATGCCAGGCAACAGATCGGCATTCGGGTTGGGGAACACGGCACGCAGGGTAATCGCGCCCGTGTCCTGATCCACTGTCACGTCGGAGAACTCGAGGGTGCCCTCCAGCGGATAGAGACTGCCGTCCTCAAGCTTCAACCTCACTTTGGCGGCAGTGGCGCCACTCTTCTGGATTTCGCCGTTGCTCAGCGATTTTTTCAGGCGCAGCAACGCCGCACTCGGCTGCGTGACATCGACGTATATCGGGTCAAGTTGCTGAATGGTCGCCATGGTCGAGGTCTGGTTCGCAGTGACCAGTGCGCCCGGGGTGATACCGGATTTACCGATTCGACCTGTAATCGGAGCGTTGACCTGGGTATACGTCAGATTGATACGGCTGCTTTCGACATTGGCTTTGGCCGAGGCAACATCCGCCCGGCTCTCACCCAATGAAGACACGGCATCGTCGTAGTCCTGCCGACTGACCGCATCGAGGGCAGCCAGCTCTTTGTAGCGCTCGTTCTTGAGCCGGACCGATGTCAATGATGCTTCTGCCTTGGCCAGCGCCGCCAGGTCACTGTTGTACGTAGCGCGGTAGGTGGCAGGGTCGATCAGGTAGAGCACTTGCCCCGCCTTGACCGTGCTGCCCTCCGTAAAGCTGCGCTTCTGAACGATCCCGCTGACCTGGGGCCGTATCTCGGCAATCATGAACGGCGCAGTGCGCCCCGGAAGCTCCGTGCTGAAAACCACTCGCTGTGCCTGCACCGCGAGTATGCCGACTTCAGGTGTTCCAGGTGCAGGTGGAGGGCCGCCCGGCGGCTTGCCGCATCCCGTCAGAACACTGATCGACAGAAAAGCGGCCATGACATGACGGCGACAGAGAAAGACAGAACACATAAGGGAAGCTCCGGACAACGATTCGACATAACGATACCAATCGGTACTGTTATATTTTGGTGGTCGTGTTCCGTCAAGCGATAATGATACAGTTCGGTATCGTAATAGGAGAATTGAATGTGCGAGTGCTCACAGATGCCAAGCGGGACGCGATTATTGACGCTGCGGCGCAGGTGTTTCAGGAAGATGGATTCGAAGCCGCTTCGATGGCTGCGATAGCAGCTCGGGTGGGTGGCTCCAAATCCACGCTCTACCGATACTACAACTCCAAGGAAGCGCTATTTGTAGCCGTCAGCAGCAAGGCTGCGAAAAGTCAGTTGCTGCCCAGTCTGGAGAAGCTGCTTGCTACCGAGGACAAGGACCTGTCGACAGTGCTCACCGCATTTGGAAAAGCAACGCTGTCCGTCGTGGCCAGCGAAGCCATGATCAAGACGTTGCGCACGGTAATCAGCGAGTCGGGGCGCAGCGACATTGGCATGCTGTTTCACGAGGCAGGGCCCAGGATCGCATTCAAACTGCTGGCCGATTTCTTCAGCGTGCACATGGATGCGGGCAGCATGCGCCGTGCGGATCCAGACATTGTCACTCGCCACCTTATTGCCCTGTTTGACTCGGAAACCGTGTTCCCGCGGCTGATGGGCATTCGTGACGCGTTGACCGCCGATGAAATCGACAGTGCGGTAGAGCGAGCGGTCGAAACCTTCGTGCGAGGTTACAGCGTCTGATAAACGCGCCTGAACACCGAGAGGCTTCAGCGCAATGACCCGGACAAAAAAAGCCTGATCGAAATCAGGCTTTTCTAGTCACTGGACACTCATCGGTCAGGCAATACCATTCGGCCCGTCCAGCACCTGCCTGACTTTTCTGGCCAGATCGTGAGGCATGCAGGGCTTGGACACCACATCAAACTCCGAGCCGCCGATATCGGTCCGCTCTATCGAGCTCTCGGCGTAGCCGGTGGTGAGCAGCACTTTGATCTTGGGATAACGACGCTTGACCTCACGAGCGAGCATGACCCCATTCATACCGCCCGGCATGATCAGATCGGTGAACAGCAGATCGTACGTGCTGCCGGACTCGAATTTCTTCAAGGCTTCCCGTGCGTTGAGCACGATATCTGAAGCGTAGCCATAATCATCCAGCACCATCTTGGCCAGTTCGGCAACATCCGGTCGGTCTTCCACGATCAGAATTCGCTCACTGCTGCCCAGTCGCTGCCGCTGCTCAAGCGCCTGAGGCGACTCACTGGCAATGGTGGCTTCGTCAACCGGAAAGTAAAGGCGCAAGGTGGTGCCCACGCCTTCCTCGGTGTAAATACGTGCTGCACCGCCCGACTGTTTGGCGAAGCCGTACACCATGGACAGGCCCAGACCTGAACCCTTGCCCTCCTCCTTGGTGGTAAAGAACGGGTCCATCACCCGGTCCCGGATGCTCGACGGCATGCCGATGCCGTTATCCGTCACAGCGATGCTGACGTAGCGTCCCGGCAACAGACCGTCGTAAGACATGTTGGCCAGTTCATCGACCACCAGGTTACGCGTCTCGATGAAGACCTTGGGGTTTGGCCTGCCAATCAACGCATCTCTGGAATTGATGAAGATGTTCAGCAGCGCGACTTCTGCCTGCGTCGGGTCGATCCGGCAGTTCTTCAAACCCGGATCAAGATCGGTCTCGATGGTCACTTCCGAGCCGAACGTACGCTCGATCAGCGGTTCAGTGCTGGATATCAAACCATTGAGATTGAGCACCCGGCCGTGCAGTTTCTGTTTCCGGGCGAACGCCAGTAATTGCTTGGTGAGCGTGCTCGCTCTTTCCACAGCAGATTTGGCGTGATGCACGCTGCGCTGAACGCGCGGAATGTCGATGGTCGGCTTTTCGGCCGCCGTGCCGATCAGATCGATGTATCCGCCCATGACCTGCAGCAGATTGTTGAAGTCATGGGCGATGCCGCCAGTCAGTTGACCGAGCGCTTCCATTTTCTGCGCCTGACGAAGCGCTTCCTCGGCATCGCGGCGACGACTGATGTCCAGCTGTGACGCAAAGAAATAGATCAGATCGCCCGCGTCGTTGTACACCGGGGAAATGAACAAAGCGTTCCAGAACGACGAACCGTCCTTGCGATAGTTGAGTATCTCAGTGGAGATATCGTTGCGCTCATGAATCGCATCGCGAATGGTCTGCACCACTGCCCGGTCGGTTTCCGGACCCTGCAGGAACCGACAGTTGGAGCCAATGATTTCTTCGGAGGCGTATCCGGTCATTTCCAGAAACGCCTTGTTGGCAAAGATGATCGGGTTATCTTCACTGTTGGGGTCAGTCACGATCATCGGCATGCGTGTCGTTTCTACCGCTGCGAAAAAGATATCCTTTCCCTTATGGGAGATGTCACCACTCGCCGTATTGTCAACACGGGTCTTGTTTTCCGACACGCCACAACTCCCAGAATAATATCAGCGTGACTGCACGCACTCACCGCTTACGACTTCAATACCCTCGAAAGGGTTCTATGCAGCAATAAAAAAACAGAATTATATGCATATGGATGGGCCGGGAGAACCTGATTCATTCGCCGACGAGTGTCTGAGCGACCCAGAGCGACTCATAGACACCGCCTTGTCTGCGCAGTTGCATAGGCGGTCCATCTTCAATGATTTGTCCGTCGTGCAGCACGATGACCCGGTCGAAATTGGCCACAGTAGACAGCCTGTGCGCCACCACCAGCACAGTTCTGCCGTGCATCAGTTTGGCAAGTGCCGCCTGAATCACTGCTTCGGAATGCGAGTCCAGTGCGGACGTCGCTTCGTCAAGAATCAGGATCGGCGCATTCTTGAGAAAGACCCGGGCCAATCCCAGTCGCTGGCGCTGACCGCCTGACAGTTTCACGCCCCGCTCACCCACTAACGTGTCATAACCTTCCGGTAGCGCGCGAATGAACTCGTCGCAGTAAGCCTGTCGCGAAGCTTGAATAACGTCTTCGTAACGCGCATCGGGTAACCCGTAGGCGATGTTTTCGTAAATGCTGCGGTTGAACAGCGTGGGTTCCTGCGGAACGACGGCAATCTGTTTCCTGAGACTGTCCTGGCTGACGGCTCTGATATCGCGATCATCAATCAGAATCACGCCACTGCTGACATCGTCAAGACGTTGTAACAGGCTCAATAAGGTGGACTTTCCAGCGCCCGAGGAGCCGACAATCCCGACACGCTGGCCAGCAGGAATATCCAGATTCAAGTGCTCGAATATTCGACGTCCTTCTGGATAGCGGTAAGCCACATCAATAATCCGGATCGCCCCTCGACTCGGTTTCAACTCGGCCTTGGCATCGCTCAATGTATAGGGCTGGATGATGATGCGCAGCGTATCGGCGATCACACCCAGTTGCTGCGAGGTGTCGACCAGCGCCAGAGCCAGATCTCGAGAGCCGTGCAGGATACGGAAGGTCAGCGCGCTGACCAGTACCACGTCACCGGCGGTCACGGCATCGGCCCGCCACAACAGAATGGCCCATCCCAGCATTCCGCCGGCCATGACCGACAGACAGATATCGTGCAGCACACGGGCCTTTTCCAGGTAGATCCAGCTGCGCCGCTGTGCGCGTGCTTCAATGCCAATCGATGCCTCGAGCCGCTGGCGTTCGCGCTCGCGGGCGGAGAACGCCTTGATGGTCCAGATGTTGGAGACCAGATCCACCATCTCGCCACCGACCCTGGCGGACTGCGCGGCGAAGTCGATGTGTTTCGAGCGACCGCGCACCCCGACCACGGTGATCAACACAGCGACCAGCAGCACACACAGAATCAGCACGTTCGCCATGGCCACCTTGACCGTGTACAGCACCACTACGGCCCCCAGAAAGTCGACGCAGGGTGGAATGATCTTCCAGGCCAGACCACCGTAGATCGAGCCTGCCGCCGCACCGGCCGATGAGATGCGATTGGCCAGTGATCCCGAGAAATGCTGCGAGAAATAGCGCATCGGGTGACCGGTAAGGTGATTGAACAGATCCACACGCAGGTCGGCGCAACTGGCGACTACGGTGCGACAACCCAGCCAGCCACCCAGCCGCCAGAACAGGTTTTCGACCACGATCAGCCCGAGGAACAGGAAGAACGGAAACCAGACGTGCTCGCTTCTGCGGTCGCCCAGGGTCATGACATCGACCAGCATCTTCATGCCGTACTGCACAGCCACGGCGCAACTGGCCGCGCCTACGATAAGTAAGAACATGGCGCCGAAATGCCAGGGCCGCAAAGACACGTAGCGAATCAAAAAGGGCACGGCACGTTCCGGCAGAGGTGTCGCAGTGCTCGCTCGCATGCTTCATCGGCCTCTGTCAGCATTCAGAGACGATGAATGCAGGGCTTCGAACGCCTCATCTGCTTCACGAATCGCCAGTTGCAGCGGGTGAAACGCAGCACGCTGACCTTGGCCATCGGCGTAGCCCAGCAGACCCGCCGGGCAATACCGTCCGTCATCCCAGCCGGGATAATCCAGGATCGGATACCAGCAGATGCCTTCCACCGGCACTCCCGCCTGCACGGCTTTGCTGACCTGATCGGTCACATAACGAAACCAGGGCACACGCTGTTCATCCTCGGCACCCGTTTCCGACACCAGAATGGGTCTGCCGTAGCGTGCGTACAGCTCACGAAGCATGCCGCTGAACGGCCGATAATCCGGTTCGCCGCGCATCACGCGGCGACTGTTGAATATCCACTGGTTATGCGGATAGAAATTGGCACCCAGCACGTCCAGATACTCGGGTCGCCCTCCGAGTCCGGGCCACTGGCGTCCGCTCAACAGGTCCCAGGCTTCGAATTGCGCCTGCCGATAGTTTTCAGCCGCCTCGATGTCATCGTTGCGCCCGCTTGACGGCAACACATGAATCAACGGGTCAGCCTGCACGAAACGCGCGCCAGGCTCGACGTCGCGCACCGCCTCGATCGCTGCGATGCTGGCCCTGATCAACTGATGTTTGAGTTCCATGCCACGGCGTTCAGCGCCGGGATTGAAATAGCCGACATCGCCTCCCGCCCAGCTCCAGAACGAAATCTCGTTGATCGGCGAATAAAACGGCACAACTTCGCCATCATCCTTGATCACCTGCGCCGCCGCAGCCGCAAAGCGCGCGAAACGCTCCACGAACTGTGGACGCCAGATGTCCATATCATCCGGGTAACCGTAATGGCAGAGGTCCCAGATCACTTGGGTGCCCTGGGCACGAGCCGCCCGCAGCATGGGCAGGAAGCTGCTCCAGTCATAGACACCGGGGCGCGTTTCGATCAGGTGCCAGCGCAGCCCGCTGCGCACCGTGCGCATGGCGCAGTTCGCCATTGCCGCGAAGTCCTCTCCGGGCCAGCGGGCGTGGCCTGTGGAATGCAGCAGGTCCAGGCGTTTGCCATCGCGTCGCCGGTGAGTTGAACACTCGAATCCGCCCACAAAAAAACTCTTGAACAGACCTGGCATGCTAATTCCCCGCTGGCTGTTCGTTGAACACCGGCGGTTTCAGCTCTGATGCAGCAGGTGCATGCACTTCGGCAAGACGCTGATACAAGGCCAGCGCCTGACCTACGACCTGATCCATGTTGTAGTACTTGTACGTGCCCAGGCGCCCAAGGAAGGTGACATCGTCGGACTGGTCGGCCAGGGCCTTGTAGCGCTTGTACAGCTCGTTGTTCTCCTCGCGGGGTATCGGGTAGTACGGATCGCCCTCGGCAGTCGGAAATTCATAGGTCACGCTGGTTTTCGGATGCTGCTGCCCTGTCAGGTGCTTGTACTCAGTGATACGGGTGTACGGGACTTCTTCATCCGGGTAATTGACCACCGCGACGGGCTGGAACCGAGTCTGATCAACCGTTTTGTGTTCGAAGCGCAATGAGCGATAGGGAAGCCGTCCGTAACAGTGGCCGAAATACTCATCAATGGGGCCGCAGTACACCAGATGCCGATAGGACAACGCCTCATGCACCTCGGCAAAATCGACGCCCAGCACAATATCGATCCGTTCGTGATCCAGCATGCGCTCGAACATTTTCGTGTAGCCGTGCAGCGGCATCTTCTGAAAGCTGTCGCCGAAATAGCGGCTGTCGGTCGTGGTGCGGGTCGGCACCCTGGACGTCACCGACTTGTCCAGTTGCGAAGGGTCCAGGCCCCACTGTTTGCGCGTGTAACCCCTGAAAAACTTCTCGTACAGCTCTCGTCCGATCTGATTGATCACCACATCCTCGGAAGTCCTGATCATCTCCACCGGCTCTGCACGTTCGGCCAGGAACACCTCGGCCTGCTGCTCGTCCATCTGCAGGCCATACAGCGTATTCAACGTATCCAGGTTGATGGGAATCGGCACCAGTTTGCCGTCGACCCGCGCCAGAACCCGGTGCTCGTAGCTGTGCCATTCGGTGAACTGCGACAGGTAGTCGACAATGCGTTCGGCGTTGGTATGAAAGATGTGCGGCCCGTAGCGATGCACCAGCACGCCTGCGCTGTCGAGATGGTCGTAGGCGTTGCCTGCGATATGGGAACGACGATCAATCAACAGCACGCGCTTGCCGAGCCCCGCGGCCAGTCTTTCAGCCAGCACGCTGCCGGCAAAACCGGCACCGACAATCAGAAAATCGTAGGGCTGTGCAGCATTGATGGCTGAGTCGAGGGTTATTTCAGGCATTGGATCTGCTCCTTCATGGCTACACAGGTCTTGTCCCAGGACTTGTCCGCAAGCACGGCGTCGGCACGATCATGGAATTCGCTGGACTTGCCCCTCCCGAGCGCACCCTCAATGGCATCGCAAAACTGCGCAGCGTCAGCAGCGATGGTCACCACACCACTGTCTCCGTAGGTACTGACCACATCGGTGATCGGTGTCGACACCACCGGGCAGCCGCCCGCCAGGTATTCCGGAGTTTTGGTCGGGCTGATGAAGCGCGTGGACTCGTTGATCGCAAAGGGCATCAATGCCACGTCCCAGCCGGACAGGTAGGCTGGCAGGTCGTCATAGGATTTGCCGCCCAGGTAATGAATGTTCGGCAACTGCGGCAGGCTGCCCGGATCAATCTTGACCACAGGTCCAATCAACACGATTTGCCAGTCAGGCCGGACGCTGGCTACCTGACGAATCAGCTCGATGTCGAATCGCTCGTCGATGACGCCAAAGAACCCCAGGCGTGGGCGTGGAATGCCCTGTTGATCGGGCGGATCGCTCAACCCACGTCTGGCCGTCGCGAAATGCTCGATGTCCACGCTGCTGGGCATGGCGTGCACATTATCGTGCCGTTGTTTCTTGGCCTCCCAGAGGCTGTGGCCACCGGTGAAAACCACATCCGCACACTCCAGCAGGTACTGCTCCATGACGATCAGCTCAGGCGGCGCGCCCTTGAATGCCGACAGTTCGTCCATGCAGTCGTAGATGATCGCCTGCGGCCAGAGATGATCGGTGAACGCCAGGCTCATGGGCGTGAAGTACCACAGGAGCAGATCATGTGATGGATGCTGTTCAAGCCAGTGATCCAGCAACTGACGTTGCGCGAGAACCGCTTGATCAGGCGGCAGATCACGAGGCAGATGAGGCACCAGCACGGTTACACCTGAAGGCTGCGGCAAGGCTTCCAGGCGACTGTCGGGGGAATCGGCGAAGACCGGCTCCTCGAAAAAAAGCACGTCATAGTCGCGAGCCATACGAGACATGATGTGCTGAGGACGCTGGTAGACAAAACCCCACCTCAGATGAGAGAGACAGAGCAGAACGGGGCGTGTGTCTGGCTTGGCTTGCGATGCGGTCGACAGGTCTGAATGAATCGCTTCTGCACGGTTCATGAAGTTTCCCTTCTTATGAAAAAAAGTGCCCGGACGAATCTGAAGGGCGCCTTTGAGGGCTGAACTTCGACTGCATTCATTAATGAAAGCAAGGCGGCCATGAGCGTTGAACCCCTTACAGGCTCTGCTGATGCCCGCCCTTACTGAGGGTATTGAGAGTGTTCCGGCCCGCCCGTTCAGTTCTCCCGATGAAGTGCACACACCACTGGGAAAAGTTCGTTGAACTCATGCGCGGGGAAATTTCCCTAGTCATAAGCGAATGCTTTTTTGGTACCTGCAGTACGTCACTGGTCTGTTGGGTCGATGGGTCCTGATTTTCGCTCGCAAACACTCCGTATGCCCTGATCCATGAGGGACGGAGTCGTCAGCCTGCCTCTCCCCGAGGCCGCGAAAACCAAAGGAAGGACAACCATGATCCTAGTGACCGGTGGTGCGGGATACATTGGCGCTCATATCGTGCTGGCGCTGCTTGAGCACGGCAACGAGGTGCTGGTGCTGGACAACCTGTGCAACAGCTCGCGAGAAACGCTTGATCGAGTGGCAAACATCACCGGAAGACATTTCGACTTCATTCCTGGAGACGTTCGCAGCAAGGCCACTCTGCATGCCCTGTTCGCCGAATACCCCATAGAAGCGGTCGTGCACTGTGCGGGCCTCAAGGCCGTGGGCGAAAGTGTGCGTGAGCCACTGCGCTATTTCGAGACCAATGTCAGTGGCAGCGTCAATCTGTGCCAGGCGATGGCCGAGGCCGGCGTCTTCAACCTGCTGTTCAGCTCATCAGCCACGGTCTATGGCGAAGCCGACCGCATGCCGCTGGACGAAACCTGCGCGCTGGGCTTGCCGACCAATCCCTACGGCCATTCCAAACTCATGGCCGAACACGTGATGAAGAGCGCCGCCAGTTCGGACCCGCGCTGGGCCATTGGCCTGTTGCGCTACTTCAATCCAATTGGCGCGCATCCATCCGGAATGCTGGGTGAATCACCACGCAACACACCCAATAACCTGCTGCCATTCCTGCTGCAGGTCGCCAATAGGCAGCGCCCTGCCCTGCATGTGTTCGGCAGTGACTACCCGACACCTGATGGCACCGGCATACGGGATTACCTGCATGTGATGGATCTGGCCGAGGGCCATTTGCAAGCATTGGCCCGCATAGGCACCCAGCGCGGCGTGTCTATCTGGAATCTGGGCACCGGTCGAGGGTATTCGGTGCTCGAAGTGGTGAAGACCTTCGAGCGAATCTCGGGCGTAAAGGTGCCCCTCGTCTTCGAGCCTCGGCGCGCAGGCGACGTGGCCGCGTGCTGGTCGGATCCGGGCAAGGCGCAGCGTGAACTGAGCTGGCAGGCCCGACATGACCTTGAAGCCATGCTGACCGATGCCTGGCGCTGGCAATGCATGAACCCTCAGGGCCTGGAACTCGAGGTATTGGTGGGCTGATGCCTGTTTCAGAGCCATTCGTCACCCTGCCTTACAAACCTCGGAACCGGTTCAACGCAGCATTTTTCTACTTTTTACCACTCACTCAGAAGAGGTACGCACCATGAGCACGACGACAAAACAGGACAACCTTATCGATTGGCTGCGCGATGCACACGCCATGGAGCAACAGGCGGAAAAAATGCTGACGGCCCAGGCGGAAAGACTGGAGCACTACCCGGTACTCAAAAAAAGGATTGAACAGCACATCGAGGAAACGCGGGGCCAGCAGGAGAAAGTCGAGGCATGCCTCACGCGTCTGGACAGCAGCCCTTCGACAATAAAGGACATTGGCGGAAAGCTGATGGCAGTCGGTCAGGGACTGGGCGGTATGTTGATGTCTGACGAAGTCGTTAAAGGCGCGATGAGCGGTTATGTGTTCGAGAACATTGAAATCGCGACGTACACCGTACTCATCGAGGCCGCAGAGGCGGCGGGCGAACCTCAGATCCGCAAGGATTGCGAGCAGATCCTGAAGCAGGAAGTCGCCATGGCGGACTGGCTGCGCGAGCACTTGCCTGAAATCACCAGAGCGTTCCTGAATCGCTCTGAATCGCCGAACGTCGAGGCAAAGCGCTGATAACGATACCCTAAAGACCAGACAGTGGTCGGGCGCGTATCACTGCAGTTGCCGCTCGACGATCCCGCTGTCATTGATTCGACGAGGAGTGACTCATGAATCAACTACCACTGGTTGCAGCCAGGTCCACCATCTGGCGCGTCAACCACCCCGAGCTGAAAACAACCGAACGCGCCCTGTCCATCACTGCCGGCAGCCTGCTGCTGTTCACCGCCCTGCACCGCGGCGGTGTCGTCGGCTTGCTGGGAGCGGCCGCTGGCGCTTACTGCGTGTTTCGCGGCGCCACCGGGCGTTGCGCGATAAAGCGCAGCCTGGCCCCGACCCCGTTTGAACATCAGTTTCAGAACGCTCACGGCTGGAAGGCCAGTGAAGCCGTTTCCCGCAGTGTCACCATCGGCAAGCCCCTCAGCGAAGTACGCGATTTTCTGGAGCAACCGCAGAACATTGGTCCGCTGATTCCATGGGTCGACAGCATCGAAGCCGTTGACGCAGATACCAGTCGATGGACCGTGCGCGGCCCGCTGGGTCGCAAGCTGAGCTGGACCGTGCAACGACAGCCTTCGAACATCGACGACAGCCTTCACTGGCGTACCCGGCCCGAAGGCAAATGGCAGCACGACATCTCGGCGTACCTCAAATCCGCACCAGGCAACCGCGGCACCGAGCTGAAGGTCGTTGCCGTCTGCGAGCCCGGCGCAGGAAGCCTGGGTCATGCACTGGCCAAGGCCATCAGCACGTTCAGCGACAAAGCGCTGCTCAATCTTTTGAGCAATATCAAGCAGCATCTGGAGACCGGCGAAGTGAGCACCAACCAGATGCGGGCCAGCGAAGTGCGTGACTTCCTGTTCCTGCACGGCCAGACAACCGACACCCCCGAGCCTGCGCATGAGCAGCCCGAGGTAGCGGCCCTGCCGCGTCCGCAACCGCTGCTGGAAAGGGGGAATGCCTGATGCGCGCGCTGACCTGGCAAGCCCCCAACAAACTGCAAGTCGATACGGTCCCCGATCCTGCGATCCTCAACCCCCGTGACGCGATCATTCGTGTAACGCTGTCCTCGGTCTGCGGCTCGGACCTGCACCTGCTGGGCGGTTACGTTCCGGCAATGAAACCGGGCGATATCATCGGCCACGAGTTTCTCGGTGAAGTGGTCGAGATCGGCTCGGCGGTGAAAACCGTCAAGAAAGGCGACAGGGTCATCACCATTTCAATTATCGGTTGCGGGCAGTGTGAGCCCTGCAAACGCAGTGACTTCTCGTGCTGCGACAACTCGAACCCCAACCCCTCGACCACTGACATTGCTTATGGCCAGCCCTGCTGCGGCATCATCGGCTACAGCCATGCCTTCGGTGGGTACGCAGGCAGCCACGCCACTTACATTCGCGTGCCTTTTGCCGACGTGAACCTGTTCACGGTGCCGGACGGGGTGAACGACGATCAGGCGCTGTTCGTTTCCGATGCTGCACCCACGGGCTACTTCGCAGCGGATAACGCCGACATCGAGCCCGGCGATATCGTCGCGGTCTGGGGCTGCGGTGGCGTCGGTCTGATGGCGATACGCAGCGCGTTTCTGCTGGGCGCCGAGCAGGTGATCGCCATTGACCGGTATCCGGACCGGTTACGTCTGGCGCAACAAAAGGTCGGCGCAACCGTGATCAACTACGAAACCACCAATGTGCACGAAGCGCTGCTGGAATTGACCGGGGGACGTGGCCCTGATCGCTGTATCGACTGCGTTGGCATGGAAGCCCATGGCACGGAAATCGATTACGCCTACGACAAGGCCAAGCAAATGCTGCGCCTGCACACGGAACGCGGCACCGTACTGCGCCAGGCCATACGCGCCTGTCGCAAGGGCGGCACGGTGTCGGTGGTCGGCGTTTATGGCGGGCTGCTGGACAAGTTTCCAATGGGTGCCATCGTCAACAAGGCACTGACCTTGCGCTCAGGCCAACAGCCGGGCCAGCGCTATGCTCCGACCCTGTTTAACCATATCCGCAATGGCGAGCTGGATCCTTCGTTTCTGTTGACTCATCGCATGAGTCTGGAGGATTCGCCGAAGGGCTACGCGATGTTCAAGGAAAAGACCGATCACTGCCTGCGGGCAGTCTTCGAACCCTGACCGCCAGCTGCATCAACCACGACGGGGTCAGCCCCCGTCGTGCTCGTCATCGATCCACGTATCGATCAGCGATCCGCCCTGCCCTGTGACCGGATCGGTAAGCGGCGTCGGCACCTTGGCGATGCGAGCGACCGCCTGATCATGCACCGAAGGATCGACACGTTGAATGTCATAGTATTCCTGGCCTCGCGGATAGGCACCGACGACCAGAAAATCTTCACTCTGCTTGATGCGACAATGACCGGTTCCGGCTGGAAGAACCAGCACATCGCCGGCCTTGACCCTGTGATCGCTGCCATGCTCACCACCTAGCCGCAATGTAGCGTGCCCGCTGGCGACGCCCAGCACCTCATGGGCCGTGGAGTGGTAATGGTGGTAGTCGAATACGCCGTCCCGCCAGAGTGGCGACCATTCGTTGCTTTCGAACAAACGCTCGAAAGCCGTCGCCACATCCATGTCCGGGTTAATCGCCAGTTCATAAACAAGCACCGGAAACCGGCTGTTGGGCGTGGCGCCGTCGTCTTCGAAGAACAGGACATGCGGCACCAGCAGTGAAAGCTCCCGGTACGCAAACTCCTCATTCAAGCTGTTCATGCAGTCACTCCTTTGTCGAACCGCACTCACGCGGGTAGCCCACACTCAAGGTGCGGGAGACCGGCTGTTGGTGCCTTTATCCTGTGGCCTCGGCGCTGGGTGATAGGACGCCGTACCGCTCGGATCGGGCAACTGGATGACCTTGCCGTCCATCCAGGCGTTTGCACCCGGCAACACGGGCTGAGGCTTGATGTCCTTGCGCGCCTCGCGTTCGGCGACGCTGTCCAGCCCCATCCGTTCGTCACGCGCCTTGACCATCTGCGGGTCGGCCTGTCCGTCCCGGGTAAAGCCCATCATCAACTGAGGCACACCCAAGGGCAGCGATTTGTCCTTGTCGGTGTGCCACGTATGCCAGGTCTTGCCGTAGGTATTGACCAGCTTTTCCATGAGCGCGTGCTCGGCAGGTTCTGGAATACCGGGAGCAACCAGCTGGCCCGAGGTCACCTCATGGGAATGACTGTGCCAATAGGCTTTTTCTTCAGTCGGCAGACCTTCGAACAACCTGGCGCTGATGATGTACTCGACGCCCATCAAGTGCGCATCCTTGACGTTGCCGTCGTAGATCACACACTGAATGACCTCTTCGTTGAGAATCGAACAGTAATGGTGCGCTTCCATCTGCGATTTGATCGTGCCGTTGTAGAAATGAAAGCCATCCAGGTAGGTATTCAACGCATCGAGTGGCGGGTGTGATTGAAGCATGGCGGCGCCGGTCTCAAGCACCGCAGTCGAGACCTGCTTGTCAGCGCCCGGCGGCGAGACCGGCGGGCGTGTATCAGTTCCGTTGCAGGCAGAGAGCGCTGTCAGCGTCGCCAACAGCGCAATACGTTTGCTCACCTGCAAGTGCTTCAGATGACGCAGGCGGCGATAGGTAGTTGAGAAAGTCACGATTCTGTCCCTTGAAATGGTGTTGGCACAAAGCGGTATCAGGGCGATATCGGGTCACTGGCCGGAAAGGTTTCCTCGATTGCCTCATCCAGTCAGCGTCGCCAACAGCGCAATACGTTTGCTCACCTGCAAGTGCTTCAGATGACGCAGGCGGCGATAGGTAGTTGAGAAAGTCACGATTCTGTCCCTTGAAATGGTGTTGGCACAAAGCGGTATCAGGGCGATATCGGGTCACTGGCCGGAAAGGTTTCCTCGATTGCCTCATCCAGTTTGTCTTCCGCCGCCTCCTCGCAATGACAGCCCGGCGACTGGCATTTCTCATGATTCACATGGTGGTTCGCGCAGGCCTCGCAGCAAAACTGCTGATTATCACGTTTAACAACGGTGTTGCTGTCGACCGCGCAGTTGCATTGCGGACAAGCACAGGTGTTATCAGTCATAAAGCTCTCCTGATTTAAAGAAGCGCCTGATTTAGCGCCTGTCATTTTCGAAACAGGCCAGCCTGGATAGTTGTCGGAATCTGCCCGAACACCGACCAGCGGTGGCGGATGCATCCTGAGACGTGACGCGCCAGGGATATCCGGCATCGAACCCTCTGTCCCCAGAACACGCATGGCCACCGGCTCTGCGATGGCCGTCACCTTCTGCAGTGCGTAGCGGCCCCAGCCAAGAGGCCTCTTTACGTGCAACACACTCCACCCTTCCCGCTCGCTGCTGCGTTGAAACTGCTTGGTGTGACCACGGCGCTTGCCTGCGCCACTCAGGTACGCGCCGAACAGACCGTGAACCTCTCCAGTATCGAAGTGGATGGCAACGCCGTGGAAAGCCGAGCAGAAGCAGCTCGCGACGCCTTGCGCAGCGTGCCCGGCGGCACCAACGTTGTTGACCTGAATCGAGTTGATCAGGGGCGCGTGGCCACCAATGAAGACGTGTTCCGCTATCAGGCAGGCATCTACGCAAAGGCGGCCAACAACGAAGGTGCGAAGATTTCCATTCGTGGTTCCGGGCTGAATCGGGCACCCGGCGCGCACGCCTCGGGGCTGTTTGAAATGCTCGACGGATTGCCACTCACCGGCCCCGGCGGCACACCGTATGAGCTCAAGGAGCCATTGTGGCTGAATCATGTCGAAGTGCGTCGTGGCGCGAACGGTTTTGAACTGGGATCGCTGGCACTCGGCGGCGCAGTCAACTACGTCACCCACACCGGCTACGATGCGCCGCGCCTGCAAGTACGCTATGAAGCCGGAAGTCACGGTTACACCAAAAGGCAAGTCAGCTCCGGCGATGTGCTCGGCGATCTGGATTACTACGTCGCCCTGACCGATTCCAACTACGACGGTTTTCAGGATCACAGCGCTGGCGGCAGCAAGGGCATCGCCGCGAACGTCGGCTATCGTTTCAGCCCTGATCTGGAAACCCGCTTCTTCTTTCGTTACCGGGAGACCGACAACGACTCGCCGGGTCGGCTGACACGCGATCAGATTCGTCACGATCCGCGTGCCGCCAACACGCTCAACGCAGCACGTGATTCCAAGCGCCTGCAGCCGGGCAGCACCTGGCTGGGCAACAAGACCACGCTCTACCTGGATGACAGTTCCAGAATCGAAACCGGTCTGGTCTATCACGACTATCCGATGGACCTGCGCGAAGGCACCAATCGCCTGAAGGTCGCCTACACCGACATCAGCGGTACGCTGAATTACATTCGACAGGACACCATGTTCGGCCGCCAGAGCAACACGACCCTGGGCCTGCGCACCACCAAGGGCTTGCCGAACAATGGCGCTTCAGAATTCGTGCGCATCCCTGCTGGCAACACCGCCACTTATACGCCAGGCACCAGAACCCGTGACTACAGCTATCTGGGCTCGGACAGCGTTCTGCAACTGAGCAACGACCTGGAGTTGGTTCCCGACCTGTGGCTGACCACAGGCGTTGCTGCGATTTACACGCGCCGCGAAACCAGTGTCACCTACCCCGCTACCCAGCAAGCGGTCAGCACCCACGACTGGGACTATGCGTCACGTCTCGGCCTGCGTTATGACTTCACACCGCAATTGCAGGTCTACGGCAATCTGAGCCGCTCGGTCGAACCGCCTCATGCGTGGTCGATGATCTGGGGCTCGAACCAGTTCTTTCCCGCTGGAAGCGGCCCGGCGACAGGTCTGCAACGAGTGGGCGTGAAACTTGAAAACCAGACCGCGACTACTCTGGAACTCGGAGGGCGCGGCCGGGGATGGATGGGTGACTGGGAAGTGGGGTGGTATTACTCGCAGGTCAGGCACGAGCTATTGAGCGTCGAAACACAGGCCGCCAGCGCGACCTCTTCGCAGGTGATTGCCGAATCCAACGCTAGCCCGACGGTTCACACCGGCGTCGAGCTGAGCCTCGACAGCCCGCTGTGGCAAGGCGGTGCCGCTGGCAAGCTGGATCTGCGTCAGGCGTACACATTCAGCGACTTTCACTATCGGGACGATGACCGGTTTGGCGACAACGCCCTCCCCGGCATTCCACGGCATTATTACCAGGCTGAATTGCGTTACAGCCATCCGACCGGGTTTTACGCAGGATTGAATACGGAACATGCCTCGAAGGTCGCCGTCGATTACGCGAATTCCTTCTACGCCGATCAGTACACCTTGCTGGGCGCGACCTTCGGCTACGCCTCGCCCAAGGACGACTGGCAAACCTGGCTGGACCTGCGCAATCTGACCAATCGACGCTATGCCAACACGGTGACGCCGGGCTACGACGATGGCGGGCGTGACGTGGCGCGCTCGACGCCCGGCGACGGTATGGGCGTCTATGCGGGCGTGTCCTGGAGTCTGCGTTAAGACGCAGTCAGCGGGGATGATCAAAAGTTGGCGGGGGTGTTGGCGCTGATGATTTCGGCCTCATCCTGGCCAATGTTGCGGAAACGATGCGGCAAGGTTGTCGGAAAGTAGTAGCCATCGCCGGGACCAAGAATATTGATCTGGCCATTGATGGTCAGCTCGACCGTACCGCGGGTGACCATACCGCACTCCTCGCCTTCGCTGTGCACGATAGGCTCTTCACCCGAATCGGCTCCCGGTGCGTACTGCTCGCGCAGAAAGCGCATCTGACGGGTCGGCAGTGTCGCGCCTACCAGCAACAGGCGCACGCCGTTGCGGCCCAGATCGGGCTGATCGCCGCCTCGAAACACGTATTGGTCCTGCCCCGGCGGCTGGTCGAACGTGAAGAAATCGGCCAGCGACATCGGAATGCCTTCCAGCAGCTTCTTGAGCGAACTGATGGAGGGGCTCACGCGGTTCTGTTCGATCAGGGAAATCGTGGCATTGGTCACACCACTGCGTCTGGCGAGTTCGCGTTGCGACAGCTTGTAGCTTTCACGCACCAGCTTGAGTCGTGCTCCCGTATCCATAATGGCCTTATGCGAAAAATATCCGGTGAAGAAACCCGGCTCCGACGCGGCGGTGCGCCTGGAGCCATGAGGCCGGATATTAAATCATGTTTGTCGGCAAGGCTCAGTAGTTGATCGCTGACCGTGCGCGGGCATAAACCTGACATGCATCGCGAAACGCTTCGAACATTTTCAGTGACACCGGATTCTCCATCAGCGCCCATTCGGGATGCCACTGTACGCCCAGCACAAAACCCGGTGCGCCGGGCAGCGAAACGGCTTCCACCAACCCGTCGGGCGCAAGCGCTTCAGTGCGCAAGTCGGACGCCAGGCGATCAATACCCTGACTGTGCAGGCTGTTGACTGCAAAGCCGGGAGCAAGTCCCAGAGACTCGAGGATGCCACCCGGCTGCACCGAGACATCATGTTGCGGCACGTATTGCTCGGCCACCACGTCGCTCTGCGGCTCGCGATGATCCAGATAGCCCGGTAGATCCTGAACGCGTTGATGCAGGCTGCCGCCCAACGCGACGTTCAGTTCCTGAAACCCACGGCAGATGCACAGCACCGGAACGCCCTGGGCGATGGCGGCCCGGAGCAGCGGCAGCGTGTTGCGATCACGGAACACATCGTGGGCAGTGCCTTCGATACTTGGCGTGCCGTTGTAATGATGGGGCTCCACATTGGAAGGTGATCCGGTGAACAGCAGGCCGTCCAGGTGCTCGAGTATCTGCGCTGGCTCGGTCGGTACGTTGAGTGCTGGCAGGATCACTGGGATGCCTGCAAAACCCGCCGCTTCGACATATTTGTCGCCGGCCGTGTGCGAAGAGTATTTGCCCAGTTGCTGACGACAAGCGGTGACGCCGATCAAGGGGAGTCGAGACATGATTCAGGTCCTGATTTGAAAGGTTGCGCACTGGGTTTGAGATGAATAAGCCGCTATCCAGTGCAATTGAAACCAGTCTAGGATAGTCAGCTACGCAATCTACATGGGCAATCAGGCAAGGAAACTGTGCAGCAATGCAATATGAAGTCAGCCATTCGGATCTTTCTCTGGTGCTTGCGCTGATCAGAGGCCGCACCCTCGCACGCGCCGCAGAGCTGTTGAACGTCGATATTTCCACGGCATTCCGTTCAATCAAACGCCTTGAGGCTGCGCTGGGCATCGCCCTGTTCGAAAAGAACCGACGCGGTTACATCCCCACCGATACCGCCAGTGCCATGGCCGAGCAGGCAGAACGCGCGGAGCTTGCGTTGAACGCAGCGCGTATCGCCTTGCAGCAAGGCGAGAACGTGGTGAGCGGCACCGTGCGCCTGACCTGCACCGACGCTGTGCTGCACAACCTGCTGCTGCCCGCCCTCGCCCGCTTCATGCCCAGCTACCCGGCGCTCACACTGGAACTGGCAACCTCCAATTCCTTCGCCAACCTCAGCCGTCGGGACGCTGATATCGCGTTGCGCCTGACCAATACCCCACCGGAACACTTGGTGGGTCGACGAATCGGTACGGCCGAATATGTGATCTGCGGAGTGCCCGGCTTTCGTGATGCACTGCAAACAGCGCCATCGTCTGTGCCATGGATAAGCCCTGACGACTCGATGCCAGACCACACCTCAGTGATCTGGCGCAACCAGGCTTTTCCGGACGTCGTGCCACGTTATCGCTGCAGCAGCATGTCCGCTGTGTCGCAGTTGGTCGTTGCCGGGCTCGGTGTCGCGGCGCTGACAGACTTCACCGCTCGCGGACTTTCAGGCGTCGAGAAACTGAGCGCGCCACTGGAGGGCTGCAGCACCGACCTCTGGCTCCTGACCCGCCCCGACTGCCGCGCCTTGCGTTCCGTCCAGACCCTGCTGGACGAACTCGCGCCCCTGCTGCGCGATGCCTTGCAGCCCTGATTCATATCCACTGATCTTATCCACACGCTGCGTCGCATTCGAGAGCGGACGCGGAGCGCCCTGGGCGGCGTTACCACGCTGGAGCATGGTAACGATCAGGGGGATCTCAAGCGCACTGATCAGATCCACGCACCGCGTCGCACTCGAGAGCGGACGCGGAGCGTCCTGAGAGGCGTTACCACGCTGGAGCGTGGGAACGATCAGGGTGATCTCAAGCGCACTGATCACACCCACGCACCGCGTCGCACTCGAGAGCGGACGCGGAGCGTCCTGGGTGAACGATCACCATAAGTCTGCTCGACACCGATCGTGCCCACGCTCCGCGTGGACATGCAGCCCGGGACGCTCCGCGTCCCATTGGGTCTGATCACACAACTTTTATGCCCGGGCCAGATCACATAGCCCTCTGGAAGGGCTCTTTTCCATGTCATTCGCAAACCCTAATGGATCCACTAAATAATAGTTAACAAATTTAATCATTTTATTTTCCCTCTCCTTGTGGCATTAATAGCTCAAGCCACATTTCTGGCTGAACCTGATGGATCCATAACAACAAAACCGAACCGTGGAGAACCCTCATGCATCCGAAAAATACGTGGTACGTGGCCTGTGCAGCGGATGAAGTCACTGACAAGCCGCTCGGCAGGCAAATCTGCAATGAGAAGATGGTGTTCTACCGCGATCAGGATCAGCAGATCGTGGCCCTCGAGGACTTCTGTCCGCATCGCGGTGCCCCGCTCTCTCTGGGATTCGTCGAGAACGGGCAACTGGTCTGCGGTTACCACGGTCTGGTGATGGGTGGCGATGGCCAGACGGTCGCCATGCCCGGTCAGCGTGTCAGGGGCTTTCCCTGCAACAAGACCTTTGCCGCCATCGAGCGTTACGGATTCATCTGGGTCTGGCCGGGGGAGCGGGACAAGGCCGATGCCGCCCTGATTCCTCATCTGGAGTGGGCTGTGAGTGATCAATGGGCGTATGGCGGAGGGCTGTTTCACATTCAGTGCGATTACCGCCTGATGATCGACAACCTGATGGACCTCACTCACGAAACCTACGTCCATGCCTCCAGCATCGGCCAGAAGGAAATCGACGAGGCGCCGCCGGTGACCACCGTCGAAGGCGAAGAAGTTGTAACGGCCCGGCACATGGAAAACATCATGCCGCCGCCGTTCTGGCAGATGGCGCTGCGTGGCAACAACCTGGCCGACGACGTGCCGGTGGACCGCTGGCAGATCTGCCGTTTCACACCGCCCAGCCACGTTCATATTGAGGTGGGTGTCGCCCATGCCGGAAAAGGTGGCTACAACGCCCCTCGCGAATTCAAGGCCTCAAGCATCGTCGTAGACTTCATCACCCCGGAAACCGACACGTCCATCTGGTACTTCTGGGGCATGGCGCGCAACTTCAATCCGCAGGACGAAGCCCTGACGGCAAGCATTCGCGAAGGCCAGGGCAAGATCTTCACCGAGGATCTGGAAATGCTCGAGCGCCAGCAACAGAACCTGCTCCAGCATCCGCACCGCAAGCTGCTCAAGCTCAACATCGATGCGGGCGGCGTGCAGTCCCGCAAGATTATCGAGCGACTGATCGCCAGCGAACAGGCCGCCAGCGGCGACCAGATTCCTGCGGCTAACCTGAATTGAACCCGAGGTGCGACATGATCGACGTGACTGTGTTATCGCGCACGGACGAAGCGCTGGACATCTGCAGCTATGAACTGGTGCGAACCGACGGCGGACTGCTGCCGCCCTTCACTGCCGGTTCGCACATCGACGTGCACCTGCCGGACGGCCTGATTCGCCAGTACTCTTTATGCAACCCGCCCACAGAGCGCCATCGCTACCTGATTGGCGTGCTCAACGATCCGGCTTCACGGGGCGGCTCGCGCGCCCTGCACCAGCAGATTCATCCGGGCACTCACCTGAGCATCAGCGAACCGCGAAACCTGTTTCCGCTCGCCGAGCGAGCAAGCCGTACCCTGCTGTTCGGGGGTGGTATTGGGATCACGCCCATCCTGTGTATGGCCGAGCATCTGGCGCAAAACGACCAGCCCTTTGAATTGCACTACTGCGCCCGCTCGGTAGACCGCGCAGCATTCGTGGAACGCCTGAAACAGTCCGCATTCGCCGAAAAGGTCAGCCTGCACTTCGATGATCGCCCGGAAACCCGGCTGGACGCGCTGACAGTGCTGGCCGACCCCGATGCCGATGCGCAGGTGTACGTCTGCGGCCCCAGCGGATTCATGCAGCATATTCTCGACACGGCTCACGCCCAGGGCTGGCCGGAGCATCAGCTGCATCGCGAATACTTCAGCGCAGCGCCCGTGGACACCAGCAACGACGGCAGCTTCTCGGTGGAAATCGTCAGCACCGGCCAAGTGCTCAGCGTGCCGGCCAACAAGACCGTCGCTCAGGTGCTGGAAAGCAATGGCATCGACATTCCCCTGTCCTGCGAACAGGGTGTGTGCGGCACCTGTCTGACTCGAGTGCTCAAAGGCATTCCCGATCATCGGGACCTGTTTCTGACCGAGGCCGAACAGGCGCTCAATGATCAGTTCACCCCGTGCTGCTCTCGCTCGAAAACACCGCTGCTGGTACTCGACATCTAACTATTCGGAGCGCTGGATCACCTTCATGCGCTCATGAACGCCAGCGCCGAATACCTCGGCATAACGCAAGGTCGCGTTGGCGTGCTCACGCATGATCGCTTCGGCACGTGCACTCTGGCCATTGATTAACGCATCCACCACTGCGTGGTGCTGCATGTGCGCGAAGTTGAAGCGCCGGAACTCACGCACCAGGTCATTGCGATCCACGGCAAGCGCGGTGACCGAGGCGAACGGCAAGTGATCATTACGCGCCAGCGCATCGGCAATCGCCGGGTTGCCACTGCCTTCGACGATCACCCGGTGCAGACGCATGTTCAGGTCGTGATAGACCTCAAGGTCATCCTCGGTGACAAAGCCCTTGGCGAACAGCGCATCGCCTTGCACCAGGCAGGTTTCCAGTTCGTCCCGGGCCTCCTGACTGACGCCGATTTCAGCCATCTGCCGCGCGGCCAGACCTTCAAGCACGCCGCGAACTTCAACCGCTCCGGCGATTTCATGCGGGCTGATCGAACGCACCTGAAAACCGCGCCCCCCGAAAGGCACCAGCAGCCCTTCCTGCTCCAGCGTGCGAAAGGCCATGCGCACCGGCATACGCGACACACCGAATCGCTCGGCGGTGGGCACTTCCATCAAACGCTCTCCGGCCGCCAGCTCGCCTGATGCGATCATCTTGCGCAGTGATACAAGAACGGTCTGGCCGGGTTTGCTCATGAACGGGGTTCCGGGGAATGGAGGCATGCATCATAACAGGCCCCACGCCGAGCGCTCATCAAGCTCCCCGCGCTGCTTAAGGCACAGTCACCCGAAGCCGCGTTCGTCATTCGGCGTGTCGAGCCACTTCAGCGTTTCTTCAAAGCTGATCGGCGGGCTGTAGAAGTAGCCCTGAACCAGCGTGCAGCCCAGGGTTTCAAGAGCGCTGAGTTCTTCCTGCGTCTCTACGCCCTCAATCACGCAACCGAGCGACATGTCCATGCTCAAGGCCACCAGCGACTTGACGATCTTGTAGCTGGCCGGATTGTCGTGAACGCCTGTTACGAAGCTTCGGTCGATCTTGAGTTTGGTCAGCGCCAGTGCGTGCAACTGGCTCAGGCTCGAATACCCCGTACCGAAGTCGTCCAGCGAAATCCCGCATCCCAGTTGCCGGAACTGGTTGACCGCCTGTTGCACTTGGGCGATGTCTTTCATGACGGCCGTCTCGGTGATTTCAAGATCCAGTCGCGATGGTTCAAAACCGCTGTTTTCGATGATCTCCACGATCAGATTGACGCTCTCGCACGTGGCAAAATCATGCGCCGACAGGTTGAACGACAATCTGATGGGCGCAGGCCATGACAGCGCCTTCTGCAGGGCATGTGTCAGCAATGGCGCAGTCAGTTTGTTGATCATGCCGATGCGCTCGGCGATGGGAATGAAGCGCGCAGGCGACACCGCGCCCAGTTCTGGACTGTTCCAGCGGGCAAGCGCTTCGAATGCAACCGTTTCCCGGCTCCGGCTGTTCATGATGGGCTGGAACAGCACGTAGAACTCGGTCTCAAGGCTAGCCCGGCGCAGCGCCTGCTCAGTGACACCATCGGCGTGCAGCTGTTGACGATGACTGGCAGAAAACAGGCAGGTCGAACCGGGATTGTGATGCTTTCCCTGATAGAGCGCGTAGTCCGCGTATTCGAACAACTGGGTGGCGTTGTCGGCCGTCGTCGGGTAGGTCGCAATGCCAAAGGTGGCGCCGATCTGGATCGGCATTTCCAACAGTTCGAACTGCTCATGCATCTGATCGCACAGGCGTTTGCCCAAGGCCAGCAAGGCTTCTCGACTGATGTCGCCTTTGATGACCAGGGCGAATTCATCGCCACCCAGCCGCGACACGTGCACCGTATCGCTCGCCACCTGCCTCAGGCGATCAGCGACCATGACCAGCAATTGGTCGCCCGTACGATGACCGTAAAGGTCATTGACCGGTTTGAAACCATCCAGATCCAGTATGCCGACTGCAAGCCCCGCGCCCTTCTCCAGCGCCTCGGTCATGGCCAGATCCAGGGTCTGGAAAAACTGACGCCGGTTGGGTAATCCAGTCAGGCTGTCCTGGTTGGCCAGCAGCAGGTTTTCATTACTCAGTCGCTCGGTCTGCACCTGTACCGTCACCAGGCGAGTGAAGTCGCGGTATTGATAACGAAGAATGATCAGCATGCCGATCGACACCAGCACGATGTTTACTGCCGTGGCGATGAAGATCGTGTTATGGGTCGAGGCGAAGAACACCACGAAGGCCGCGTTCACAATCACCGCCGTCGTCAGCGCGGCAGGCTGCAGGTGCATCATGCAGAAGATGCACACAATCACTGTGATGCCCATGAAAAAGGCCACATGGGCCTGAGCGTAGGCGCCGCCATAGGGGTACAGCGCCAGCGACCAACCCGCAAATGCAGCGGCAATGATTCCCGCCAGGCCATTGGTGCTGCGCAAGGTGGCGAGGATCATCGCTTCGGATGGCAGCCGATTGACCGTGCGCAACCACATACGGGCGCGAATGCCGCACACCAGTGTCAGCAATCCCGGTACCAGCAGGGTCAGCCACATCGGCGCGGACCGATGCGTGAACGCGAGCGCCCAAGTGTTGACCAGCAACACGAAGTACATCAACGGCAGTTGACGGGACAACGCTATGTATTGCGCCTGAAGCAGCCGGGGTTGATCGGTGGGCACTGATATCAGGGTACGCAGCGTACCCAACAGGTTTTTCAGCATCGCAAGGCTTCTCTGTTACCACAGTCAAAGCGCACGTGGCTTGCTGTATTTCATGCGGGCCGGGCAACGTGCGGCTCGCTTGTCATGCTCTCGGCCAGGCGAACTCTTTCTTTAACACAAAATACGACTTTCAAGCGGATTTCCAGTTGAATAGTTTCCAACTTTACCGGTCTGCGCCGACTCGACGCAGACCGGTAGCTGTTGTATATATCAGGGCGATTTAAAATCCCCGCGAATTGAACCAAAACGTAGAAAAGAACTCACCACACACGCTTTTTAGCAAGCGCGCTTGTTTTCAGTCACTAAGTGCCACGCCCGGCCCTTTACGAATACACGGAGAAGTAAGATGAACAGGAAAGTTATTATCGACACGGATATGGGCTGGGACGATGTGCTGTCCATTGCGTATCTGATGAAACGCCCGGATATCGACATCGTCGGCATTACGGTCACCGGCTGTGGCGAAACGGATCTGGGCTGGGGCGTGATCATCGCCCGGCATTTGCTGGGGATCGGCAACCGGCTTGATACCGTCGTTGCCCGTGGCACGGATACACCACTGGAGCATGACTACCGCTTCCCCCAGGACTTCAAGAACGACATGAACGATGTCATGGGGCTTTTGGGGACATTGAACCCTGCACAACTTCCTGCGCTCTCGGATACGCCCGCCTGGACGTTTCTGTTTGAAACAATCAACAACAGCACTGTCCCCATCACCCTTCTTTCGCTGGGCGGTTTTACCAACATTGCAAAGATGTTGTCTTTGAGCACACACCCGAGCGACTTTGCCAACCTCGACAACATTTATGCAATGGCGGGTGCCGTTTATGTCGACGGTAACGTCGCCGGTTTGAACAACGCACAGCCTGCCTGGGATCAGGGGCCTGCTTATAGCAGCAACTATTATGCAGAGTGGAATGTATTTGTGGATGCCGTGGCGGCCGACAGCGTATTCGGCTCGACGCTGCCCCTGACGCTGGTGCCGCTGGACGCGTGCAATCAGGTGATACTCGACCCGACCTACTCGACGCGGATCACCGCGACCGATCCTGTGGCGACCCTGGTGCGCAAGGTGCTTGAGGTCAAGTCCGGCACTCATGCCGAAGGCAACCTGCCAGTCCCTATTTTCGACCCGTTGGCGACGCTACTGATGGCGGGTGGTATTAGCGCCACCAAAACCAATGCCGAGTACCTAGAGGTCAACACCATCAGTTCCGAACACGACAACCACTGCGGACAGGTTGTCGTCAAGAAAGACGGCTCAAGGCCCGTCTCGTTCGTGACTGGCGTGTCACAAACCGCTTTCGCCAACAATTTCGCGCAAGTGATCAACTGCCCGCTGAACTGACAGCATTGCCGTGCCCAGGCATTCCGCGCGGGCACGGCAACACAGATGGCTCCTGGCAGCCCTGAACCATGTACGACGCCCGGCAGTCAGAAGGCTACTTCACGCCCTGCCCAGGACATCCGCATGTTCAGCCGTACCCTGCTTGTCGCTGCCACCCTGACCTGCTCATCACTCGCGTCCGCCAACGACACACTGCGCATCGAGCGCCTGCAACGCAGTGACGACCTGCTCGACCGCCAACAGCAGACGTTCTGCCTCAGTGCAGAAGGCATGGGCTCAGCCCCGATAGAAATCAAGCTGAGCGGCAAAACCCTTCCAGACGCAGCCATCCAGCGTGACGGCGATCGCCTGCGGGTGCAGTTGAAATACGCCGACTGGCAGAGCGGCCCGCTGTGGCTGCAGCAGGACGGCAACAGCAGCAATGCGGTCTGGCTGAGCATGGCAGGCAGTCACGTACTGGCCGCTACGCCGGATGAAGTCGCGAAAAACATGGATGGGCTGACCACCTATGTAAACCTGATCAGCCTGATCATCGAAGAACGGTTCGACGGCCATGAAGAAGCGCAGAGAATTGCACAGAAGTTTGGCGCAACTGTCGTCGGCTCGATTGCACCGCTCAACACCTGGCAACTGCGCCTGCCGACAAAGAATCTGGTGGAGCGCGACGCCATGGTGCTGCGCATGGGCAGCGAGGTCAGTGTCGACGCCGTCGTCATAGAAGAGTCCCAGGCCGAGGCCGCAGAAGGTGAAGCACCGCCTTCGGACGACAAGCAGGAAAAACCGACGCGCGAACAATGGACGGCCAACCGCTTCATGGACGCCGTGAATTACTACCAGCGCCGGATTCCGGGCAAGGTATCGCCCATCAAGCCTGTACCGATTCGCGTCGGCATCATCGAGCGCAACGTGGATTTCGACACGCCGGACTTTGCCGATTACCGAGGCGACTGCCACAGCGGCGCACCACGCACCTGCGTGTTTGCCCGAGACGCTCGCAAGCCTGACGGGCATGGGACTACAGTGACCGGCATTCTGGCGGCCAATACCGCCGAGGGTGGCAACACCGGCTTTCTCAAATCGCTGGACGGCGCGAGCCAGGGCTTCGACGTCATCGTGGAGC
Source organism: Pseudomonas sp. fls2-241-TYG-175 (assembly GCF_030209155.1). Lineage (NCBI taxonomy): Bacteria > Pseudomonadati > Pseudomonadota > Gammaproteobacteria > Pseudomonadales > Pseudomonadaceae > Pseudomonas > Pseudomonas sp. fls2-241-TYG-175. Next base: position 272,951 of record NZ_JARVSO010000001.1, on the reverse strand, counting down.
GCAACTCCGACGCAGGCATCACCGCCAACGTGGCGGCCTCGGTCAATCTGGTCGAAGACGGCGTCAGGGTGTTGAACTGGAGCTGGGGCATTCACCGGATCGGAGCGAAGAATATCCAGGGGGATGATGTCGATTCGCTGATCCGCTCAGGACTCGCCATGTCCGGCTATGAAGAACTGCTGGAGGAGTTCTTTCTCTGGCTGCGCGAGAAACACCCGGATGTGCTGGTGGTGAACTCGGCAGGCAACGGCTCGTCGTTCTCGAGCACCGACGAATACCGCCTGCCCTCCTCATTTATTACCGATCAGTTGCTGGTGGTCGGCGGGCATCAGCGCACCGAACGCGATGACGTGGCCGTGGATGACCCGGCCTATGTCGAGAAGCGCGAATCCTCCAATGTCGATATGCGCGTCGACATCATGGCGTCCGCCTGCACCCGCGCGTCAACGGCCAAGGCTGGCGAACAGGGTGCGGTGCACTGCGGCACGTCCTACGCCACGCCCATGGTCACGGGCATGGTGGCTGCCATGCTGTCGATCAACCCCAGGCTCACGCCCGAACAGATCCGCATGCTGCTGCGTCGCAGTGCCATGACCATCGGCAGCAACTATGACTTCGAACCGGTGGGCGCCGACGACCTGACTGCACCCATCCTGCCGTCTGAGCGGGAATTCAAGCTGCATGACAAGGACGTGGGTCGCTCGGCGCGGCTCGATATGCAAAAGGCTCTGGACCTTTCGGTGCAGAGCCTTGATCGCGTGAGATGAGTGACCGGGCGGGGATCAGTTTGCAGCCACCTGATCCCGCTCAGCCTGCAGGACCAGCGCCTTGAGCGAGGCGTCGAACTGTTTCAGGGCAGTGACCTGCAGTTCGCGTTGCTGGTCGATCTGCGCGGCGATTTCAGGAGCGGCCTTGCCCTTGACCCAGACTGAAGGCATTGCCTGGCCGGTTGCGCCTTCTGCCTTGCCGATGTACTGCAGGTTGGCGTCGTAGAAGCGCGCCAGATAACGGGCTTCCACCTGATTGTTGCGCTTGCTCACCAACTGGTTGTAAGTGTCGAGCATCACCACCACGTCAGGCCGCGCCTGCATCACTGCGTTCAGGTTGTCGTAGACGGTCACCGAGGCGAATTCTTTCTTCAGCGAGCCGGTGAGCCAGTCGATGGCCAACTTCGGGTCGGAGCTGTTGATGAAGGCGTCACGAATGCGCGAATCCAGCGCAGGGTTTCGCGCAGAGCGCTGGGCAACGGCATGATAGTTGTTCAGGTACTCGAGATTACTGACTGTGTTTTCGCTGTACAGCACGCCGACCGACTGCGAATGCTGAAGGCTGGCAGGGCTGTCCGCTACCGGCTGGAAGTGGCAAGCTTGGGCGTTATCGAGAGCAGTGGCAGCGGAAACGGACGACGTGGCCAGAGGCGCACTGATCAAGACAGCGACAAAAGTCAGCAGGTTGAAAATTTTCATCGTTCGTTTCCTTCTGTACGGAGCAAGTGGCTATGACGCCATCCTCCTCCTTTGCCGAAAAAACAGAACTTGCCTTTCTTGATGGTGACTATCGATTGAACGAATGATAGTAGACGGCCATGAACTGCGGGCGTCTTCTGCATAAATACTTCAAATATTCATATCGACTTTCACCGCTGCCCGAATGGCCTCAAGCAGCATCATGCACGCCGGATTGTCATTGTCGGTCCGCCAGACCAGATGCAGTTCGCTCTGCACGCCCTCGCCCAAGTCGATCTCGCGAAACACCACGTCTTTGAACACCACATTGGTCGCGCAGCGCGGCACCAGCGCCAGGCCCATACCGGCGTTCACCAGCGCCAGAATCGTCAGCGACGAGCCGAGCCACTGCACATAATCCGGAGCAACACGGGCCGAACGGAACATGCCGGTCAGCAGCTCGTTGAAGGGCGGATAGGCCGAGTGTGAGTACATGAGGAATGGGGCGCCGTCCAAATCTTCAACCGCGACCGTCGAAGCCCGAGCCAGCGGGTGGTTGCCCGGCACCGCGAGCACGAATGGCTCGCGCACCAGACACTCGGTCTCGTAGCCTGGCTGAAACAACGGAGCCCGCACGATGCCCAGATCAATGCGCCGCGCCCTGAGCGCTTCGTGCTGCTGGTAGGTATTCATTTCGGTGAGGGATATCTTGACCTGAGGCTGGTTGAGCCGCGCCTCGGCGATCACCTTGGGCAGGAACTCGTACACCGCGCTGCCAACGAAACTGATCGTCACCGAGCCAATATCGCCTTCGGCGAAGCGCCGGGCCGAAATGGCCGCCTGCTGCGCGCGCTCCAGCAGTGTCTGCGCTTCGATGAAAAATGCACGCCCCGCAGCGGTCAACGCCACGCTGCGGGTGCTGCGCGTGAACAAATCCACGCCCAGATTGTGCTCAAGCAACTGGATCTGTCGGCTCAGCGGCGGCTGAGTCATGTTCAGGCGCTCGGCCGCTCTTCGAAAATTCAATTCCGTGGCGACGGTGGTGAAACAGCGCAGTTGGGCCAGCTCGAACATTGATTCATTCCAGGTATCAATCAAATCAATATCTAGATTAGACGGGAATAATCCCAGCGTCCATGATCGGCTCATCCCCAAAAAAACAATGAATGGGAGTTGCCTCTTGAATACCGTCCCTCACGCTTCGGACCCTACGGTGCTTGCCCGTGCGGCCAGCAAGGTGAAACGCCACGTGCTGCCGTTGTTCGTGGTGATGTTCATCGTCAATTACATCGACCGCGTCAACATCGGCTTTGTGCGCAGCCACCTGGAAACCGATCTAGGCATCGGCGCAGCCGCCTATGGGTTAGGCGCCGGTCTGTTCTTTGTAGGCTATGCGCTGTTTGAAGTGCCTTCCAACATGCTGCTGCAACGCTACGGCGCACGCGCCTGGCTGACCCGCATCATGTTCACCTGGGGTGCGGCCGCCATGGCCATGGCCTTCGTTCAGGGCGAAACCAGCTTCTACGTGCTGCGTTTCGTGCTTGGTGCCGCCGAGGCGGGTTTCTTTCCCGGGATCATCTATTACTTCACCCAATGGCTGCCTGCCAGTGACCGTGGCAAGGCCATGGCGTTGTTTCTGAGCGGTTCGGCCATCGCCTCGGTGATTTCCGGGCCGCTGTCCGGAGCGTTGCTAGGCATCAGCGGCCTGAGCCTGCATGGCTGGCAGTGGATGTTTCTGATCGAAGGTTTCGCCTCGATTGTGCTGTGCGGGTTCGTCTGGTTCTGGCTGCAGTCGCACCCTCATGAAGCCAAATGGCTGACCGAGGAAGAAAAGACCACGCTGGTCAACGCCATCGCCGAGGAGCAGCGCGCTCGGGAAGCCACGCAAACCGTCCGCCCTTCAGTGTTCAAGCTGCTGGCGGATCGGCAGATCATGCTGTTCTGCTTCATCTACTTCTCTGTCGCCCTGACCATCTACGGCGCCACGTTCTGGCTGCCGAGCATGATTCGCAAGATGGGCAGCCTGAGCGACTTCGAGGTCGGGCTGTTCAACTCGGTGCCGTGGCTCATATCGATTGTCGCCATGTACGGTTTCGCTGCTCTGGCTGCGCGCTTCAAGCATCAGCAGGCGTGGGTCGCCGTGACGCTGGTGATCGCTGCGTTCGGCATGTTCATGTCCACCACCGGCGGGCCGGTCTTTGCGTTCGTCGCCATCTGCTTTGCCGCGATTGGCTTCAAGGCTGCGTCGGCGCTGTTCTGGCCGATTCCACAGGGTTATCTGGATGCCCGTATCGCCGCCGCAGTCATTGCACTGATCAACTCCATCGGCAACCTGGGCGGCTTCGTTGCACCCACTGCGTTCGGCTTTCTGGAGCAGACTACCGGTTCCATTCAAGGCGGTCTGTACGGGCTTGCGGCCACCTCGCTGCTGGCGGCCATCGTGATCTTCTTTGCCCGCACCACCCCGCGAGGTGATGCGCGCCGCCCGTCCAGGGCTGAGCCGGCGACCTCGCATGCGACCGCCCCGCTCGGCACCCACACAAGCATCAAACCCTGATCAACCGGGAGACAGTCCTTTGAAAATCATTCGTGTCACCGTCACTCCCATCGCCTTTCGCGATCCACCTCTGCTCAATGCCAGCGGCATACACGAACCCTTTGCCCTGCGCTCAATCATCGAAATCGAAAGCGACAATGGTTACATCGGTCTGGGTGAAAGCTATGGCGATGCCCCGGCACTGGCGATTCAGCAACAGGTGCAGAATCAGTTGATCGGCCTCGACCCGTTCAACCTCAGCCAGTTGCGCAGCATCGTTCAGGCCACTGTAGCGGCCCACAAACCGGCCAGTCTGGCGGGTGCTGAACTGGCGCCCGGCTCCCACGCCAGCAAAGCCGTGAGCAACGCCTATTCAGCGTTCGAAGTGGCGTTTCTTGACCTGCAGGCGCGTTCGATCAATGTACCGCTGGTGGATCTGCTCGGTGGCGCGGTTCGTGACCAGGTGCCGTTCAGTGCGTACCTGTTCTTCAAGTATGCGCAGCACGCCGATTCGCCTTACGCACCGGACAGCTGGGGCGAAGCGCTGAGCGAGGAACAGATCGTCGCTCAGGCGCGGCGCATGATCGAGGCTTACGGTTTCAAGAGCATCAAGCTCAAGGCGGGCGCGCTGGACCCGGAGCACGAAGTGTCCTGCATCAAGGCCCTGAAGAAAGCCTTCCCCGGCTATCCGTTGCGCATCGACCCCAACGGCAACTGGTCGCTGGAAACCTCGATCCGCATGGCCGAACTGCTGGGCGACGACCTGCAGTACTACGAAGACCCGACGCCGGGTCTGGACGGCATGTCCGATTTGCACGAACGCACCGGCCTGCCGCTGGCGACCAACATGGTGGTCACCGACTTCGACGAGTTCCGCCGCAGCGTTGCGTTGAACAGCGTGCAGATCGTGCTGGCCGACCATCACTACTGGGGCGGACTGCGCGACACCCAGGCACTGGCAAAGATGTGCGACACGTTCGGGCTGGGTGTATCGATGCACTCCAACTCGCATCTGGGCATCAGCCTCATGGCCATGACCCATGTCGCTGCGTCCGTGTCTAACCTCGACTACGCCTGCGACACGCATTACCCATGGCAGGAGCCGGACGAGGAAGTCATCAAGGGCGGCAAGTTGCCCATCGTCGACGGTTGCGTAAAACTCACTCGCGAACCGGGTCTGGGGCTGGAACTGGATTATGACCAGCTCGGCAAGCTCAACGACCAGTACCTGAGTTGCGGCATCCGCCAGCGCGATGACGTGAAGCAGATGCAGAAATACAAACCGGAATGGAAGGCTGTGAAGCCGCGCTATTGAGAGACAGGCAAGTCTGAAGGCCCCGTGCTCCGGGGCCTGATCACCTGAGCTGCACCACGACCTTGCCCTTGGCCCTTCCCTGCTCGACATACGCCAGCGCCTCGGCGGTCTGCTGGAAAGCAAAGGTACGGTCCAGAATCGGCTTGATGATCCCTGCTTCGATCAGTCGGGTGATTTCCTTGAGTTGGGCGCCATTGGCGCGCATGAACACGAAACTGTAGGCAACACCGTGTTTACGGGCCTTTCTGCGGATGCCATAACTCAATAGGCGCATCACCTGCTTCAACACCCCGTTCAGTTTCTGTTCTTCAGCAAATTGCGGTGTGGGCGGACCGGAAATGGAGATCAGATGACCGTCCGGCTTGAGCACCTTGAGCGATTTTTCCAGTTCGTCGGTGCCCAGGCTGTTCAGCACCACGTCATAGCCCTGCAAAAGGCTTTCAAATCTCTGAGTCTTGTAGTCGATCACCACGTCGGCGCCCAGCGCCTTGACCCACTCGACATTGGCAGTACTGGTCGTGGTCGCAACGAAGGCGCCCAGGTGTTTCGCGAGCTGGATGGCAATGGTGCCGACGCCACCAGAACCCGCGTGTATCAATACCCGCTGGCCTGGCTGCAGCCTTGCGGTTTCCACCAGCACTTGCCAGGCGGTCAGCGCCACCAACGGAACGGATGCCGCCTGCACCATGGTGAGGTGCGCAGGTTTGAGCGCGATGGAATCTTCGCGCAGGCAGATCAACTCCGCAAAACTGCCCATGCGTTCCTCCTCGGGCCGCGCATACACCTCATCGCCAGGCTTGAAACCTTTGACGTCTGGCCCGACGGCCACCACGATGCCCGCCACATCGTTGCCCAGCACCAAGGGCAGTTTGTAAGGCAGGATCGGTTTGAATTCGCCGTTGCGGATCTTGACGTCCAGCATGTTCACGCCGGCCGCATGAACCTGGACCAATACGTCTTTTGGTCCGATGACAGGATCAGGCCTCTCGCCAATCCGACCGACTTCCTTCTTTCCATACCGGTCGATGATGAATGCTTTCATGGGTGTTCAATTCTCTTTGAATACAAATGGCTCGGCTGCTTACAGGGCGTCATTGCGCGAGGTGTCTTTCACGACGCTGGACGAACAGAAAGGCCATCGAAAACAGCACTTCGATCGCCACCGCCGCCAGAATTCCCGGATTCGCATGCCCTGATAGCAGTTCGAATACGCCCAGTGCGGCGAGGGTCAGACAGGCCGTGACAAAGCCTGCGACCAACGCCGAACGTGCCACCGAAGGCGCAGCGTTTCTGGCCAGAAAGAGCATCACGCCCAAGCCCAGATACAAAGCGGCTGCACGACGGCTCACCAGGCCGGCCTCGCTGGAAAAACCGACTCCCCAATTCGCCAGCATCTGCGCAGGCACAAACATCCAGGCAACTGCGAGCGCCCAGAACACAATGGCGCTGATCGCCGCGAGATGACGAAACTTCATGGTTGTTTACTCATGTGTTGATGACTGACAAATCGAATGCACGGTCTTCCCGGCGCAAGGCATCAGGAAGCGGTCTGATAACGCTGCGCGACCTCGGCCTGACGGATTTCGCCGAGCAGACCCTGACGCGCAGCCTGCAGTGCATCCCAGCGGGCATCGTCACGCAGCGGCGGGATGGTGATCGGTTCACGGCGGTCGAAACCGACCAGCGCCGCATCCACCAGGTCGTGCACTTCCATGATGTCCGGCAGGGTGTTGATGTCGATACCTGCGCGCTCCCAGATCTCGGTGCGGGTGGCGGCAGGCAGTACGGCCTGCACATAGATCCCCTTGTCCGCCAGTTCCAGGCTCATGCCTTGGGACAGGAACACAACGAACGCCTTGGTCGCGCCATAGATCGACATGCCGAACTCCGGCGCAAGGCCGACCACGGAGGCGATGTTGACGATGGCGCCCTCACCCGCCTGCACCAGCCGTGGCGCAATGGCGCTGGCCAGCCGGGTCAGCGCCGTGATGTTGAGGGTGACCAGTTGATCGATGCTGGCGGACGTCTGATCCAGAAAACCACCGCTTTGGGCAACACCAGCGTTATTGATGAGCACACCGATGCGGGCGTCATCGCGCAGACGTGTTTCGACGGCGGCCACGTCATCGTTGCGGGTCAGGTCAGCCTGCAACACATCGACGGCGACGCCGTGCTCTTCACGCAGACGGGCCGCGAGAATGTCCATGCGCGCCTTGTCACGGGCGACCAGCACCAGATCGTGACCGCGGCCTGCGAAACGATCGGCGTACACAGCGCCGATGCCGGTGGATGCGCCAGTGATGAGAACAGAAGGAAGTGCGGTCATGGGAGTGCTCTCTTGCAGAAAGAATCATTGAGGTGCCCAAGCGATGATCGCCTGGACTTGCCACAATGATGATGATCGGCATCTTATCCGTCAACAACTTTAATGACGGTTAACATCAATGCTATAGTGCGGGCATATTGGATCGCATACACACAGAGGCATCTCATGAGGGTCACCAAAGCGCAGGCGCAAGCGAACCGCGCGCACATTGTCGAAACGGCATCGGTGCAGTTTCGCGAGCACGGGTATGACGGGGTGGGAGTGGCGGACCTGATGGCCGCTGCAGGCTTCACCCATGGCGGGTTCTACAAGCACTTCGGGTCAAAGTCCGACCTGATGGCTGAAGCGGCTGCCTGCAGCATGTCGAAAATCGTGGAACAGTCGGCGGACGTCAGCCCTGCCCGCTTCCTTGAGTACTACCTGAGCCGGGAGCATCGAGATGACGTTGCGACCGGCTGCACAATGGCCGCTCTCGGCGGCGATGCATCGCGCCAGTCCGACGACGTCAAAAACGCCTTCGCCAACGGCATTGAACAGTTGCTGAAAAACATGGTGCCTGATGCGGCGGCGCAGGAAGCGGACCCCAAGGCATCACGGGCAGCGCTGCTGGACATGCTGGCCCATGCGGTGGGCGCGATCATGTTGTCACGCGCCGTGCCGAACGATTCGAAACTGGCAGACGAAATACTCGAAGCCTGCCGGGCAACGATGCTCGTCCAGGCCGAAAAATTGTCTTGAGACGTTCCTGCTTCAGCTGGGCAAGGCCGGCGATACTAAACCGGCCGCCCGGAACACCCGACCCGTCAGGATTCAAATAACCGGCTCAGGCACGCCAGCTTCTTTTTGTACGACTTGCGAGCCTGCAAGGCGTCTTCAAGGGTGACGGCAACGAAACGCGCCTTCTGATTGGGCTGCATCTGCCCGATCAGGTCGAGGTCGGCGCTGATCACCGTGCCAATCATTGCGTAGCCGCCGCCGGACACCGCGTCGCGATGCAGCACGATGGGTTCCAGCCCGGCCGGCACCTGAATCGAACCGATCGGATAACAACTGTCGACAATGTTGGAGGGATCGGAGCCAGCGCCAAACGGTTGCTCGCGTGGCTGGAAGGTCAGCGCCTTGCCGCCTTTGAAGCGATAGCCGATGCGGTCTGCCTCGGAACCCACCGTCCAGGATTCGGAAAAAAAGCTGGTCGCCGCGTATTCCGTCAGGCGCTCGTAGTAAAGCCCCGGCACCAAGCGCAGATACACCTCACCGCCCAGCGACTGACGCAAGGCCATCGGCAGACTGGCTCCCGCCCGGCCTTTGCCACTGGGTACGCCGATGGGCAGTTGATCATCGGCAGCCAGACGTCGCCCTTCAAAACCGCCCAGCGCGCCCAGCGTGTAGGTCGAGCGACTGCCCAGCACCACAGGCACATCGATACCGCCTGCCACCGCCACATAAGCGCGAGCGCCGTCTTTGGGGAAGTCGAAACGCAGCACCTGTCCCGCTTTCACTGCAAAGGCGGTGTCGTGGTGCATGTCGATGCCATCCAGCCGAGGCGTCATGTGCGCGCCGCATACCGCGACCAATGCGTCGGACTGAAATTCCAGTTCAGGCCCTACCAGCGTGCATTCCAAACCCGCAGCGCCTGGGGGATTACCGACCAATTGGTTGGCAGCGCTGAGCGCGTATTGGTCGAGTGCGCCGGAAGGCGGAATGCCCAGGTGGTAATACCCTTCGCGGCCCAGATCCTGAACTGAAGTCGCCAATCCCGGTTTAAGTACCTTGATCATGCCAGCACCTCCTGCAGCGAAGCCGGATAACCGGCCGGGTCGGCGAGAAAGCTGTCGAGAGAGAACTCGACCGGACGGATGCGCAGATCGAATCGACCTGCGTCCACTTCGGCAACAGCAAGGTCGTACGCCTCACGATCGATGGGCTTGAACTGAACGATATCGCCGGGTCTGAAAAACACCATGTGCTCTTTCAGATACGCCAATTGTTGCTGAGGGTCGTAGATCGGGGCTGGCGTGACGCCGAACATCTGGTAGCCGCCTGCGCCGCGCACCGAGTAGATACAGCCAAAACATCCGCCATGACCGAGGGTCAGTTTCGGCGTATCGGTGCGCGGACGCAGGTATTTGGGAACCTGCAACTGACGCTCGCGCTCGACCATCTGAAACATGAATGGCAGCCCGGCCACGAAGCCCACCATCGACACGAACCACGGCGCGCCGCTGTGAGCGGCAATGAAGGCATCGACGTCGGCCAGATTGTTGATCCGTGCGGCATACTCCAGGTCCGTGCAGCTCGGGTCCTGATGACGGTCGCGAAAGCGCATCAGGGTCTCGTGGGTCCAGGGATCGTTATAAAGCACCGGAATCTCGATGATGCGGGTCTGCAGCGTGCGCTCTGCGACCGCACCTGCCTCTGCGGTTCTGACGGCATCGAGCAACGCATGGGGCGCAATCCGGTCCGGATCAAAGCGGATCTGGAATGAAGCATTGGCCAGACACACGTCCAGCACGCCATCGAGTTGCAGGCGCTCCACAGCACGGGTCACCGCCATGCCCTTGAAGAAGGCTTCCAGCGACATGCTTTCGCTGACCTCGGCAAACAGGTGTTCGTCGGCACCGAAACTGTAGCGAATCGGATCGTTCATGCCCGCCCTCCGCTGGATTGATAGTCGGCCATGTCTGTTCCTCTTGGATGGGTTGGAGAACGGCAGGCAAACGGTAACGGGACCCGGCATCTGTGTGCCGGTGTCCTTGCAGGTTTATCGGGGCGCTTTCACCAGAATACCGGCATTGTCCAGCGCCCTGCGTGTGGCTTCGGCCAGATCCAGCGCACCTGGCGTGTCGCTGTGCAGGCAGATGGAGTCGAACTCGATGGCCAGATCCTCTTCCTCGACGGTCTGCACCACGCCTTCCTGACAGGCACGCAGCACCCGCGCCGCCACTTTCGCCGGATCGTAAGCCTGCACGTTACGGGTAAAGACAATCGAGCCGCTGAGATCGTAAGCGCGGTCGGCGTAGAACTCACGGATGACCGGCTGCCCCAGTTCCTGCGCGACTCTGCAGATGACCGAGCCTGGCATGCAGTAAAGCAACAACGCAGGCTCTACGCGCTGCAGGTTTTCGACCAGCAAACGGGCTGCTTCCTCGTCACGGGCCAGGTGCATGTAAAGTGCGCCGTGGGGTTTGAAATGTTGCAGCGTTACGCCCTGCGCGCGAGCGATCTCTCTCAAGGCGCCCAACTGGTAGAGCATGTCGTCCACCAGTTCCTGCGCCGGAGCCTGAATATGACGACGACCGAACCCGACCAGGTCGTGAAACCCCGGATGCGCCCCGACGGCAACTCCAAGACGCTTGGCCTGCTCGACCGTACGACGCATGGTGCCGGGGTCGCCCGCATGAAAGCCGGTGGCCACATTGGCTGAACTGATGAATTTCATGAGCTCGGTGTCCACCCCATCACCGATGGTCCAGGCACCGAAGCTCTCACCCATGTCCGAATTGAAATCGACTGTCCGCATGTCGCACCCTCCTGACATGAAATTGCGATCTGACGCAGACAACGTTAGATTTCTCCTGACCCCTTGGGTAGATCTATTAACAGATAACCCTTTATCTATAAATCAGATGGCCTGCCTGAAGGAAAGACGATGTCCCTCACCCTTCGCCAGATTCGCTATTTTGTCGCCACTGCAGAGATCGGCCAGATATCCCAGGCGGCCATTCACCTGAACATCTCCCAGTCCGCGGTGACCACAGCAATCAAGGAGCTGGAGCACATTCTGGGCAGTCTGCTGTTCCAGCGTTCGGCACAGGGCATGACGCTGACTGACGCCGGAAGGCATTTTCTCAACCGTGCCTATGTGATCCTGCGCAGCGTCGACGATGCCTTGAACAGCCCGTTGCCTGACGTGCGCGCCAGCGGGCTGCTGCGCCTGGCCGCGAGTTACACCGTGATCGGCTATTTCCTGCCCCACCACCTGCAAAGGCTGGAACACTGGCATCCGGACGTATCCATTCAGGTCCATGAGCAGGAACGTCAGGCCATCGAACAAGGTTTGCTGGAGGGCTGTTTCGACATGGCGGTGGTGCTCACCGAGAACATCACTCACCCGGATATCGTTTCCGAAACGCTGTTCAATTCCGAGCGTCGCCTGTGGCTGCCCAGCCATCATCCGTTGTGCCAGCGTGATGTGGTGAGCCTCGCGGATGTGGCCAGAGAGCCATATATCCTGCTCACCGTCGACGAAGCGGAGCAGAGTGCCATGCGCTATTGGGAGATGGCCCGCCAGAAACCCAACGTGCGGGTGCGCACCAGTTCGGTCGAGGCGGTGCGCAGCATGGTTGCCAACGGCAGCGGCGTGGCCATCCTGTCGGATCTGGTGCACCGGCCCTGGTCGCTGGAAGGCAAACGCATCGAAACCATCACGGTGACCGACAAGGTCACGCCCATGAGCGTGGGCCTTGCCTGGCATCGCGAGCGGGGTTTCAGTCCGGCGATGCAGGCGTTTCGTCAGTACTTTCACGACGCTTTTCTGGCCCCGCAACAGCTGTCGGCGCGCCGTTAACGCGCATTGACCGGGGCATGCTCGGCCATCAGTTCCGCAACCCAATCGATGAACACACGCACCTTGGCGCTGACATGCCGGTTCGGCGGAAAAGCTACATACATCGGCATCGAGTCCATACGCCAGTCTTCGAACAGCGGCACCAGATCACCACTGCCAAGATGAGGCCGGACCATGTAATCGGGGAGCCAGATGACACCCATTCCTGCCAGCCCGGCAGCCAGATAGGCATTGCCGTCGTCCACCGCCAGCACATAACGACCGTGGACATGAACGCTTTCCTCACCACGATGCATGGCATAAGGCAGCGCCTTGCCGGTACGCGCCCACAGGTAGCCGACGATACGGTGATGCGAGTTCTCGAGGTCCTTCGGATGGTCCGGCGTTCCCATCCGCTGCAGATAGCCGGGCGTCGCGTAAATGCCCAGCCGCAGATCCCCGACCCGTCGTGCAATCAGCGACTGATCGGTGATCTCGCCACCGCGCAGCACACAGTCCACGTTCTCTCGAACCAGATCGATGACCCGGTCACTGGCGCCAAGGTCGATCTGGATGTCGGGATAGCGCGCGTGAAAGGCAGGCAATGCCGGCATCAGCAACAGGCTGGCGAAGGGGCTGGGTACATCCACCCGTAGTCGGCCCCGTGGCAATGCCGCGGCACTGGACAGACTGGTCTCGGCATCGTCCATGTCTGCCAGCAGCTGTATCACACGCTCGTAATACGCTGCGCCATCAGCCGTAACATTGACCTTGCGCGTGGTGCGGTTGAGCAGCTTGACCCGCAGACGGGCCTCAAGCTGCTGCACCAGTTGCGTCACACTGGTCTTGCTCATGTGCAACGTGCCGGCGGCCTTGGTGAAGCTGCCAGTCTCCACCACTCGCGCAAACGCCTGCATCGCATCGAACCGATCCATTCTCGCCCCGTGTTTATGCCTGATTGTTTGGGATTACCAAACAGTGATGACTACAGTTGCGCGTTTATCCGTCCAGCGCAAGCGCCTAAAGTCGATCCATCTTGAATGACAGGTCACTGCGACCTTTGGATGGAGAAAGCTCATGACACAGCGTGACGTGGTATTCCCGACAGGCCGCCAGGCCCTTTATGAACGCAATCGCTATTCGCCAGCAGTGCGCGCCAATGGTCTTCTGTTTGTTTCCGGTCAGGTCGGCAGTCGCGAGGACGGCTCGCCGGAACCCGATCCGGACAAGCAGGTGCAACTCGCGTTTTGCAACCTGAATGCCGTGCTGGAGGCGGCCGGATGCACATTCAGCGATGTACAGGACGTCACCTTGTTCATCGTCGATCCGGAGAAGAAATTCGAGCACATCTGGAACACAGTCGTGCCGCAGTACTGGGGGCAGGCACCCTATCCGACCGTCACCGCCGTTGGCGTGACCTGGCTTTATGGCTTTGAATTCGAGATCAAGGTGGTTGCAAAGCTGCCTGACGGCGGAGCGAACTGATCGAGTAAGCAGCGGCCAGACTAGCGCTGGCCGCCTTTTCGATAACTGCGGATAGGCACGACACGGTCATGGTCGTCGGGGACCGTCGGCTCTTCGAACTGACTGAAGAACTGACCGGATATCACATCCTCGAGAAACTGCTTCTGTTCGTCAGCAACGCGTTGCCTGGACGAACGAGAGCCGGCGCTTGCGTTCGCCAGCCAGATGGCACGCCGTTCGATGGCCACAGTGATGAACGCCCTTCTCTCCTCATCCGTCATCTTCATCAGATGATCACACGTATTTTCAAGCATCCGGACAGCCAGATCCTGCTCGAGTTGATCCTCATCCGTGAACATCAAATGCCAGATAAAATCGAAAGAGAGTTCGGCGAGGGTACGCATGGATGCAATCCGTGTTGTCTGAGCCTGCGAGATTCGCGCTTCGCCAGCGTTTGGTCAAGCTATATAAAGGTATGATAAGCGCCATAGAAACCGGGGCCTGCAGGCCTTGGCCGGGTTGTTAGAGCAGGTTCTATGGGTCGTGGAAACGCTAACCCTCAAACGCAGGATTTTCGATCAACAATGCCATCCCCTGCCCGCCGCCGACGCAGGCAGCGGCAATGCCGTATCGCAGATTGGCGTCGCGCAACTGGTGAGCCAACGTCATGACCAGCCGCAGCCCGGTTGCAGCCAGTGGATGCCCAAGGCCAAGCGATCCGCCGTGGACATTCAAGCGGTCCCTGTCGAGCTCCAGCGTCTGGGCAACGGCGAGCACCTGAGCGGCTTGTGCTTCGTTGATTTCCAGCCGTCCGATATCGTTTAGACCCAAGCCACTTCGCTGCAACAGCAACTGAATGGCCGGGGCCGGGCCGATGCCCATGAATTCGGGAGGCACGCCCACCACGGCGCTAGCCAGCAGATGCGCCAGAACCGGACCGTTCGTTTCCGACGCCCTGCCCACCAGCGCTGCCGCTGCGCCGTCGACCACCGCGCAACTGTTGCCTGCGGTCTGCACACCGTCAGCATGGATGGAGCGCAGCCTCGACAGCCCCGCCATATCAGTAGCGCGTGGATGGCTGTCTTGCGACATGCTGTCCACGCCGCGCGGCAACTCGATGGCTTTGGGCTGATAACCGTCCAGCACGAACTGCTCGGGCGTGACGGTAACAATCTCTGTGCTCAACCTGCCGCTGACCTGAGCCTGAAGCGCTCGCTCATGGCTCAAGAGCGCATAGCCATCCACTTGCTCACGAGTGAGACCGTGGCGCCGTGCAAGGTTGTCGGCGGTGGAGATCATATCCATGCCCGGCGCCGGGTCGTACAGCGCTTCCCACAGAAAATCCTTGAACTGCACACCAGCGCCCAGGCGAAATCCGTCGCGATGGGTGTAGGCGGCAATCGGATTGCGCGACATGGATTCAGCTGCGACACACAGCGCGAGCTGTCCGCCTGCACCGATGTGCACAGCAGCTTGGCGCAGCAGTTCGAAACCGGTCGCACAGATGCGCTGCACGCCCAGTGCCGGAACGCTCTGCGCCACGCCGCTGTACAGACCGATGTGTCTGGGCAGCAGGTAGGCGTCAAAACTGGCCTGCGCCATTGATCCGGCCAGCACGGTATCGACCCGCTCCGCCTTGATAGCGGCCCGAGCCAGGACCTCACGGCCGACCTTTATGCCCAGATCGATCGGCGACACCTGCGCCAGCGCGCCGCCTAGATCGATCCACGGCGTGCGCACCGACTCGATGATCGCCACGTCGCTGAAGGCCGAATACTGCCCGTTCATTTCAAAGGGCCGGCACGCAGCACGTCGGGTTCCTCGCCGCGATACAGCGCATCGACGATCGCTGCGCGCCACTGCAACACGGCACGCTGGTTGATCGAGCCCTTGTCGGTGATTTCACCACGGTCAATCGACGCAGGCTCGACCAGCAGGCTGATCCATTCAAGACGACTGGCGTTGCCGGTGGCATCACGGTTCAAGCGAGCCAGCCAGTCAGAGAACCACTGGCGCACCGGTGCGCTGGTCAGGACCTCGGCATCACTGGCATCGGCACTCAGCCCCGACAGTTGGCGACAGTCGTGCAGCCTCGGGAACACCAGCGCGCCCAGGCATTCCCGATCTGGCGCGGCGATGACCACATCCTGCACATAGGGCGAGCCATCGAGTACCGCGCGGTTGCGCATCGGGCCGACGCTGACAAACACCCCGGACGACAATTTGAAATCCTCCGCCAGACGACCATCGAACATCAGGCCCAACTCTGGCGCTGTCGGGTCGGCGAGTTTTATCGCGTCACCGGAGCAGTAAAAGCCGTCTTCGTCGAACACCTCGGCGGTCTGCTGCGGCGAACGCCAGTAGCCCGGCATGATGTGCGGCCCGCGAAAACGGCCTTCCAGTTTGCCGTCCACCGGCACCAGTCGTACTTCACAACCCGGTGCTGGCAGGCCGATGTAACCGGCCATGGACAGCGGCCCGGTGGTGAAAGTGCAGGACGGCGCGGCCTCGGTCATGCCCAGCCCGGCCATCATGCGGATGCGCTCGCCGCAATGCAGCTCGGCAACCCGGTCGAGCCGGTCCCAGATGCTTTGCGACAATCCGGCGGCGGCGAAGAAGAACAGTTTCATACGCGAGAAAAATCGGTCGCGCAGCTCGGCGTCTTGCTCCAGCGCGTTGACCAGTTCCTCCCAGCCCTTGGGCACGGTCAGGTAGGCAGTCGGCGAAATTTCCTTGAGGTTGCGCAGGGTTTCAGCGAAGCCCTGAACCGTGGGTTTGCCGTTGTCCAGATAGAAGGTGCCGCCGTTGTAGAGCACGATGCCGACGTTATGGCTGCCACCAAAGGTATGATTCCACGGCAGCCAGTCCACCAGCACCGGAGGTTCTTCGCCAAACACCGGAAAGGTCTGCAGCAGCATTTGCTGGTTGGCGCAGAGCATGCGCTGGGTCGTGACCACGGCCTTGGGCAGCTTGGTGGAGCCTGAGGTAAACAGAAACTTGGCGATGCTGTCCGGCCCGGTGGCGTCGAATGCAGCCTCGGCTTCGGCGCCGCCGGGTTGTACCAGCAGGCTGTCGAATCGGATATGGGATCGCCCGGCGAGCTGACCACGCACGGTGATGACTGGCGTATCGGCGGGAATCACCGCGTCGATGGCACGCTGGAAAGGCGCTGCATCGCTGACGAATACCAGACCCGGCCGCAACACGCCGCAAACGTGGCGCAACTTGGCGTAATCCTGGGACAGCACCGAGTAGGCAGGCGACACCGGGCAGTAGGGAATGCCTGCGTACATCGCTCCCAGGGCGATTTGCAGGTGTTCGATGTCGTTACCCGACAGCAGCGCCAGCGGCTTTTCGGCTGACAACTCATACTTGAGCAGGCTCTGGGCAATGGCGCGCACGCTGTCCAGCATCTCGGCATAGCTGACAGTGCGCCAGCCACCCAGGCTGTCGCGGGCGGCGACAAACGTCTGTTGCGGACGAACATCGGCCCAGTGCACCAACCGGTCAAGCAAGCGCCTGGGCAACTCGGCCAGCGGTTCAAGCGAGCGCATGTGCAGAACGCCCCGCTCTTCGAGCACTTCAACGGCAGGATGACCAATGCTCACCTGACGGTAGCGTGGCGGGCTGACTTCGGTGTGCGGCGTTGAGGATCTTGGTTCGGAACTCACGAGCGTCTCTCCGTCAAGGCACGCGCACACCGAACCGCACACGGCAGTTCGTGGTGGGCGTGGCAGCGGCTGGCTGCGGCCTTGTTATTGTTGTGCCTGACTGATCGGCACCGACGCCTCCAAACAAGGCCGCCCGCGCCAACGTGAACGGTTCAGATCGGGTAGTGCCGCGGCCCGTTTTGCAACGTCACCCAACGCAACTGAGTGAAGTGTTCGATCGATGCCTTGCCGCCAAAGCTGCCATATCCGCTGGACTTGACCCCGCCGAAAGGCATCTGCGCCTCGTCGTGAACCGTCGGTCCGTTGATGTGGCAGATGCCCGACTCGACCCGCTGCGCCAGTGCCAGAGCGCGAGTGGTGTCACGACTGAAAATCGCCGCCGACAGGCCAAATTCCGAGTCGTTGGCCAGGCGCAGCAGCTCCTCGTCCCCTTCCCCGCGAATCAGCACCGCAACCGGCCCGAAGGATTCTTCGCGGTACAAACGCATGCTGTCGGTGACATCGTCCAGCAAGGTGGGCTGCAGGATGCTGCCCTTGAGCTGTCCGCCAGCAATCAGTTTTGCGCCCTGGCTTATGGCGTCGTCGATCAACGCCTTGATACGCGTTCCCGCGCCGACATCGACCAGTGAACCCAGCACAGACGTGCTGTCGTCCGGAGGACCTGCCCGCAGCGTTTCGATCTTGGCCGCCAGTTTCGAGACAAAGGCATCGGCTACTTTGCGGTCTACGATCAGGCGTTCGGTGGACATGCAGATCTGGCCCTGATTGAAGTAGGCACCGAATGCAGCCGCCTCTACGGCAGCGTCCAGATCGGCATCATCCAGCACCAGAAACGGGGCCTTGCCGCCCAGTTCCAGCAAGGCCGGTTTCAGATGACGGGCCGAGAGTTCGGCGATAATGCGTCCCACATGAGTGGAACCGGTGAAATTGACCCGACGCACCGCCGGGTTGGCGATCAGCCGCTCAACGATGGCGGGCGCATCTGCCGGTGCGTTACTGATTACATTGACAACCCCGTCGCCCAGTCCCGCGTCCTGCAGCACCTGACCGATCAGGCGATGCACGGCCGGGCTAAGTTCGGAGGCCTTGAGCACCACGGTATTGCCGCAGGCCAGCGGCATGGCGATGGCGCGTGTGGCCAGAATCACCGGCGCGTTCCACGGTGCAATGCCCAGCACCACACCACATGGTTGGCGCAGGGCCATGGCAAAGTTGCCGGGCACATTCGAGGGAATGATTTCGCCGTTGATCTGGGTCGTCATCGACGCGGCTTCACGCAGCATGTTGGCCGCCAGTTGCACGTTGAAGCCGTACCAGTTAGCCATCGCACCGGTTTCGCCAGCAGCAGCGATGAATTCGGCGCTGCGCGCCTGCAATTGCTCGGCCGCCTGCATCAGACGGGCACGGCGCTCACCGGGTGCCATTGCTGACCAGGCCGGAAACGCAGCCTGAGCGGCGGCGACTGCCGCATCGGCGTCTTCAAGGGTGGCTGCGGCGACGCGCGAAACCACTTCGCCCGTCACGGGATTGCGACGATCGAAAGTACGTCCGTCGCGGGCGGGGCACGACTGGCCGCCGATCAGCAGGGGCACGTCCAGCATGATGATTCCTCTTTATTCTATTTATCGGGAATACAGCGCAGCGTTTGATCACATTAGCTTCAACAGGTCATCCGGCATAGCGGGCCATGCCGGATTCTAGTCAGCGCTTGTAGGCCTGCAGGCCCGGCTTGATGCTCTTGTCGTCGAGGAACTGTTTCATGCCCTGCTCGCGACCGCCTTCCTTGTCCAGCAGACGCGATTGATCGAGTTTGGCGTACAGGTAATCCTCGTTCTGCTCCCAGGTGAGTTCGCGGCAACGCTTGAAGCCATGTTTGGCGGCGCGCAGCACGACCGGGTTCTTCTCCAGCAGATTGAGCGCCAGATCGATGGTCACCTGACGCAGTTGCGCCAGCGGCACGCTTTCGTTGACCAGGCCCATCTCGGCAGCCTTGCGGCCATCGAAGGTCTTGCCGGTCATGATGTAGTAAAGCGACTGACGATGGCCCACGGTATCGGCCATGGCTTTGCTGACCAGATTGCCCGGCGGAATGCCCCAGTTGATTTCTGAAAGACCGAAAGTGGCTTCGTCGGCGCAGATCGCAAGGTCGCATGCCACCAGCGGACTGAAACCACCCCCGAAGCACCAGCCGTTGACCATGGCGATGGTCGGCTTGGCATACATGCGCAGCAGTTTCCACTGCCACTGGGAAGCCTCGCGACGAATCTTCTCCTGAAGGATTTCCGGACCGGCGTCCACTTCACGGAAATATTCCTTGAGGTCCATGCCGGCGGTCCAGGCATCGCCAGCACCCGTCAGGACCAGTACGCCGGCTTCAGGATCCTGTTCGAGCGTTTCCAGCACATCGATCATTTCCCGGTTCAGCGTCGGGCTCATGGCGTTGCGCTTTTCCGGGCGATTGAGGATGACCCAGGCAATGCCCTGCTCGATTTCGACCTTGACGGTGGTCCAGCGGCCTTCATACGTGCTCATCGCAGTGCTCTCTTGTTTTGATTGGAAGATGAATCAAACGTAAACTGGAAAATTAGTTATGTCAATTAACTGTTATTAACCTTAATTAACATTTACCGCACTCCATTCGGATATGCTGGTCACAACTGTGAATGCCCATGGCCTTCGCTCGCGAACACCGGCACACTGCCGGAAACATTGCTCATCAACCCAAAAGGACTGGATTTTCAATGGCCAAGCCATCCGACATCGCCACCCTCTGCCCAACCACGGCACAGGTTACCGAGGCGTCGTTGCCTATGGACTCCGCACTGGATGACCTGATCGGTTACGCCATGCGCCGGGCACAGCTCAAACTTTTCCAGAACCTCATCGCACGTTTGTCGAGTCACGACCTGCGACCCGCGCAGTTTTCTGCGCTGGCGATCATCGACAAGAATCCGGGTCTGATGCAGGCCGACCTGGCCAAGGCGCTGGCCATCGAGCCGCCGCAGGTCGTGCCGCTGCTGAACAAGCTGGAAAGCCGCGCGCTGGCGGTCCGTCTGCGCTGCAAACCGGACAAGCGGTCCTACGGGATCTTCCTCAGCAAGACCGGCGAAACCCTGCTCAAGGAACTGAAACAGATCGCCGCTGAAAGCGACCTGGACTCCACTTCGGCACTCGATACCCAGGAGCGTGAGGAACTGCTCCGGTTGCTGAAAAAGGTCTATCAGGCCTGACACACGCCTCCGACGACGTGCCTGCGTCGTCGGCGCTCTTTTGATCAATCACGATCACCAGAGTGGCAACGCGTACTGCACGACAAAGCGCGTCTGGTTCTCATCGCGAAATGCTGCCCCTGCCGGAAAGTCGTTACGGTAGATCGACTTTCGCGCCAGCAGGCTGACGTTTTTCAACGGTCCGCTCTGAATCACATAGCCCAACTCCATCTGAAACTCCCGTTCCTTGCGGTCGTCAGCGTTCAAGGCAGCCAGTTCGATGTTGTCGCCGCGCACGTAACGCAAACGGCTGCGCAGCCCGACGATGCCGACCGCAGTGAAATCGTAATCATAGATGGCCTGCCAGGTACGCTCTTTGGCGTTGAGAAAATCCGAACTCATGGTCAGCTCGCTGAGACCCATGAGTTCCGTGCCTGACAGATAAGGTGTCGCGGTATCGCCGCTGGAATGCATGTAGCCCAGACTGACGCTGTGCCCGCCCAGCTTGTAACCCACCAGCGCAGAGAGGTTCTGGTTATCCACTTCGCCCGCCTTGGCGCTGCCGGTGTCGCGGCTGAAGAAACTGCGCAGATCGGTGGTCAGCGTGCCATCTCCCAACGGCAATTGATGCAGCAAGGCCAGCGTGTTCTGAGTGTAAAGATCATCCACTTCAGCGTGATAGGCGCGCAGGCTGAGCTGTCGGCTTAGCTGATAATCGCCGCCGGCATAGGCCATGTGTGATGAGGTGGCGGCGCCGTTGAAGCGCCGGTTCGGCGAAGCAATGGCGAGTGGCTGATAATTGCTCGAATCGCGCTTGTTGACCCGGTCGATATAGCCAGCATTGAACGTCAGCCCCTCCAGCTCCTTCGAGGAAATCGTGGTGCCTCTGAAGGTCTGTGGCAGCAGGCGGGACGGACTGGCGAACGCGAAAGGCAGAAAGATCGAAACGTCGCCGGTTTTTATCGTGGTCTGGCTGAAGCGCATCTTGCCGGTCAGACCCAGCCGCGAATACTCATCGGCGGCACGGCCGTCCCGGGCAGATACCGGCAGCAGTTCGGTGCCGCTTCGGTCAGGCGATGAATCGAGCTTCACGCCGACAAGAGCGCGTGCATCCAGGCCGAACCCCAGCTTGCCGGGCGTAAATCCGGACTCCACATTCATAATGAAGCCCTGCGCCCACTCTCGGGCGGCGGTTTTTGCGCCATCGTCCTTGTAATCGCGATCCATGTAGTAATTGCGCAAGGTCAGCGTGCCATGGCTGTCAGCGACCAGCCCCTCGGCCAGCAGCGAAGCGGGCATCATGCTGACTCCCATCAACCCCAGCACCAGTGTGTACGTTTTGCCTGAATTAGATGAGGCAGGTACAACCCTCTCAGCATCCCCGGGAAGTCTTGGCATATCCGTTGTCCACTTATTGTTGTTGTTTTCGACATCGACTCTCATCGTGCCAACGAGGAGTCGTGGACAAAGGATTGGGACATACCCAGTCAGCCGTCAATCCAGACTGACCGATAATCGAACATTAATATCATTAATCACTTTTTGATTAACCGGATCGAAACGCCAGAAACCCTTGAGATAGAGAGACTAAACCCCATTTTTTAGCTCGAAATCACCTCCTGTTCTTTTTTTAGTTATTTTTGTTACCTTAATCGTCACCCGATTCGTGGACCAACTGACCACGGCTGTCAGGCCGCTGACCACAACAAAAACAACAGTGAGGCTCGCCATGAACACCCCATCGCGTCGTTCGACGCTCACCATCGCCCTGTGTTTTATCGTCGCACTCATCGAAGGTTTCGACCTGCAGGCTGCAGGCACTGCCGCAGCCGGCCTGCGCCAGACCTTCGCCCTGGACCCGAAAATGATGGGCTGGGTGTTCAGCGCAGGCATCATCGGCCTGCTGCCCGGAGCCTTCTTTGGTGGCTGGATTGCCGATCGCATCGGCCGCAAGAAGATCCTGATCAGCGCCGTACTGCTGTTCGGCGTGTTCTCGCTGGCAACCGCTTACGTCGACACCTTTTCCGGGTTGCTGGCAGTGCGCTTCATGACCGGACTGGGACTGGGGGCCGCCCTGCCCAACCTCATTGCGCTGTGCGCCGAAGCCGTAGGCGAGCGGCATCGTGGGCTCGCGATCAGTGTCATGTATTCGGGAGTGCCGCTGGGCGGCGCGCTCGCAGCTGTAGTGGCGATGTTCACCAGTGAGCACTGGCAGACAACCTTTATCATCGGCGGCCTGGTGCCTGTGCTGGTGGTGCCGCTGATGATGGTGCTGTTGCCCGAATCCAGTGTATTTCGCCAACAGACGAACGCAGTTGAAGCGCGTCATTCCACCGCCAGTGCGCTGTTCGGCGAGGACCGGGTACGCACGACACTGGCCTTGTGGCTGGGCTATTTTTTCACTTTGACCGTCATGTACATGCTGCTCAACTGGCTGCCGTCCCTGTTGATTGCCCAGGGTTTCAGCAAACCCCAGGCCGGTATGGTGCAGATGCTGTTCAACATCGGTGGCGCCCTGGGCTCGTTGCTCGGCGGTATGCTGCTGGATCGCTGCAACGGGATCAAGGTCGTGATGTTTGTCTACGCAGGCTTGCTTGCCGCGCTGGCCGGTGTCGGCTTTTCGGTGGGCATCGTGTCGATGTCAGCGGCCGGCTTTGCGGCAGGCGTGTTCGTGATGGCCGCGCAACTGGTGCTGTATGCGCTGGCCCCGCCCGCCTACCCGACCGCCGTACGGGCAACAGGCGTGGGCGCTGCGGTGGCCATCGGTCGTCTGGGCTCGGTGGCAGGTCCCCTGGCTGCCGGTCAACTGCTGGGGGCTGGAGCCGGAACGGCCGGTGTGCTGCTGGCGACCTCCCCGGGTCTTGTGATTGCGGCGCTTGCGGCGATTGCCGTGTTGTCCCGTTCAACGGGGGTGGCGAGACTCAAGAAGGCGAGTTAAAGCCCAGTGTTTGCGAATCCCCGCCAGATAATTTACTGATATGCACGCACACCTGCTTCTGCCCGGAGGGCGTAGGAGCTCTCGGAGGTTACGACGGCAGCGATGGGCTGCGCAGCAGCCCCAGGTTGCATCTGATACACCGCGTGTGCAGATTTTGCTGCCGGTTCCCGGCAGATCGCCGGCAAGCCGCCTCCCACAGTCCGGTGTTTGCTGGGCGACAGCGCTACGTCGAAGACGTGGAGATATCTCTTATCAAACAACCTGTAACTTACTGAAGAAACGCGATTTTGTGGGAGCGGACCGGGCGGCGTTCCGTTTGTCCGCGAAAAGGCCGGTACATCCGACGCATATGCAGTGGCTGAAATACTGCATTCGCGGACAAGTCCGCTCCCACCTAGTTTGCTGCGCGACAGCGCTACGTCGAAGACGTGGTGGAGCCTCCCACAAAAAAATTTTCAGTAGCGGCCAGCCACTCAGTTGAAGCTACTGCCGGCAAGGCGTCCCTTTTACCGGACGCCTTTCTTCGTTACAGCTTGTGCAGGAAGTTCAGCACCACCTTGTTGCCTTCTGTACGGTTTTCAGCGCCCTGCTCGAAGTAGCTGTTGACCGTCAGCACGTTCTGCTTGCTGAACGCGTAAAGAAACCCCGGCCCGATGGCCCAGACCTTTTCCTTGCGGCCACTCACGTCGTGCCCGTCCACCTGGGTATCGGTGAACTGCTTGAGCCAGTAACCATTGAGGCCCACGGAAAGTTGCTCGCTGACCGCGTACTGCAAAGTGAGGTTGGCGTGCAGGGCCTGTCCGGCCTGGGTGTCGGAGGCGTTGCCGAAGCCAGCCTGGGGGTCGTCGTTCTTGCCGTTCCACAGGTACATGAAGCGGCCGCTGGCCGACCATTTTGGCGAGAACCAGTAAGTCGCGGCGTAGTAAGGGTTGAACGACCAGAAGTTGCTACCGGGGTTGATCGATCGATTGCGGTCGTAAGCGCCAACCGGAATCGCAATGTCAGCCTCGACCCGCTGGGTCAGCAGCGGACTGCCGTCGGCATTTGAAATCGTCGGCAATTGCAGAAACGGGCCGATGATCAAATCACCAAACCCGGCTCTGGAGCTGAGGGCCGAGTTGCCCAGACCGTCATCGACGTCAACGTGCGCCAACGACGTGTTGATCGCCGTAATGCCGGGCATCGCGCCATTGGCCAGAGGGGGTGCGACGTAGATGAGCTGGGTGGTCAGCGCCAGTACTTCAACTTCCTGTTTGGGTAACTGCAACTTGTTGCCATTGACGTCATTGAAACGGTCGGCCTTGGCGAAGTTGGCGTACTCCTCCAGATACCAGCCCGGCCCGTCCGGCGCGGGAGAACCATCGTAAAAGCTGGTGTTGCCCAGATTGAGACCGGGCAAGTCATAAGCGTGAGCGGTTGAAGACAAGGCGACCCATGAGGCGGCCACGACGGTACGCAAGATAGACTTCTGCATCTTGTAATTCCTTTGGTTCTTATTGTTGTTTTCAAGGCCCCGATCACGCGAACGCAGGACCGGGGTTTACATCAACCGAATCCCTTCACACGTAAGTCGCCGCCAACCCTCCATCCACCGGCAGGTTGACCCCGTTGATCCAGCGCGACGCGTCGGAGCACAGGAATGCGATTACTTCGGCGACCTCATCGGCCTGGGCCGGACGCTTCATGCGCGCGCCATCTCTGGCGATGCGCTCTTCACCCAGCATGGTGACAAAGTCTCCCAGAATCGGCGTAAACACCGGCCCCGGCGCCACGCAGTTGATGCGGACCGACTGATCTCTGAACCAGGCCTGTGACTGCTGGAACGTCCAGACGATCAGCGCTTCCTTGAAGTACTGATAGCAGGTCTCCTGCGCCACCGGGTTGGCCGCCAGCCACGCCTGCCCCTCGGCGTAAGTCTCGGTCATGGCCAGCGCCTTGTGCAGTTCCAGACGTTCCGGCCATTGCGCGCCAAGAACCGAGGCGACATTCACGATGCTGCCGCCAGGCGCAATGCGCGGCAGCAAGCCCTGAGTCAGATGGCGCAACCCTAGATAATTAACCTTGGCCACGACCTCGGCAGGCGCGGTGCCCGGCACACCTGCGATGTTGCACAGCGCGTCGATGTGGACGGGCAATTTTTCGATCAGCGCATCGATACTGGCGGGGTCGCCGAGATCGGCCTGAAAAAAGCTGTCCAGGGTCAGTTGCGGTTCGTGCCGGTCAACACCGATCACTCTGGCCCCCTGGAAGCGGGCCAGCCTCGCCACTTCGGCACCGATACCGGAAGACACGCCAGTCACAATCAGGGTTTTGTTGTTCAGGTTCATAGTTGCGCGCTCTTGTTATTGTGGGTTGAGCCTGTGTTTCTCAAACTGTCGACAGCCTTCAGAACGGATAAGCCGGCGGCTGGTTCTTGACCGTGACCCATTGCCATTGGCTGTATTCGTCCCCGTCGGATGGGCTGCCGACGCTGCTGCCGTTGCCTGATGAACCGCGCCCACCAAAGGAGTTGATGCATTCGTCCGCCACGGTCTGATCATTGATATGCAACAAGCCGCACTTGAGGCGATCACCGATAGCCATCGCCCGGCCCACTGAGGGCGAGATCACCGCCGCCGCCAGGCCGTACTCGCTGCGGTTGGCCAGCTCGATCGCCTCTTCATCCGTGGAGAATGACACGACAACCGCCACAGGCCCGAAAACTTCTTCTTCGAACACCCGCATACCCGGTTTTACATGGCTGAGCACGGTCGGACGATAAAACAGGCCATCGTATTCGCCGCCGGTTTCCAACTGCGCGCCCCCCTCTATGCTCTCGCTGACCAGCCCATGCACATGCTGCACCTGGCGCGCATTGATCAGCGGCCCCAGTGCGGCCTCCCCGCGCGCGGCGTTGCCCACGGTCAAGGCTCGCGCCTTGTCGGCCAGCTTACGGGTGAACGCTGCGGCGATGGATTCGTGGACCAGAATCAACCCGGTCGCCATGCAGATCTGGCCCTGATGCAGCCATGCGCCAAACGCCGCGTTGCCAGCCGCCAGATCCAGATCGGCATCTTCCAAAATGATCAGCGGGTTCTTGCCGCCCAGTTCCAGCGAGACCTTCTTGAGGTTGCGCCCCGCCGTCTCGCCGACCTTGCGGCCTGCAGCAGTGGAGCCCGTGAAGGTGATCATTTGCACGTTGGGGTCGCGGCACAGGGCCTCGCCCGCATCCGCAGCGCCTGGCAACACATGCAGCAGGCCCTTGGGCAGACCGGCCTGTTCGAACAGACGGGCGATCAGGAAACCGCCGCTGACCGGTGTCTGCGGATCCGGCTTGAGCACCACCGCGTTCCCCGCCGCCAGTGCAGGCGCAACCGTGCGCAACGACAGGACCAATGGAAAGTTGAACGGTGAAATCATCCCGATCACACCATGCGGTACACGACGTGCGTACGACAAACGTCCCGCTGCGCTTGGCAGCATCAGGCCATGACCATGCGCCTGAGACAACATACCGGCCGCCTGACGCAGCAACACGATGGCCTCACGCACTTCGTGTTCGCCTTTGGGCAGGCTGCCGCCGGTTTCGCGAGCCACATACAACGACAATTCATCGAACGAGCAGACCGCCAGATCGGCGGCCAGTAAAAATATTTCGGCTTTCTCGCGAGGTCCCATCGCGGCCCAGGCGGGCTGGGCCAGGGCGGCTTCACGACAGGCAACTGCGATATCGGCGGCATCCGCCATCGCAGTGTTCATCAGCAATTCACCGGTGGCGGGCTCGATCACCGGACGCAAAGGCGCTGATGACGGTACCCAGTCACCGTTGAAAATACAGTTGGCTACAAGTGCAGGTTGCAGCAAAGACACAGGCTCAGACACTGACATGGTGAAACTCCGGCTTTTATGTTTGTAATCGCCGCGCCCAGAAGAACGGTCGCTTGCGCCGTGTTCAGTCCTCAGCAAGCGCTGTGCCGGTTTTGCCATCGAACGGTCATATTTTTGCGCGACCGCTCTGGATCCAACGCTTGAGCCCTATTTTGATATGTCGGACGTCACATTCGAACGAATGCATGTCTCATCGGGCTTGTTCATTTGATTAAGTTATGTTTTATAACTATCTGAGCGTTTCATCATTTCGATCACTCTCGGCCTGGGGCATAACAATGACTAACCCTCTTCGCCATCTTTCCGATCAGGATTTCGCCGCCCAGCATTTTGCGCCGCAAGGTGACAGCGCCGGGTTGAATCCCGGTCAATCCCCCACGTCGGAGGAACTGACCGGTTGCCTGTTCTTTTCTCCTGATGACGGCCGCATCTGGCTTAACGACCAGCGCATGCTGCTGCTGCACAGTTCTTCATTCGGCACCTTGCGTCGGGAGATCATCGAACGCCTGGGTCTGGAGCAGGCGCGCGGCATGTTCACCCGGGCGGGTTATCTGTCCGGCGCGCGGGATGCCAGGTTGATCCGGGCGCGCTGGCCCCACGCCGATGCCACGGCGGTTTTCCGCGCTGGCACACACCTGCACACCCTTGAGGGCATGGCCAAGGTCGAACCGCTGCATTTCAAATTCGATGCGAAGTCGGGGTTTTACGAAGGTGAGTTCCTCTGGCACCACTCCTGTGAAGCCGATGAGCATCTCGCGTCCCATGGCATCAGCCAGGATCCGGTGTGCTGGACCGAAATCGGTTATGCCACCGGTTTCGTCAGCGGGCTGTTCGGGCAGATGGTGATATTCCGTGAGGTGGAATGCCGCGGCATGGGCCACAACTGCTGCCGGGTGATCGGCAAGACCGCCGAGCAATGGGGCGATGTCGAACGCGACCTCGGCTACCTGAGCGTCGTCTCCTCCAGCTCGCCGCACAATCCACCTGCACCTTCGGCGGCGCCCTGGAGCGAAGCGCTCTCTACGGGTACCGAGCATCCGCTGATTGGCGCGAGTGCCGCGTTCAATGCCGCCAGCCAGGCACTGCAACGTGTTGCCATGACTCCCGCTACCGTGTTGTTCAGTGGCGAATCGGGGGTGGGCAAGGAAATGTTCGCTCGCCAGTTGCATCAGTTCAGTCGCCATCGGGACGGACCCTTCGTGGCGCTCAATTGCGCAGCGATCCCGGACAACCTGATCGAATCCGAGCTGTTCGGTGTCGAGCGCGGCGCCTACACCGGCGCCACCCACTCGCGGCCCGGACGTTTCGAGCGCGCCAATGGCGGCACCCTGTTTCTCGATGAAATAACCTGCCTGAGTCTTGCGGGACAGAGCAAGCTGTTACGCGCCCTGCAGGAAAGGGAAATCGAGCGGGTCGGTGGATCAAGCGGCATCAAGGTCAATGTGCGTGTGGTCGCGGCAACCAACATCGATTTGCGCCAGGCCGTGGCGCATGGCGATTTCCGCGAGGACCTGTTCTATCGTCTGAACGTCTACCCCATCGCCCTGCCCCCGCTGCGTGAACGCCGGGATGATGTGCCGCTGCTGATCAATGCGTTTCTCAGAAGGTTCTGCAACGAATATGGCCGCACCCCGGCCGGGCTGACCATGCGCGCCTTGAAGACCCTGTTGCGCTACGACTTTCCGGGCAATGTTCGCGAACTGCAGAACCTGATCGAACGCGGCTTGATCGCCAGCGAAGATGGCCAGCCCATCGACCTGATCCATATCTTTCGCAATGAACCGATGCCGGTCGAATCGTATTCGCTGAACCACGAGGGAGGACTTTCGCTGGGCTCAAAGCCCGATACGGAACCTGCATCCACACTGCTGGACACGCTGGGCCAGCCTGAAGGGTTTTCCATCGACGACCTTGAGCATCGCCTCATCAGTGAAGCAATGGCCAAGAGTCAGGGAAATCTGGCAGCCGCCTCACGGCTGTTGGGGCTCAGCCGTGCGCAGTTTGCCTACAGAATGAAGAAGCATCAGAACGGCTGAGCGAGGACGCAGCGGTATCCTGTAAACAGTCTGGCGTGCCTGACACTTATAACGCCCATTGCTCTGCGTCGCATTCGACAGCGGACGCGGAGCGTCCTGAGCGGCATTCCCACGCGGAGCGTAGGAACGATCATCATCAACACTGATCGTGCCCATGCTCCGCGTCGCATTCAAGAGCGGACGCGGAGCGTTCTGGGAGGCGTCACCACGCAGAGTGGGAACGATCGTAGACCTCAAGCACACCGATCGTGCCCATGCTCCGCGTGGGCATGCAGCCCGTGACGCTCCGCGTCACAGATGGCACAGACTGCATCACGACCCCGATGCTCAGATCATCGGCAAGGTGCTCACGACACGCAGCGCCAGACCTTCGTAAGCATCCAGCGTAATGGTGAACTCACCCTGCTCGGTCAGGTCGCCTTCAACGCGCTCGTTGATGATGTCCACCACAGGCCCTGGCGCGATGTCCGGCAGGTGCAGCGTTTCGACGATGGTCTCGGCGCTGAAGTTGAGCGCAGTGATCTGAGTGCCCTTGCCTGCTGGCAACTCGTGCACCATAACCAGCAAACCCGGATGCTGCACATCAGGAATCAGAATCTGGCGGCTGGCAGCAATGTCGTACGCGCGGCGTACCGCCAGAATCTTCTTGAGCTGCGAAGCGAACGAGTCAGGACGCTTGAGCTGGCTGACAAGGCTGCCATAGAGCGACTGCGCACGCGGCATGCCGCCTTCCGACAGCTCCGCCTCCGGATCCAGGTCGGCCAGATCGTACGCGCCACGGTGGATCCAGCGGGTGTCACCGTCCTGCATCAAGTGCTGGACCTGCTCGGCCGGCAAGGTCAGCGCACCGACCAGATCCCAGCCGGACAGCGCGAACACGCCAGGCTGCATCGCGTTGTACATCACCAGCAGCAAGTGAATGTGCTGGATCTGCTGGATATCCGCGTCAGTGATCGTGCTCAGGTCACGAATGCCCAGTGCGGCGGTGATGATGCTCGCCGTGGTGCAGGACACGCCGTTGGTGACGAACTTCAGGTTGTAGGGCGCATGCTCGCCGGTCAGCCGCTCGTACATCTCTTCGCGGATGTGCTCGCGCAGGATGTTGCCGGGAAAGGTCTGGCCCTGATAGTGATAGGTGTCGTGGGCGTGCAGCGTCCAGAAGTGCACCAGCTCTAGTGTCAGTTCATCGTGGTTCTGCAGCGCGTGGATCAACGACGCAGGATCGATACCGAACGCATGAACCTGGCGCAGCATCAGCCGCAGGAACTCGGTTGTACCGGTCAACAGCGCGTGCTGATAGGCCGGACGGGTGATGAAGTCGTAGGACAGGTCAGCACCGCCATTGCCCATGGAGGCAATGTCGTCCAGCGTCAGGTTCAGCTCCTGAAAACTGAAACCGCCGGCCTTGCGGATCGCACCGGCCAGCAACTGGTTGCCGGTGATCGACAGCGGATGCCCTTCCGACCACGCCGCGCCTTCAGCGCGACGCTCCACACCCAGGAATCCGTTGGCATCCAGCCGCAGTACGCGTGCGCCAGAGACGTCGATGGCATGCAGTGCATCACCAATGATCATCTGCTGCGCGGCGAAGCTGGGGTCCAGCCAGTTCAGGGAAGGCTGACCTTCCTTGAAGTAATGCAGATACACCCAGCGCCGGGCCTTGCCATCGACGCCTTGCACCACGTCAGTGGCGCTCCAGTCAGTTTCCTTGACGCCAGGCTCGAAGAAAATAACCCGTTGCAACTGACCCACGATGTAATGCTTGTCGCGCAGTTGATCGACTACCTCGGGCGTCAGATTGACCGCATCACGGCCCGCCGGGACATCGGGCAAGAGCTGCCAGTCTTCTTCGCGGATCTCGACCATGTGATAAAGACCGGGATAGTCCTCATACGCAAGCTCGGCCAGCCTGAAGTCGGCGCCCTTGCCGGTGTGCGACGGAATGACGTCATCGATGATCACAGCGTTATGCGCCGCAGCAATGCGCGTCAGGCTGAGCAGTTGAGCGTCAGTGCCCAGTTCAGGATCGATGGTGAAGCTGATGCGGTCGAAATTGCCGTCGATGCTGGGCGTGCGGGTACGCCCCTGCAAACCGCCGGACAGCTTGAGCGGGCCGTTGTGAATGCCCTGGATGCCGATTTCCGACAAGGCGTGCCACAGCGTTTCATCACCCAGCGCCTCAAGCACCGAGCAACCCTCACGGGTGACGATCGATGCGGGATACGCGGTGAACCAGACCGAAGAAATGGCGGATGCGTCCCTTGGACGGGCCTGTGCGAACGGCCGTTGCCAGAGTCTTCCCTGGCCCGAGTAGGTCTTGGCGCGCTGTCTGGCAGCGTTCAGCATCGATTGCTCGACCAGCCAGTCCACATACTGCTTGTCCGGTATCGTCATAGCGTCCAGTCTTCCTCTCGAATCGGCGGCGTTGGACGCTTGCGAACAAGCGCCCCGAATGTATTACCTATGGGTATGAGCCTAATGGGGGCAATTCGTTGCATCGGGCTGTAGCTTTCACCAGACAGGACCTGCATCCGTAAAGCGCGCCGCCATCTGCCGCACGGAATACGGTTCCCGCAGCCCTGTGTGTGTGCTCAATACCGCTGAACCGCCAGCACTCGCGGCTTCTTCAGAGCCTGAATCACTGCACTGGCGGCATTGGAAAGCAGCGAGGTCGGACGGGCCACCACACTGATGTGGCGCATGATCGTTCCCGGCAACGGTACTTGCTCCACTTCCCGCAAGTGTCCGTTGAGCAAGGCGCTGGGCAGAATCGAGATGCAATGCTGTCGGGCGATCAGGTCCAGCAGGGTTTCCAGACAACTGAGTTCACCGCGATGGCTGAGCCGGACCTGCGCGGACGCCAGTTGCTGATGCAATCGGTCCACACCGGGATGTCGCCAGGCAACATAGCGCGAAGTCTGCGACAGTTCGGTGAAGGTGCGGGTTTGCGTGTGCTTGCCTTTGGCGGTGACCAATACGTAGTGATCGGACCAGTGATGATGCTCGACGTAGTGCTCACCCAGCACGGTGCTGGGGAGAATCAGGATATCGGCTGCTTCTTTTATCAACGGCTCCAGCGACGGATTCTGTTCGCTGCCGTGCAGCACATTGAGATGGATGTCAGGGTAATGCCGGGCCAGAAAATCGAGTGAAGTGCCAAGGCTGGTCTCTTGAATGTGCGTGTAGTAGTGGATCGTTACACTGCCGCTCACCCCATTTTTTTTAGTTGTTCAAGCGTCGCCATGATGCTGCCCAGGGTCTGGGAAATCACCCGGCCGTCAGGCGTCAGTGTGCAGCCGGAGCGACTGCGGATGAACAGGCGTTTCTCGAAGAAATCTTCGACTTCCTTGATCGCGTAACTGATGTTCGACTGGCTGCACCCCAGAATGGCAGCAGCTTCCGAGAACGAACCGTGCTGGGCAACGGTTTGAACGATTTTGAAGAAATGGGTTTTCATCTGTCCTGCACTCTGGATAAAGCGATGGTAGGCACGACCTGGCGCTGACGGGAAAGAGTCGGAAATACAAGAACCCCCGATGACATGCCCCTGTGCTCGCTTATCGGCAGCACAAAGAGATCGGTCAGTCGGGGGTGCATGCAACCGCTGGAGTTTCTGGAAAGGGTCCTGCACAGATGCGTCAGCGCGCATGGCCCGGCAGCAGGACCCCAGACAAGGCAGAAAATCTGTCAGTCACCCGGAATATCAAATCCGATGTACCCGTAAAGCGGTACAGATCGCGTTGAGCGATGGAGCTGAATCAGTCGTTCTCGGTCCAGTCGAAGTCCAGTTGCAGCGCGGTGCGCTCGGCCAGTTCGCGGCTGTGCAGACGTTCGACCAGATGCAGACTCATGTCAATGCCGGCGGAAATGCCCGCCGACGTCACGAACGATCCTTCGTCGACCCAGCGCAGGGTGCTGAGAACATCCACCGACGGGAACATTTCCTTGAGATCGGCAATGTCCTCCCAGTGCGTGGTGACCTGCTTGCCCGCCAGCTTGCCGGTCTTGGCAACCATGAATGCGCCGGTGCAGACCGCCGCAACGACGCGCCCCGGTTCCGACTGGTCGCTGATCCAGCGAATGACGTCCGGCTTTTCCAGTTCGGCATTGACCACGCCACCCGGAACGATCAGGCAGTCCATGGCCGGGTGATCATTGATCGAGAAGTCCGGGTCGACCTTCAGACCGGCCCGCGCACGCACAGAGGCAGTGCTGCGGCCGATGGTGAAGACATTGAACAGCGGCTTGTCATCACGACTGTTGCGCGCATGCATTCGAGTAGCGGTGGTGAACACTTCGTAAGGGCCCGCGAAGTCGAGAACTTCGACGTCGTCGTACACGTAGATACCGATATTGAGGGACACGAAATGGCTCCTGGGTCCGGTTGCCGGACCACATGCAGGGTTAAGGATTCACCTGAGTGACAGGCTTCAGATTACCCAGTAGCATCAGCACGAACTACTGTCCGAAATGCCAATATCCGGTAACATCGCGCCATGAAAAATCATCTCGTTGTCGCCTTGATCTATAACCAGCTCTGCACCTTCGAATTTGGCTGCACGGTCGAGGTATTCGCCCTCAAACGGCCCGAGCTGGGCGTCACCTGGTATGAATTTGCGACGTTCCCGGTCGATGACGGGCCGATCACGGCCGCCGGGGGCATTACTATCGTGCCGACGCCGGGCGATGTGCTGTTGGAAAACGCCGATACCATCATCGTGCCAGGCTGGCGCGGGGTTGAATCAAAGGTGCCACAGCGCCTCATCGAACAGCTTCAGGCCGCCCACGCCCGTGGTGCGCGTATCTGCTCGATCTGCACCGGGGCGTTCGTGCTCGCGGCTGCGGGGTTGCTCGACGGTCACAAGGTCACCACTCACTGGCGTTACACCGACCTGCTGGCCACCATGTATCCGGGGCTGACCATTCAGCCCAACGAGCTGTATGTCGATCAGGGCAGCATCGTCACGGCGGCAGGATCTGCGGCCGGACTGGACATGATGCTGCATCTGGTGCGCAACGATCATGGCTCGCGTGTGGCCAATATGGTGGCGCAACGCATGGTAATCCCGCCCCATCGCGAAGGCGGACAGTCGCAATACGCCTCGCGGCAACTGGTGTCGGCCAGCGACGGGCCGATTTCCAATCTGATGGACTGGATCCGCAGCGACCTGAATCGCCCGCACACCATCAAGGAAATGGCTTCACGTGCCGCAGTCAGTACCCGCACCTTGCACCGCAGCTTCATGGAAAGTACGGGGCTTACACCCTATGACTGGTTGCTGGGTGAGCGTGTGGCGTATGCCAAGGAACTGCTGGAGTCATCGAAGTTGCGGCTGAACGAAGTGGTGGACCGAACCGGCTTCGGCTCCGAAGAGTCGTTCCGGCGGCACTTCCGTAATCTGGTGGGCGTCAGCCCGAGCAGCTACCGCAAACAGTTTGCGCGGGTTTGATCAGGGTCAAGGCGGACTTATGTATAACGCTGAGTGCCCCACGGGGGACACGATCAGCTTCCGTTCATGAATAAACCGCCTCAACCAACGCATCCGCAAACCTGCCCCAGGCGCCCGCCACAGCGGTATTGGTCAGCACAACCAGACTGATCTCCGATACCGGATCGACCCAGTAATGACTGCCATACACACCACACCATGACCAGGTGCCAGCACCCTGTCGCTGCCCGGCGGCCAGCGGGTCGGCGAGGATCACCGGCCCCAGGCCGAACGTCCAGCCGGCGCCCCTGCCCTTGAGCGTCACCTTGCCAATGGCGTTACTCAGCAACGCCGCCGTACTTACGGAATTCAACAAAGGCGCGCCGCCCAGACGCAGGCATTCCAGCAGCTTCAGATAATCATCGGCGGTCCCCAGCATGCCGGCGCCACCTGATTCATAGGCCTGCGCACCGTAGACCCGGCCCGACGACACCCTGGCCGTTCCACTTTCAAGAACCAGCACGTCGCCATCACCGATACGCTCGGGAGCGCCAGCACCGTCTTTATAAGCACGCGCCAGCCGACCCTGATCCTGCCTGAACGAGGTAGAACCCATGCCCAGGGGCTGGGTGACTTTCTCGTGGATGACCTGCGACAACGCACGGCCGGTGCCTTGCTCAATCACCGCACCCAGCACGTCGGTCGCCAGCGAATACCCCCAGGCAGTGCCGGGTTCGAACAGCAACGGCAGCTTCGCCAGACGAGTCAGGTTTTCCTGCAGATCAAACGCCACACGGTCCAGCCCGTCCGACACGCCCGCCGACTCATAAGCGTTACCTGGCGGCTGTTCGAAGCCATAACCAAGCCCGGAGCTGTGCGACAGCAGATGACGCAGGGTGATGACCGACTCCCGGCCATCACTCAGACGGGGCCGAAACGCTGGCAGCCAGTCCGTTACCGGCGCATCCAGGCTCAACATGCCTTGCTCGCAAAGCAGCAACACCGCCACCGATGTCAGCAGTTTGGTCAGCGACGCCAGGCGAAAACGTGTACCGCGAGTCACACTCACCCGACGCTCCCGATCCGCCCAGCCCCTGGCTCTGACGTAGCGCAGCACGCCGCCCTGCGCCACCAGCAATACACCGCCTACGATGTGCCCGGAATCGACCCAGCCTTGCCAGACCTCGGCCAGACGCTGAACCGCCCGTTCATCCACCTGCACCATGAATCACTGCCCCCTCACCGCTCGCCTGAATACCCCTGCGTAGGCCTCGGCCGAATGCCGAATCGGATTGGTGTGCGAGCAACCGTCCGCAAATGCCATCTGGCCCACCAACTCGGCGTCCTGATCATGGATGCCGATGTCAGCCAGCGTATGGGGAATGCCGATCTGCTCGCGCAGGCTCAGTACCCAGTCCATCACGCCACTGAAACCGGGCGTGGGCAGACGCAGGTAAACCGCCAGATCGTCCATTTGCTGCAACAGGGCGGACCGATTGGCCTCCAGTACATACGGCAGCAGGATGGCGTTGAGCAAGCCGTGATGCTGGTCGTACAGCGCGCCCAGGCTCTGCGCAATGGCGTGCACACCACCTAGCCCTCGCTGAAACGCCGCCGCGCCCAGGCTGGACGCCACCAGCATCTGCTGGCGCGCCTCCAGATCCTGTCCGTCCGCGACGACGCGAGGCAGGTACGCCTTGATCATCTGCATTCCCTTCACCGACACTGCTTCAGCCATCGGGTGCCAGGCCGGCGAGCACCAGGACTCCATGCAATGCGTCAGCGCGTCGGCGCCGGTTGCAGCGGTCAGGTGCGTGGGCAGATCCAGCGTCAGGTTGGCATCCAGAATCGCGATGCGCGGCATCATGCGGATGTGCAGGATGGTACGTTTGACCTGCGCCTGCTCGTCAGTGATCACCGACGCACGGCCCACCTCGGAGCCTGTGCCCGCAGTGGTTGGCAGTGCGATAACCGGGGCGATGCCCAGAGGGTTGGCGCGCAGATGATTCTGGCCGATGTCTTCGAAGTCCCACAGCGGTCGGGTCTGCCCTGACATCAGTGCCACAGCCTTGGCGGCGTCCAGTGCTGAGCCGCCGCCGAAGGCAATCACACCGTCGTGGTCGCCCGCTTTATAGGCTTCAAGCCCGTCCGCGACATTGGTGCCGGTGGGGTTGCCCTTGACCCGGTCAAACAGCCCGCAATGGCCCAACTGTTGTCGGCAGTCCTCTACAGCGCTGCGGATCATGTCCGTACTGCCCAGAAACCGATCAGTGATCAGCAGTGGACGTTGGATGCCTGTCACACGGCAAGCGTCAGCCAGCTCTGCGGCGCGCCCGGCGCCTGCGCGGATGGAGGTCGGGTAATACCAGTCATTCTTGTACATGGTGTCGTTCCTTGAAATCAGTTGATCAGACCGGCCGGCAACAGGCCGATCAGCAGGCGAATACCGAACGCGATCATGAAAAGCCCGGTCACGATGTCGATGGCCTTTTTCATCCGCTGATAACGGGCCTGCACCGCCGGAATCGAGAACAGCGTGGCCAGCAGCACGAACCAGGAGATCGCCAGAATGGCAATGATCGACACCCCGGCCGTGCGCACCCACATCGGCATGCCCGGCGTGGTCACGGTGGTGAATACGCTGGTGTAGAACGCCAGCGCCTTGGGGTTGGTCAGGTTAGTGAACAGGCCGAAACGGTAGGCACGGCTGAGACTGCCAATGCCCAGCGCGCCAATGTCGCGAGGTTTGGGCTGGCTGCCCGCGCTGCGCAGGCTCTTGGTGCCCAGCCAGGTCAGGTACGCCCCGCCCAGCAGTTGCAGGGCCGGTTGCAGCCAGGGCAGTTGTTGAAATATCAGGCCCAGCCCGGTGGCTGCGAGCAATGCCCAGAGGATGCTGCCCGAAGCAACACCCAGTCCGGCGCAGATGCCTTGTTGCCGGGACTGGCTGAACGACAACTGGGTGATGACCAGAAAGTTCGGGCCGGGGCTGATGATCAGGACAATGAAAGCACCGGCGAGCGCCGTCAGCAGAGTGATCTCGTACATATAGCCAATTCCTTTTAGAGGGTTGAAAAAGAGGTGATGGAAAGGGAGTCGCAGCGATTGGCTGACAGCGCATCGAGGCACGTCTGGGCCACCTGCCACGCCTCGATAAGCGCCCGGCAGGTCGGGTCTGGCGTGGGCACGTAGTGGTTGTAGAAGGTGCAGCCTTCGACGATCGGCCCCAGTGCCCAAAGGCGCGAATGAACGCCGCCGTCGGCACGCGCGACGCGCCCAGACGGGTCCGTCGTCACTCCGTCAGCCGGATACGCATGAGCGGGACGAACAAGGCCCTGACGCAGCAGGTCGTTCAACAGCGGATCGCGACTGGAAGAAAGACCGCGGTGCGCCACACGCGCCCGGATCAGTGTGTCAAACGGCACGGGCGAACTGGAGGCATCCTCCATGGGCGGCAGGACGGTCACGACACCGGCCTGGATCAGCGCCAGGAGGTCTTCGTAACGCTCTTTCTGCGGGCCGCCGACCAGTCGATTCGACAGCCCGGCCCACTGGCCATAAAACGCCAGTGTCGATGCGTCACTCAGGCCGCCGCGATCCGCCACACGCCGCAGCAGGTCGCGATAATCACGCCACACCTCCAGCGCCTGACGAACCGGGCTGCTCGCGGTGCCCAGGCGACTCAACGCCAGCTCACGCGCGATCCAGCGTTCGAACCACTGCGCATACGATTCTTCATCGCCGCACCAGCGCTCGGTGACCAGCCACTGTTCGGGCTCGAACTCGCCCCACTGTTCGGCCAGCGCCTTGAACAACCTGTGGAGTGAAACCCGATCAGTCGCGTTACCGAGCTTCTGCTGCAGCAACTGCAACTCCCGGGGCGCGTCGAGTCGGACTCTGGCCTGCCAGAACACCGCGCACATTTCGTCCTTGATCAACGGCAGCACGTCACGCTCGAAATCGAGCCGTCCGGTCGCGCTCTGCTGGCGCAGTTCGACAATGGCTTCAGCGGTAAAGAACGTTCTCGGCAGCGCAGCATGGACAGAAGGATGCCATTGGGGCCGGGCGTGAAACGGCAGCCCTGAGCGCGAATACAGCGCTATCCTCGGCTCCAGCCCGGACGGCAGGTAGCGCCAGCCCGCATGGCCTGGATCAGGCACATAGCGCCCGCCGCGCCCCTCAGTGAGATGCGCCAGTGTGTCCATCGCAGTCAGGCCCAGCCCTTCGATCAATACCGACTCGCCGATGGCAGATCGCTCATCTGCCGCTGACGAGTGGCCACAGGTCAGCAGCACTGCGTCGACATCCAGTTCGCGAACCGTCGTTTGCAGGCGAAAACCTGCATCGACAGCCCGTTCACGACAACCAGTGACCACCTCGGCGTGGTGGCGCACTTCGACATGCGCGGGGCATTGCTTCAGCAGAAATCGATAGCTGTCCTGC
This sequence comes from Pseudomonas sp. fls2-241-TYG-175, assembly GCF_030209155.1. Taxonomy (NCBI): domain Bacteria; kingdom Pseudomonadati; phylum Pseudomonadota; class Gammaproteobacteria; order Pseudomonadales; family Pseudomonadaceae; genus Pseudomonas; species Pseudomonas sp. fls2-241-TYG-175. Next base: position 233,729 of record NZ_JARVSO010000001.1, on the reverse strand, counting down.
AAATAACGCCCCAGCAGTTTGCGCGGCACGAAGTCGCCGAACGCAACCGGCCTGCCCTTCCCGTCCGTACTGACATGGCCTCGTTCATCGAGCATGACTCCCTTGGCCTGGCACCACTGTAAAAAGGTCCAGCCCGCAGGTTCTGAGACGGGAAAGGCCGACGAAAACGCCGAGAGCTGACCCGCCATGGTGTTGAGCATCAGGTAATCGGGCTGCTCGGCAAGGTGCAGGCCGCTACCGGGCGTCCGAGGATCGAATACCTCGATGCGCAGCCGTTGCGCATCCGTTTTGCGACTCAAACCGATCAACTGTTCCAGAACGCTCAGGCCACGCGAGCCCATGCCGATGATCGCGATCGAACACGGCTCAGGTTCGAACTGCCGGACAGGCAGTTCGACCCGATCAAGAGAACGTGTCTGCATGTCGGTCACCAGCGGTTCGATTCGAAGAAGAACTGCGGCACCGGCAAAGCGCTGCCCTCGGCCACGGCCTGCCCGTAGATCCGCTGCCCTACAGCCAGGTCGAGTACGCCCAGGCCAAACGGCGAGAAGATCGAGACCCGATCCGGGCTCAATTCCACTTGCCCGGTCATCAGTTGCGCCAGCGTGCCGGTGATGAACGAGCGGTCCTGATACTGCTGCACCGCCAGGTCAGGCGAGGTCCGAGCCTTCAGGCAATGCTCGACGTCATCCAGAATGTTGTTGGCGCAGGCAATCACCTCGGGGCCAAGATCACGCAGCGAGATGTTCAATACCAACTGGCCCGGCCGGAACACCGGCTCCAACACATAAGGACTCGGCGCCGTGGTGGCGAACACCACCACATCGGCCTGCAGGCTGTCGTCCAGGTCTGCCAGCTCACTGACTAGCCGATGCCGGTTCGCGGCATGATCGACCAGCGCCCGCGCCGAATCGGGGTGCTGATCGAACACACTCACCCTGTCCAGCGTCCAGGCATCGCTGACGAACATGTCCAGAATGCTGCGCGCAATGAATCCGGCACCAATGAACGCCATGCGCGGGACGTGTTTGTGATGACGACTCATCCAGCGCGCACCCAGCACTGCAGAGGCTGCGGTACGCATGGCGCTGATTCGCGACGCTTCCAGACAGGCAAAGGCATAGCCGGTCTGCGGATCGTTGAGGATCAACACCGCCGAGGCGCGTTGCAGACCCGAGTCCGTATTGCCCGGGAAACTGGAAATCCACTTGATGCCACTGACCGGCTGTTCCCCGCACAGGCTGGCGGGCAGCGCGATGATGCGGTTGGCCGGTGCCTCGGGGAAACGCAGAAAGTAGCTGTCTGGATTGATCGTCCGGCCTGCTTCATGGGCCAGATAAGCTCCTTCGACGTCATCGATGCAGGCCTGAGGATCCGCCGCCAGCAGCCGCGCGACCACTTCACCGTCGATCACATGGAACGGCGCCTGACGCGAGCGCTCGGTTGCCAGATAGGTGGTCCAGCTCGGCATGATCGGCATGTCCGCCAGGGTCATGTTCAACACGTCGCTGCCGAAATGCCGTTCGACCCAAAGGTCGTCATACAGCGTGTCCAGATAGCGCTCACCCCAATCCGGCGACAGAGCCACCACCACCGAACCGGGTTCGATGCGGTCGCGCCAGGCGTGAACCGCCGCCGCTACCGTGGCGGTCGAGCCGCCGACCAGCAGACCTTTGGTGCGAGCCAGAATCCGACACATGGCAACGGTGCGCGACTCGGGCACCATCTCCAGCGCATGAACACCGTCGGCATTGAAAATCGGCGGGCGCTGGCTGGTGCCCAGACCCGGAATATAGCGACGGCTGGCCGGGGTGTTGAAAGTCACCGAGCCGACGCTGTCCACGGCAATGATTTTGGTGGTCGGATGATGGCGCTGAAAATGCTGAAGGCAGCCCATCAGGGTGCCGGTGGTGCCTGCGCCGACGAACAGGTAATCGACATGCCCGAAATGCTGGCTGATCGAGCGCGCCGTGGTGCGTGCATGGGCTCGTGGATTGGCAGCGTTTTCATACTGGTTGAGCCATACGTAACGCGGATCGCTGCCGATTTTTTCGCGAATCAGCGCGATGCGCGTGCCGAGGAAACCGCCATTTTCGTCCGGCGTCTCAACCCGGATGACCTCGGCGCCGTAAGTGCGCATCATGCGAATGTTGTGGTTGGAGCTGTTGGGATCGACCACGCAGGTGAAACGAATCCCGCGTTCGGCGCAGAGCATGGCCAGCGCCACACCCAGGTTGCCCGACGACGATTCGATCAGAATCGTGTCCGGGCCGATCAGGCCGCGTGATTGCAGGTCATCCACCAGGCCTACGGCGGTCTTGAGCTTGATCGAACCCGCCGGGTTGAGGGATTCCATTTTCAGGAAGAAGTCATGTCCAAGCCCCGAGACCTTGAGAAAGGTCCGGTCGTGAATAATGTCGCAAATGGTGTCGTACATGGGGGTCACTTCCACTGTGCCAGTAACGGTGCATCGGCCGCGCACTCGACGGCCTGTTCAAGGGCATTGGCGATGCGTTCGGCGCGCAGGGCCATGAGGGAAAACGACTGGCTGTCGCTGATACCGTGGCTGCGCTCGGAAAGGCCGTTGACCCAGAGGTTCACGTCGCAGTCTTCGTCCATCGCGACGCGGTAATCCCGGTCGATCAGCAGGCCGCCGTCCAGGTCCGCCTTGAGCCAGGGTTGCAGACCGCTCAGCAACGGCGGAATCAGGTATTGCTCGTAGCCAGTGCCCAGCACCACAGCGTCGACTTCCAGCACCTGGGTGCGCTGACTGAAGGTGTCGGTGACTTCGACGCGATAACCGGTTTCGACCTTCTCGATGGACGAAACGACGCTGTAGCCGTAGGTCTGCAGACGTTTGCGTCCGGCAATGGCGTCCTCGTAGATCAGTGAAAACAGCTTCTGGCTTTCGTCCGGGTCGATGCCCGCATAATTGGTCGAACGGCTCCAGTCGAGAAAGCGATGCCGCGCTGCGTGGTTGAGGCTGTGGAAGTAATCAACGTGATCCGGCGCAAAAACGCGGTTGGGGAACTGTCCCAATTGGGTCAGTTTGAAACCGGCAGAACGGTGCACCGAGTGCACCTCGATGCCCATGTCACGCCCCACCAGTTCCAGCACCGATTCGCTGGCGCTCTGCCCCGAACCCAGCACCAGCCAGCGCTTGGGCAGGTTTTCACCGAAAGCTTGCAGACGGGTCAGGAACTGCGAGGTATGGAACAGCGTCGGCCCGATCAGCGACTGGAACATCACTGGAATGCGCGGCGCACTGCCGCTCGACAACACGACGTTGCGGGTGGTGAAACAGGCATCCTGCGTGCGGACTTTCAGCTCGCAAAGCCGGCCGTCACGGAGTACCGGAGCGATTTCGGTGACCTGCGAATTGAAGTGGGTATCGCTATCGACCTGCTGCGACACCCAGGCCACGTAATCCGACCATTCATGTCGGCTGGCAGGCCGGCCCAGAAGGCCGAAGTCGAACATCCGGCCTTTGCTCTTCAGATACATGGCGAACGAGAAGCGGCTGCGCGGGTTGCGCGGCGTGACCAGGTCGCGAAACACATGGTGATTGATGTCAGTCCCGGCGAGCAGCAGCTCCCGATGCCACTGGGTGTCCGCTGCGGCTTCCAGAAATCGCACCGAAAGCGCCGCCAGCGGGCTGTTATCTTCCCGCGCATCTTCGAAGGCGCAGGCCAGAGCGATACCCGCCGGGCCGAAACCGATGCACACGGCGTCCGATTGATAAGGGTGTGGTGTTGAATGACCCATGAGATTCCCATCCTTAGAGTTGGCATAAAGCCTTGAAAAAGCGGTCGTGAAGATCAAAGAGGTTCTGCAATCAGCCCCTCGGGACCGACTCTCCAGACGCTGTTGAATGCACTTCGGTACTCGCCCTGATCGAAGCTGACCGCGCCCAGCGGCGTGTTGAAGGTGGTGTGGTTGAGCACATCCAGCAGCTGTTCCCTGCGCCACGCGCTGTTGGCCAGGATTGCCAGCACGTAAAGCATGAGCAGGCTTTCCCGGTAATAGGTCTGCGGCAGGACGCCGAACAGCGACCGGTGCAGTGCGTGCGATGTGTCGTTCTGCTGCGGGCCGGGCGGCACGCCGAAACCGACGACCCAGGTGTTGCTGTCATGGGCAGGCGCGCAGCCCAGATGCGGCGAGGCTGCGTCGTCGGTCAGGACCAGCGGCCGCGTACTGCCAGCCTGACGTCGTGCCTGCCAGTGCTCGCGGCTGGCGCGCAGACGCCCGGCGAACACTTCCACATCGGCGTGCTCGCGCTCGCTCACGATTTGCAGGCCAGCGGTTTCAAGTGCATCGCCAATCGCCACGACCAATGCCTGGCCATGGGCGCTGTCATCCGCTTGAAGGTGCACCGAGCGCCAACGGCGTGCCGACAGCCAGGCCGTCAGGTCCAGGGCCAGCTGTTGGTCGGACGGACAAAACCGAAATACATTGGGGTGCTCGACCGTCAGTCGATCAATCGTCGCCGCAGGTGTCAGCAGTGCCATACCCGCCCGTTGATAAAGCGGAGCCGCGCCGATGGCGGCATCGGACGAAAAATGACCAATGACCAGATCCGCCCGCCAGTCGATCATCTGCTGCGCCACCTCGGCACCCCGACGGGCGTTGGCACCGTCGTCGAGAAAGTGCCACTGCACGCGGCCCAGTCCCGGAATAACGTTGCGCGCCACGGCGAGCGCCCTGAGAAAAGTGCGCGCATGGGGCGTGTCATCCGGGTCGAACAGTGCACTGACGCCGACCCGCAAGGTTTCAGGCGCCTGCAACATGACGCTCATGGCTGCACTCCCTGCCGAACCGCGCTGCGCTGCAACGAATCCGGCGCAAGTGCGGACCAGCCATTACACGACGCACGTTGTCCGGAAACGCGCTCACGCAATTGCTCGAACGCGATATGCGCAATGCCCGGCGCGAACTTGAAGCCCAGCCCGGACATGCCGGCCGCTACATAGATCGGGCTCTGTTCGTCACAAAAGCCCAGCACCGGGCGACCGTCCGCGCTGTAGCTGTCGAAGCCCGGCAGAACGTCCAGCACACGAACCTGCGCCGCCCAGGCGTCGGACAACTGCGCAACGCGCTTGCGAGCGTCCTCGACATGGCGTGCGTCCGGCAGTGCCAAATGCTCCGGCCACACACCGCTGTCGCGCAGGCCGCAACCGGTCTGCACGATGTTGCGGGTCAGCGGGATGCCGTAGCTCTGGGTAACGGCATCGATCACCGGCATGGACCACTCGCTGTCGGTCATGACCCGCGCCAGCGGAATCGAGCGTGCTTCCAGCGCCAGGTGCGGCACCAGAAGCTGGCTCCAGGCTCCGGCGGCCACCACCACAGCGCGACAGCGCAAGGTCGCATCACCCAGTTCGATATGCACCAGGTCACGGGACCGGCAATCGATGGCCTTTATCTCGCGATGCTCCAGCAGCAAGCCGTGCTGGCGCACCACGCCACACAACGCGGCCACCGCCTGACGCACATTGCCGACACAGGCCTGCGGCTCGAACAGATTGACCCGCTCTTCGTCCGTAAACCGCGGATAACGGCCGCCATCCAGCTCGCGATTGCTCAACAGGCGCATGGGGTATTGCTCGCTGCCGTAGTGCTCGATGGCGCGGCACAGGTTGTCGAGTTGATCGGGTGCGGCCCGGTAGATCACGCCGGTGCGCCTTAACGCCTGATGGTAGGTGGTGGCGAACACGCCCTCTTCCATCTTGCTGATGGAATAAGCCGCCAGGTCCATCAACAGCGGGTCGTTATCGTACAGACGCACCAGCCCCCCGGAGTAGCCGCTGGCCCCGAGGCTGCCTGCTGCACCCTTGTCGATCAGCGCGACCGACATCCCTGCGCTGCATAGCTTCGCCGCGATACTGGCACCGGTGATTCCAGCGCCAATGACCGCTATTTCATGTTCGATGAACATCGTGAAGAGTCCGTTCAGATGGAGTATTCGGCAGCAGAGCCCGACATGACCGTGGCATTGACCCGCGCTTCGGGCAGATTGAAGGCGCTGACGATCCGCGCCGACATCTCGGGAATCAGCGCCTTGCCGATGACCGCAATGAACGCTGCGAGATGGCTGACCGGTCGACCTTCCGCCAGCCGCGTGCGGGTGATGGCGATCACATCCAGCAGCACCTGCGCCATGCCTTTCATGGAGAAGTGATTCGGCTCGCATGCTTTGCTCCACTGCAGACGCAGCGCTTCCAGCAAACCGGCATCGGTCCCGCACACGCCACTCCACCAACTGGTGTCGTTCTGCGCACCGGTTGCAAGCAAGGCCGGGAAAAACGCTCCGAACACGTCCGCGCGCCATTGCAGGAAATGCTGCAGACGGAAGTCGCCCTCGCTCTCCTCAGGCGCAATGCTCGCCAGGTACAGACGAGCGCTGTCGGCGCAGGCTTCGCGCGCCAGGTCCCCGACCCAGATGGCGTGGTTACGGCTGGTCGACAGATTGAGCCCGTCCAGCTTGAGAAACTGATTGGGCACGAAACGTTGCTGAACCCGAATGCCATCCATCACCGACAGCTGCGCCGGGTAGACGACCGCGTGGCTGAATACGCAATCGAAGCCAAGAAAGTGCACCAGCGTGCCCTGCCCCGACTGCCAGTACTGACGGAACAGCTCCGGACGACCGATGCGATCGGCGTATTCGCGAAACGCAGCCATGTAGCCGGGCAGCCCCATGAACCAGGTGTGCACGCGGCACGAGCCGTCTGCCTGAAGATCGAGCCCGCCATCGTGCGGACGCGTGACGCCCCAGTCGTGGATGTGCTCCAGCGTGTCGCGCAGCCAGGCATTCAGCGGACTGCGCCACTGGCGATCCAGCAGCCGGTCACGCAGCGCGGGCTTGCAGGCTGCCAGTTTCAGGAACGCGCGGTGTGCGGTTTTCCATTGCGAAGGCTGTTTGCATAACTTGCAATGCAGCCCGGTCATCAACGGCGCGTCAGGTGCCTGCGCGCAGTTCTCGCACTGGCTGGCATCAGACTCGACACCGCAATAGTTGCAATTGCCCCGCGCAAACGCCTCGTAACCCCAGACGTCGCAGTCAGGGCAATAAGGTTCGCTGGAATCGCGAAATTCGATCAGCCCTGCGTCGCGGACCTTGCCGAACACCTCGGCAACCGAGTCGGCGAACCAGTGGTTGTCGTGAGGGCGCATCCAGTTGTCCGGCTGGATGTTGATCGCGGCCAGCGAGGCTTCGATGCGGTCGGAGTTGCGATTGGCAAGCTCTACCGGATCCACCCCGGTCTCCAGCCCCTTGCGCAACATGTAGGACTGATAGTCGTCCGAATAGGACAGCAGCACACACTCGTGGCCGCGCTGGCGTTGCACCCGGGTGAAGACATCGGCAGCCAGAAACGGACCTGCTATATGGCCGATGTGCAAATCACCGTTGGGCGTAGGTGGCGTGATGGTGACAATGAACTTAGTCATCGAGGCACCCCGTGGTTTCGCAGTGCTGCTCGACAAACGCATTCACGTAGTTCATGTCCCACCACACCACGTAGAAATGAAAGTTCTCATCGGAATCATTGATGACGTAATGGTTGGTATGTTTCGGAATGGCCGCTATGTCGCCCACGTTGAACGGCATGACCTTGTCGCCCACCACCAGCCGGGCACTGCCCTTGATGGCAATGAAGATCTCCTGGTCGATCTGGGTATGCGCCTCGCTGCAGGTGCCCGGACGCACCACACACCAGCCGCCTGCAAACGGCATCGGGTAGCCTCCCCAGGGCAACAGACGACTGCCGTCGAGCCCATACTCATGTACCAGGGCGTCGAAGTCGGTTTTACGGTGTATATCGAACTTTTCCATGCTCAGACCCGTGTGTTGTGAGTGGGGCAAAGCATGAAATTCGCTGCAACAATTGGCTATCCGATCCCTTGATAGGTCGCAGCGGTCGAATCGAATTTCTGGATGGCTGGGCGCGCAAACAGCCGCAGGCACGCACTGGAAGCCATGCCAGGTATTCGCTTTGGGAGACTGAGAAACTTGGAGGAGAACGATGCAGCCAAAGCTTTCTCGCAGCCTTAGTGCATCCTAAAGTTAGTGGACATGTCAGCGCTTTTAAGTAGCTCAACAGACTTAGACATTGCCCAAGTTTCAGCACGTTATGGACGGTGATAGTCACTATCGACAATGCTGATAATCGATTTTTGGCGGCCAGTGTTACTGTTGCCGTCGATGAATGAACATGTTTCCCGGCGGCGCGAATCCGCATCGCGATGCTGATGAATACCTGCTCTTCTTCATCACTCCTTTGGTTAGATCTTTAAGCCACCCCACACCCCAGTGAGGTGGCTTTTTTTTGCCTGTGATTCAGGCTACAGGTCGAAGCGGTCCACCACGTTGCGTCGCTCGTTCTCGCTGCGCATGTCGTAGCTGGCAGTGGTTGCGATGTGCGTGTGATGCGCCAGCTTCTGAGCGATCGACAAATCGTATTCTTCGATGACACGCGTGATGAACGAGCGTCGGAAGTCGTGGGGCATGATGTTGACGCCCACCTGTTGCCCGCGCTGTTTGGCGATGAAGTAGATCGCATGCTTGGTGATGCGCTCACGGGTAATGTTGCTGCCCCGGCGAATCCGGTTGAACAGGAACGGGTCGTCGTCCTGTCCCGGTGGCAAGCAGGAGCGGCGCAGCTCCAGCCAGTCATTCAACGCGCCGAATGCCCATTCGGGCGCGTATTTGATCAGTTGTTTGTTGCCCTTGCCCATCACCCGCAGGCTGCGCTCGGAAAAGTCCACCTGAGCCAGGTCCAGATTCACCGATTCCGACTTGCGCATCCCAGAACCATAGAGAATCGCGATGATCGCCGCGTCCCGCCGACCTTGCGGCCTGGGATCGGCGGCGCAGACGTCCATCAACTCACGGATCAGCGTGCGTCTGATGTTCCGCCCTTTGGCCAGACGCGTACCGTTGACCGGCTTGATCGAGCGGATTTTCAACAACTGATCGTGACTGATCAGGTCATGACGCCACGCCTCGTTCATCACACCGCGAATGGCGTTGACGTACAGCGACGTGGTGTTGGGTGCGTAGTCGTCTTCACGCAGCGCCGAAACCAGCGCGGTGACATGACCGGGTTGCAGGGTGTGCCAGGGAATATCGAAGATATCGACGTCGGCCATTCCCAATCGGTCAGCAGCGTCCTGCAGAACGTACTTCATGGTCAGGCGACTGGAAGGAGCGAGACGCGCCAGATAGAGCTGCAGCGGATTGCTGACATCCGGCAGCGAAGGCGATTGCCGGGGGCTTGCAGCCTGGTCGGAGGATGGATCGTGCGACATGTCGGGCAAGGCCTTTGTGGTGCAAGTGCAGGCGAAACGGCCCTGCACTTTTCAATCAATTCGAAGCACTTTAACACGCAGTAAACGATCAAGGATCTCAAGCGCACTGATCGTGCCCACGCTGCGTGGACATGCCACCCGTGATGCTCTGCGTCACATCACGGCCGGACGCGGAGCGTCCTGAGAGGCGTCACCACGCTGGAGCGTGGTAACGATGATATTCCCGACGCTGATCGTGCCCATGCTCCGCGCTCATCGTTATACACAAGTCCGCCTCGACACTGATCGTGCCCATCGCTCCGCGTGGGCATGCCTCCCGTGACGCTCCGCGTCACAAATGGCACAGACTGAGAATTCAGTAAGCCGAGCGCATGGCTCAAGTCACCTTTTCGCCACTCCGGGACTTCATTTAAGGTCCAGCCCATTTCCCTATCGACCCGTATCCACCACCACGCGGCCGCGCACCTGACCGGCAATCAGTTGCGGCGCGATATCGATCACCTCACTCAGGCCAATTTCGCGGCTGATCAGTGGCAGCAACGAAGTATCCAGATCGGTGGCCAGTCTGGACCAGGCTTCAAGACGATCGGCTTGAGGCCGGGTGACGCTGTCGATCCCGGCCAGCGTGACGCCGCGCAGAATGAACGGCGCGACCGATCCGGGGAAATCCATACCCTGCGCCAGACCGCAGGCAGCAACGATGCCACGGTATTTGATCCCGGCGCAGACGTTGACCAGCGTGTGGCTGCCCACCGAATCCACCGCAGCGGCCCACTGCTCTTTCGCCAAAGGACGACCCGGCTCGGAGAGCGTCGCCCTGTCGATGATCCTCGCAGCGCCCAGCTGTTTCAGGTAGTCACTCTCCGCAACGCGTCCTGTCGAGGCAACGACCTGATAACCGAGCTTCGCCAGAATGGCGATGGTGAAGCTGCCCACGCCACCATTGGCCCCGGTGACAAGCACCTCGCCGTGTTCGGGCTTCACGCCATGCTTTTCCAGCGCGATCACACTCAGCATCGCCGTGTAACCTGCCGTGCCGATGGCCATCGCCTGGCTGGGCGTGAACGCATCCGGCAGCGGAATCAGCCACTCGCTCTTCAGCCGGGCCATTTGCGCGAGACCGCCCCAGTGCCCTTCACCCACGCCCCATCCATTGAGCAGCACTTTATCGCCAGCCTTGAACGCCGAGGCCTGACTCTCCTCGACGATACCCGCCAGATCGATCCCCGGCACCATGGGAAAGCTGCGAACAATGGGGCTCTTGCCGGTCAGAGCAAGGGCATCCTTGTAGTTGAGCGTGCTGTGGGAAACGCGCACGGTGACGTCGCCTTCGGGCAGGTCTGCCTCGTTCACCGCAGTCAGTTTCACGCGGTAACCCGACTCGTCCTTATCAATCACAATGGCGTTGAATGTGCTTACAGGCATGAGCGCCTCCAATTTAGACCGATCGTCTTTAAATAGATCAGAAAGCTCATTGCGGCAATCCGCGAAGAAAACCGGCAATGAATGTGTTCAACGGGGTATCGCTTTTGACCAGCCGGGCACGCAGCACGGCGCCCTCCCAGCCAATCCAGAAAAAAGCAGCCAGTTCGTCGCAGTCTGCATCCCAGGCCAGTTCGCCGTGCTTCTGAGCGGCTCGCAGGCAAACGGCAAGCCTGGACTGCCAATCAAGCAGTGTCTGCTCCAGCACCTCGCGAAAGGCTTCGGGCAACAGGCAGATTTCCTGCCCCAGATTGCCGACCATGCAGCCACGACGATAATCGTGACGAGCCATACCGGCCTTGGCGCTCTGCACGAAACCGACCAGACGCTCCAGTGGCGACAGGCTTTCGTCCAGAAACCAGCGGTCCAGCCGTTGCGCGAAATATCGGCAGTACTCGTCCAGAACCGCGCGACCAAACGCCTCCTTGCTGGGGAAATAGTGATAGAACGATCCCTTGGGAACACCTATTTCCTTGAGGATGTAGTCGATCCCGGTCGCAGAGAAGCCCTGCTCCGTCAGCACTTCAAGGCCGCGGCGCAGCAACGTCTCACGGGTTTCGAGATTGTCCCGGTCCACTTTGGGTGGACGCCCGGGACGGCGCGGCTGGACAGCCTGATTGAGTAATGTGGTCATGGAGGGGATATTAGACCGATCGTCTTTTATGTCAATCCAACATTGGGCAGGTGCTCGCTCACATCGGGTGAGCTGACCCGAAAACTGGAGGACAGCACACTGGGCATTTTGAACCGAGCTTGAAACATCGCTTTCAGAAAGGTGGAACATCGCTATATATTTAAATATATAGCGAAACGCCTCCAGTCCGGTGGCGTGCCTTCAATCTTCCGGAGTGGCTGCATGCAAGCGTCCCCGCTTAAAAACCTTTTGAAATTCACCGCATTTGTCGCTGCCATTTCAAGTGCTACTTCCGCCCTGGCTGACGAAGTCCAGGTCGCTGTAGCCGCCAACTTCACCGCACCGATCCAGGCTATCGCCAAGGATTTCGAGCGCGACACCGGCCACAAACTCGTCGCTGCGTTTGGTGCCACAGGCCAGATCTACACTCAGATCAAGAATGGCGCGCCATTCGAAGTATTCCTGTCCGCCGATGACACCACGCCTGCGAAGCTCGAACAGGAAGGCGACACCGTCAAGGGTTCGCGCTTTACCTACGCGGTCGGGACACTGGCGCTGTGGTCGCCGAAAGACGGCTATGTCGACGATCAAGGCAACGTACTCAAGGGCAATCAATACGAGCACCTGTCCATCGCCAACCCCAAGACCGCGCCTTACGGGCTGGCCGCTACCCAGGTACTGAGCAAGCTGGGCCTGACCGATACCACCAAAGCGAAAATCGTTGAAGGCCAGAGCATCACCCAGGCGTACCAGTTCGTTTCTACGGGTAACGCGGAACTGGGCTTCGTGGCCCTGTCGCAGATCTACAAGGACGGCAAACTGACCAGCGGCTCGGCATGGATCGTTCCGGCAGCCCTGCATGACCCGATCAGGCAGGACGCGGTGATCCTCAACAAAGGCAAGGACAGCGCCGCCGCCAAGGCGTTGGTCGACTACCTGAAAGGTCCGCAAGCGGCCGCTATCATCAAGTCGTACGGATATCAGCTGTAAATGCCTTTGGGAAGCGCCGACATCGCGGCGATCTGGCTGACACTGAAGCTCGCCTCGCTGACCACCGTGATCCTGCTGGTGATCGGCACGCCCATCGCGCTGTGGTTGTCGCGCACCGACTCGTGGCTCAAGGGTCCGGTCGGTGCCGTCGTCGCCCTGCCCCTCGTTCTGCCGCCGACCGTCATCGGCTTCTATCTGTTGCTGTTGCTCGGCCCCAACGGTGCGGTCGGTCAGTTGACCCAGAGTCTGGGGTTGGGAACGTTGACGTTCAGTTTTACCGGGCTGGTCATCGGCTCGGTGCTCTACTCGATGCCCTTCGTGGTACAGCCACTGCAGAACGCTTTTTCAGCCATCGGCACGCGCCCACTGGAAGTCGCCGCAACGTTGCGGGCCGGCCCTTGGGACACGTTCTTTCATGTCATTCTGCCGCTGGCAAAACCCGGCTTTATTACCGGGGCGATTTTAGGGTTTGCGCACACAGTCGGTGAATTCGGGGTGGTATTGATGATCGGTGGCAACATCCCCGAGAAGACTCGCGTGGTGTCGGTGCAGATCTTCGACCACGTCGAATCCATGGAGTACCTGCAGGCACACTGGTTGGCCGGGTCGATGCTGGTGTTCTCATTTCTGGTTCTGCTGGCGCTTTATTCCAGCGGCAAATCCAAAACGGGATGGAGTTGATCGATGGCCTCGCCTGTCGAAGTGCGCTTGCACATGAGCTACCCGGACTTTCGCATGGACCTGGATCTGGTGCTGCCCGGCTCCGGCGTAACCGCGCTTTATGGCCCTTCCGGCTCCGGCAAGACCACTTGCCTGCGCTGTATCGCCGGCCTGGAAAAAGCCCCGCAGGGCGTTATCCGGGTCAATAATGAAGTCTGGCAGGACAGCGACAAGGGCGTCTTTGTTGCGCCCCACAAACGTCCCATCGGCTATGTGTTTCAGGAAGCCAGCCTCTTCACGCACCTGTCAGTCAGGGAAAACCTGGAATTCGGCTTCAAGCGGATCACCCGCAATCAGCGCAGCATTCAGCTACAGCAGGCTGCCGAGTTGCTGGGCATCGATCACTTGCTCGAACGGCGCCCTGACAATCTCTCCGGCGGCGAGCGTCAACGTGTCGGCATTGCCCGCGCGCTGCTGACCAGTCCGCGCCTGGTGCTGCTTGATGAACCGCTGTCAGCGCTGGACAGCCGCCGCAAAAGCGAAATCCTGCCCTATCTGGAACGCCTGCATCGAGAGCTGGATATCCCGATGCTGTATGTCAGCCATGCCCAGGACGAAGTGGCGCGTCTGGCTGATCATCTGGTGGTGCTTGAAGCGGGCAGCGTGTTGGCCAGCGGGCCGATCCGGGAAACCCTGGCGCGTCTTGATCTACCGTTGGCCATGGGCGGTAATGCAGGCGTGGTGATCGAAGGCACGGTGAGCGCCTACGATCCTCACTATCAACTGCTGACCATCACCCTGCCCGACAGCAAACTCTCGATGCGCGTCGCGCACGCCGACATGCAACCGGGCACGCTGCTGCGCATCAAGGTGCAGGCAAGGGATGTCAGCCTCAGTCTGCAGCCTGACGACCAGAGCAGCATTCTGAACCGCTTGCCGGTGGTGGTGATGGAGGAAATGGTCGCCGACAACTCGGCGCACGTATTGGTCAGGCTGGACGCAGGCGGGACGCCATTGCTGGCCCGCATCACCCGTTATTCCAGCGATCACCTCAAACTGCATCGCGGCCAATCGCTGTGGGCGCAGATCAAGGCAGTGGCGGTACTCGCGTAATGGCGATCGGCCGCAAACCAGACGCAAATAAACGGCACCACCGCAAAACGTCGCGGTCAGTGTTTTTAACTGCCTCCGGAATTCCGCCATGCCTGACTCGACCATCATCAGCCCACTCGCCAGCGACCTGCATTACGTAGATGACAGCCAGCCGGGGTTCACGCGCAAGGTCCTGCGCGGCAAGTTCGCGTACTTCAATACCAAGGGCGAGCGCATCAAGGACGAGTCGGAGATCAAGCGTATCAACGCGCTGGCTGTGCCGCCCGCCTACACCGACGTCTGGATCTGCGCCGACCCCAACGGCCATCTGCAGGCGACGGGGCGTGATGCACGCGGTCGCAAACAGTATCGCTATCACCCGCGTTGGCGCGAGATACGCGATCAGGACAAATACTCGCGCATGATCGAGTTCGGCCATGCCCTGCCCAAGGTACGCAAGCAGATCGAGGCACAGCTCGCCCAGCCTGGCATGGGTCGGGAGAAGGTCATGGCGACAGTGGTTTCATTGCTCGATGCGACGCTGATCCGCATCGGCAACAGTCAATACGCCAAGGAAAACCGCTCCTACGGCCTGACGACATTGCGCAACAAGCACGTCGAAGTGAAAGGCGGACAGATCATGTTCGAGTTTCGCGGCAAGAGCGGCGTCGAACACAGCGTCACAGTGAAAGACCGGCGCCTGGCCAACGTGATCAAACGCTGCATGGAGCTGCCCGGCCAGAACCTGTTTCAGTACCTGGACAATGACGGCGTGCGTCACACCGTTACTTCATCGGACATCAATGCTTACCTGCAAAGCCTGACCGGCTCGGACTTCACCGCCAAGGATTATCGAACCTGGGCCGCAAGCGCGCTGGCTCTCGCCACGCTCCAGAAGCTGCATTGGGAGCCCGAAGCCGACGCGAAAAAGCACATCGTCGACATGGTCAAAGCCGTCTCGAAACAGCTGGGCAATACCCCCGCCATTTGCCGCAAATGCTACATCCATCCGGCGGTGCTCGAGGGCTTCCTGCTCGGTAACCTGGCCAAACTCCCGCGCCTCAGGCAGCGCAAGGGATTACGCCTCGAAGAGGTCGCGCTGGCCAGTTACTTGCGCACGCTGGCGGACCGCATCGAGGCTGAGGTTGAGAAGGTCAAAGCCTGAGCCTGCAGCCACTCAGCCCCGTCGGTCACTGCTCCGCTGTAACCGGCAGCCCCAAAGGCTCGCTCTGGGGCTGCCTGTCCACTGTGTCGTAAACGTGAGACAGCTCTTCGATGGTCGTCACAAGGTGACGCACCGCATGCTGAACCTCCACAAAGATGTCATCCGACGCGACGCCCGCGCAGGTGATCCGCTGAACAATGCTCTCCAGTTCGGCACCGCCCATGCGCCTGCCGGTCAGCACATACAGAACATCCACGCCTACATTTGCAACCGCAGCCAGATAGTCGGCCCTTGGGACCCGTTCGCCGCTTTCATATTTCCCCTGTGCATTGGCAGCTACGCCGCCGAAGTGTCCCAGTTCACGCTGAGAAAGCCCTATGCGCTTGCGCTCCTGCTTCAATCTCGTGCCTATATCGCTCATGGCCCTGACCGTCCGTCCCTCTGTGAAAATCAATTCTCAAATCGAATCGTCCATGGATCGCCCGAGCCTGCCCGAGCGGACTCACTCACCACCGCTCGTCAGCGCCTTCAAGCGCCCGCCTCACTTCTCATCACGCACAGACTTTTCTCCTATAACGCCTGGAGGATTTCAACTGGCGCTTATCGGATCGACCCTGGCGAACAGGCAAAAGTGTCGAGATATATGTCAATCGCGACCGCTCAATTGACGTTCGGTAGCGCCTGGACGATTGCTACCCTCGCCGCTGCGCCGCCCGTCACACGGGCAGCACCTCGTAGCCCCATGATTTCTCGAAGGATTTTTTCGACGCCTGTGTCACATCTTGTACGCGTAGAAGCGTGTGCGAGCTTGCTTAGGGATGGCGAGATGTATATATTCCCCGCTCTTGGCGCTACCGCCCCGATGGCGAAATTGGTAGACGCAAGGGACTTAAAATCCCTCGTCCTCTGGACGTGCCGGTTCGACCCCGGCTCGGGGCACCACATATAAAACAAGGGCTTGCGTGCTTTCAGTGCGCAGGCCCTTTGTTTTGAAATTGCCGCAATTCGGCAATCTTGCCGCAATTATTGATCCCCCCCCTCCCGGCGTCCTGCCGACGAACACCACTCCCCAAATTCCAAATGCTCGACTACTGTATGCACATACAGCACTCAAGAAGTACCTACTATGGACCAGAAAGTGAGCCAGCTCTTGGAGGACTGGCACAAGTTTTTAGATTCAGAGAGCACCTGGCAGTCGCCAGCCTCCTGCTACCGATACCTCATGTCGATCGCTGATCGGCTTCATGCGTTGGCAGCAATCGACCCGATGGAGCGTTTCGAAATGATGGAACTGGCAAGCGCGGCATTTTGTTACCACGTCGAGGCGAACCCTGAAGAATGGCGCTGCCCTGCTTCCAACTACGCGATCTTCAACGAGGCAGGTATTCGGGTCGGAACACTGCTAGGCAGCAGATATATCCTGCACGGCCCTGACGTCGAACCGGACCACAAAGCCTATTTGGCCATCCTGCGAGATGACAACACGCTGCTGACTCACACGCATCAGCTTTACGGACGCCTGGACGACCGGTATATCAAAACCGAGACCGGTCAGAGGGTGGTGCTGGTCGAGCTGAACCGGCAGTTTTCAGGTGTGATCCGCACGCGAATAGACGATCCTGATCAGTACCGGACCATCATCGAAGCTGCAACGCTTGCGCTTGAGTCCGGAGACCTGGCCCAGTACATCAAGTTGTGGGAGCGCGAAAACTTCTCCGTCTACCGCCAATGCTCACG
Source organism: Pseudomonas sp. fls2-241-TYG-175 (assembly GCF_030209155.1). Classification (NCBI taxonomy): domain Bacteria; kingdom Pseudomonadati; phylum Pseudomonadota; class Gammaproteobacteria; order Pseudomonadales; family Pseudomonadaceae; genus Pseudomonas; species Pseudomonas sp. fls2-241-TYG-175. The sequence goes on along the minus strand of NZ_JARVSO010000001.1, from coordinate 216,660 downwards.
GTGCTGTGATCGCTTCGAGCTGCGCGATGACTGTACCGACTGTTCTGGGCGCGGGTTTGTTGAGGACCCGCAATGCCCGAGCAAACTTCCGCGCAGCTGGGGCTGTCAACATAAGACAAACGCCGCTTAGCAGGTGAACGTCATGTGTGGAAGGATTGTTCAGAAGGCAGGAATGCCGGAGTACTTCAGCGAGCTGGCGCCGCGCTTTCGGATACTGAGTGGCTACGATGGCCAACCTATCGGACGGTACAACGTGGCGCCGACGACAAAGGTCAACATCCTGCGAGTGGCAGACGACGCGGTCTATGTGGACCCGGTCAAATGGGGATGGGCGCCTTTCTGGGCGAAGGGGAAGCGGCCCGACCCGATCAATGCCAGGGTCGAGACGGTTGCTACGGGGAAGTTTTTCAAACAGCTCTGGCCGAACGGCAGAGCGCTTGTTCCCAGTGATGGGTGGTTCGAGTGGGTCAAGGACGAACACGATCCGAAAAAGAAACAGCCTTACTTCATCCGACTGAAAAGCCAGGCGCCGATGTTTTACGGCGCCCTCGCCCACGTCACGCCTGGTCTTGAACAGCAAGACGATGACGGTTTCGTGATCATCACCGCAGCGAGCGACCAGGGCATGGTGGACATTCACGACCGCCGGCCATTGGTATTGTCGCCGGAGCTGGCCACAGAGTGGATGGATCCGTCCACGGATGCGATCAGAGCAGAAGAAATTGCGAAGGAATGCTGCCGGCCGGTTGAAGACTTCGAATGGTTTCCGGTGGGCAAAGAGGTGGGAAATGTGCGCAACCAAGGTGCGGAGCTAATCGAGCCAGTTGCCAGGCCCTGAATGGGAACGTAGCCAGAGCAACGCGGGAGAATGCGGACACCCGCGTACAGCTCAGTCATCACCCCGAAACAGGGCGACCGCCAATCCAATCAGCGTCGTTGTCGCGATTACTCCTATCATCGCCAGTGTGTAAGCCTCTGCCATGTTGCTGCTCATCATCTTGGTGGTTGGAACCGCTGTTCGGCCACCGTTCGTTGATCAGCTTTGCGACAAGCAGTGATTCATCAATCACCCGTTCTGCGCTTTCAAACAAAAGCATCGGTGGCATTTCAAGATAGCTCGCCACATCAAGCTTGGCCTGTACCGCCAAAGCGTACGGATCAAAGCCAAGCCGGAATGCCGCATGAAACACGGCAACGAGCGTGTTGCAATACACTCCATCTGCAGTCATATCCATGATCGCTCCCGAGTCGTGGGTCAGGAACAGCCCCACCTTGCGGCTGCCCCACTGATGAAAATCAGTTTCTCCATTCAAGACCCACGGTTATCTGGCATCAAGTATTTGACGATCAGGGTGCCTACCTCCTGTCGGTATAACCATCCGCCTTGATTTATAAGGAGTCGCGCGCCGATTCGCTTATTCGCCCCGCTACCCTGCCACCATCGCGTCCTTCCGTCTGAACAGCGGGCTGCCGAAGGTCTGAATGGCACAGGAGGTCAATACATTCATCGCTGATACGGAGATGTTTCAGAATGCTTGCAAAATTGGACGATGCCCGGGTGTTAGGCTGATCCGAAGGATAATATGGGTTCCCTCAATGACGAAGGCAAGACTCGATATCGCCACCCCTATCAAACCCGACATACTTATGCGTCAATGATGCTGTCGACTGGAAAGCACCTTATGTGGGTAGCGAAACCGATACGCTATTCTGACAGGTCAACGATCGCCCGGATTCACGTGTGCTGGCCGCCCTCCGCCAGTATTGGCGCAGGTACGAAAGCTAAAAGCTGTTGACTAATTTGGAAGGAGCACTAGGAAGTGAATCGCGCAGAAAGAATAATGTTCATGCCCAAAGAGGATCTTAGAGCAATTGCGATCCTCCTTAAGGCTGGACTCGAATCTCATGCTCTCGCAACAATATACGCGTCTATCGACCGCATGGCATGGCTGATCTCGGCGTCTGAAGAAAGTACTTCCGCTGACTTTAAAAAGTGGACGGACCAGTTCCTGATCGTAGATGAACACTTTAATTTTAACTCTAACGACCTATGGGCCGCGAGGTGCGGCCTGCTTCATACGGGTGCAGCGGAGTCGCGGGATTATCGAAAAAACAATGCTAATCTCATTTACTATAAGGTTAAAGAGGAACGGGCAGATGATGTGGTACTAGAGCTCATTAAGCCTATGCTTGACGAACTGGGTGTTTCTGCAGAGCGGGTACGGTTCGTCGATTATTTCTGGCTAGCAGACCGCCTGATAGACTCCATGAGTCGCTTTGAGGACTATCTAATTGCCCAACCGATGATATCTGCAAGTGCGACAAAAAAAGCAGATAGGCAAATATCATTTCAATCTTTGCCCTCTTAAAAAATTATCTCAGCAGGAAAGAGCCTTGATGGATATTGCAAGCTCGCTACTCTCAGGTGAAAAACTTATCGCGGCTACCATCGGCGCAGCAATAACGGCTCTTGTCTTTTTTATCAAAGAGGTAAAAGCGTCAAGAGTGCAAAAGTACGAACTGCATGACAGTAATTTTGAGCTTGCGGCGAAGAGCCTTAATCTCATGATTCAAACTTCCTCACTTTCAAAAAAAATGCTGGTACAGATGGAGGGGCTTTGGGAGCCCACACCTGACCTCGTGTCTTTGAAAGACCTGATTATCGAACTCTCGGATGACATAGAGAAGCGTTTTAATGACCGGAATCGCACTCATGCCAGTTTGTACGCCCAAGAGAAGCCCGCAAGCTTACGCAGCCTTCGGGCAACCAGTAAGATGCTGAAAGCATCGTTACTGCAGGATGAGATTTTGCTTAGGCACGCAACAGATTGGCAAACAACAATGGCTAACAAAATAGCTGAGCGCGCTTCGCTGCTTAAGAGCAGGGAGGCTTTACTCGCTGAAAAGGACCGGCTTACCCAATCACTTGCTGACTCGCCCTTTGATGTACCCGAGGCGAAATGACAGTTTGCGCCAGCTTTGAGTCTGCAATTCCGGTCTGCACGGTCCAGATGCGTTTGTAAATCCACCGATTCAACCATAGAGGCCAAGTACTGGGCTCGGTTTCTCCGGGGACTGCGCGACGCTCACGACGAGGGTTTGAAACAACCCTCAACGCCTCGAAAGTCTGCCGCTTTCACCGCTCGCTACTCGGCTTGGTGCATTGTTGAAAGCCTGGCACGCCTGCCCCGCTACTCTGAGCTGATCAGCGTAGCGCGCCAGCTCTCCCGCTCGCGCGTCAGCCCGGCTGAGCAGGTCGGAGAGCACCATGGCGGCGCGGGTGGCATTCTTGCCTCGATCGGCAATTCCGGGATCGCTGGGCACGCAACTGGCGGAGGCTGCCAGCTTTCCTGCTTCACTGCGCAGCCGGTCGCCAGCAGCGTCAGCGCCAGCGGCATCAGCGATCGCAGCGGTCTGTTCTTGTCTCGCATCATTTGCCACCTGATTGGCCGCTTTCTGGCGGCGTTGTTCTTCGGTTCGGTATTCGTTCGTGGTGGTGGCCACGGCCCGCGACTGGGTGCTGACCTGTTCGGCCCACTTCGCCTGCCATGCCAGATCCGTGACGTTCGCGCCGTGTCGGTATGCGCCGTACAGCGCGCCGGCCACGGCCAGAAGGATCAGCAGCACGCCGCCGAGCCTTGCATAAAGGCCGTTCACGCCAGCACCTTCAGCGCCCGGTCGTACAGCGCCTGCCTATCTGCCAGTCCGTTGGTGCCGCCGTTGATTCTGCGGGTAATTTGAAGAAAGTCGCCTTTGTCGGCCAGCGAATTCAGGCCTCGGCTACTCCAGTACCACGCGGCCGACATCGCGGCGTGCTCCGGTTGCTCGAGTAATTCCGGATGACTGATCAAGTCCAGGCCCAGCGCCTCACCACATTCGGCATAGTTGGCCCGGCCGGTTACCTGGATCAGGCCGCGCCCGCGGTAGAACTGGCCGTCGCCGTCCGCATCGGGCGTATTGCCCAGGCGCTCAGCCAGCTTGCCGGTGTCGTACTTCGACAGGTACTCGCTGCCGCCCAGCTCGCGCACGTAACGCAACTGGCCCGACTCATGGCCGATCTGGGCGATGAACGCAGCGATGCGCTCCCGGGTGATGATCTGGTATTTGCCCATGGCGGTGTTCAGGGCAGGAACAAAAACGCCGACTTTAGCGCCGGCGTTCGGGAGGATCTTCAGCAGTTGCTGTGCGGTGATGGGCATTCAGGTTTCTCCAGGCAAAAAAATACCCGCTCGATGGCGGGGTGCGGGTGCTGCTGTTCTGTGGTTACGCTGTGGCAGGCTCCGGCGCAGGCTGCATTTAAGCCTTGAGCGCGATCACCTCCGCGCGCAGCTCTTTGACGGCGCCCATCAGATCGGTGATCAGCGCCATCGGATCAAGCTGCTGGATTCGAGCGTTGCCGTTTTCGTCGATGCCATCCTTCTCGCCCGATGCCGCCAGCGGGTTCACCTCTTTGGCTTCATGGGCAATCAGACCCTGATAGGTGGTGCCGTCGCCACGGAAAACGTCGCCGAACACTTTCCGTTGATAAGTGACGATGCGGTAGGCGTCGATTCGATCCAGAAACGAAGTCGGCGTGAAATCCTTGATGTATTTCTTGAGGCGATAGTCGGACTGGAACAGCGTCATCGACCCGATATAAGTCGCGTCGATGTAAACGTCAACATACGAGCCGGTCCAGTTGAAGTTGTAAGAGGTCGTGCTTCTTGATCCGTTCAGGCCGGTTCTGCACCAGGTGCCACGCGAGGCGAAGCGACCGTCCAGAGTAAGCGTGCCGGTAATGTCGTTGATCAATCTGACGTCGTAATCGGCCGCCGTGTTGTTGAAGTGGAAGTCTACCCACGGCGTGGTGTGGGTCAGCTCCAATGCCCTGATGGTGACTGCGTCGGTTGGCCCGAGACCGAGACCTCTCCTGGCCGCATCCTGAGTTTTCCCACCGGTACCGCCCTGCTCAACTGAAAGCGCAGTGGTCAGCCCCGATATTTCCTTGGTGATGACCTTGGTAGGCGCAGTCAGAATGCCGTCGTAAGAGTAGGTCATTACCGGGCCGGCAGCCGTGTTGTCGGAGTTCACCGACCACCACGTGTGCCCGCCCAGCGCGCCACCCCGGTTGCAGATGTAGTTTACTTCGCCGTTCCCGTTCCCGTTCCAACCGACATAGAAGCCTTGGACGTTGTAGCCAACTGGAGCGCCGCGCAAGCCCATGCTCTTGATGAGCATATCGTAAGCGCCGCCTCTCAGGCCGAGGCTATTCAATGCTGCTACGCCTGTTGTGGCACCGGTCCCGCCCTTTTCGACTGGCAGAATGTCGTAGTTGCCGGTCGTGCCCAGCGCCGCCAACTGGGGGCCAAACTGGAGCCTGAGCTGATTGAACGCATCAGCCAACAACTTGGGGTAGCCCTGCACCGGCATGATCGCATAGGCCGAGCCGTTGACGGTCGGGCCTTTGTAAGCAGGCAGAATTGAAATCACTGTGGGACTGACCACGTTCGTAACTTCGTAATTGAGCCCGTCTGGGCCTATGAAGGCATCTCCGATACGCGCGCTTGCATCAAATCCGGCGTTCACGCCAACTACAGCAGTTGATCCGTTTGTAACGGACACGGTCCCGCCTCTAAGCCATGGCATAGTTATTCACTCTATTAAATTTACTTAAACATTCATTTTTGCGAAAACGGCAGGCAAGAAGAACGCAATTGGATTAGAAGATGCGACCGTGATCGCATATAAAGTGGAATTTGGAAAGTCCCACCAGCAATAAAGATCACGTGGAATCGCGCTACCTGCATTCAACGGCATCCCGAACGAATTTATCAAAAGATATTCGTTCTCCGGGAAATTGAATGGCACCGAGTAATAGCAACGCGTGAGCCCTTGTGCGTCACGATCTGCCCCAACATAGGTCCAGCTCTGGAATGATCGAGTGAAATTGGCGTTTGCTGTGCCTGAATCGAAAAGCAGCTTTGTGCTTCCATCCCATAGACGCATTCCATAGTCAGCAACAGATTGAGCTCCGAACTGCGCGACAAAATATCGACCGTTTGGCTGCGCGGTGTTTACGTTATAAGCCCGCACGTAAAAACCAGTCCAGTTACCGGCCGAGCCTATCAGCCTCATCCTGCAAAGCCCCGCAATCGCATTCACTGTATCCGGCCGAACAAAGACCAGTGGTGGCTCTTGCGATGTAACAGGACGTGCAAAGTAAGTGGTGGAGCCAAGTCCGCTTTCTTCGGTTGGTTGATAGCGCCCAGACGCGATAACCATCAAACGAGCGTATTCCGAATCCAAGACCACGACATTGCTGTTATTTGAAAACTCCAAGCCATATGTCATCAGGAAAACCTCATAACAATAAGTCTCATCGTCCCCGAGGCCACAGTGCTTGATCCATAAGTTCTGGTGTGGTTATAGACCCGTGCCACCCCTTCCAATAACTCGGTTTCCAGCTGCTTTTGATTGTTATCGTATGCCCCTACCGGAACGACAATAGCGACACCGTTAGACGGCCCTACCCCCGGAACGGGAAAGTCCTGACTGGTCTTAGCGCTACCGGAAAACGTCACAAGCGTGCTGAGTGAAACTCGGATCGTGAAGGATGTTTCGTCCAGCTGGGGCGCAGAGTCTGCGCCCCATGTCCTCATGCCATGGCTCATTCGCTCAAATCTCCGAGCTGTACTCGTTTAACGCCGTTCACGTCATACACACGGACAGAACGGTTTGTTATCACCAGTCGGCCCCCGCCGGCGACCATGCCATTGATTTCGAGCGTGCCGTTTTTGTTGAGAATCCAGCCACTCTGCCCTGCCAGGTAATTGGTCGAACTGATGTAGCTGCCGATCTTGGCGTTGGTTATCGTGCCGTCTTGAATAAACGCCGACTGAATGAAGGTCTGACCACCCGTGATGCCGAAAAACGACTGAGGCGATTGCGAGCTTGTGTTCATGACCAGGAAGGTATCGGCGCGCACCACGAACTGTGAGATTGTTCCAGCCGCCCCACTCTCAAGCCCAAGCCCAAAGCCAGCCGCATATGGGATGTTGTTCTGTGTGAGCTCCATCCTCACCGACCAGATTCCAGCCAGCTTGTTGTTGGTGCTGGCCAGTGCGCTGGTTGTCTGCTGCACGGCAACGGACGCATCGTTCGCCTTGGCCTGCGCCGTCTCGACGAGCGAGGATAGCGAGCTGTCTGCGTCCGCTCGTGCTCTGGCCTCAGACCGTGTTGCAGCCTCGTTCGCCGCGACACCAGCTTTCAGTGTCGCAACCTGCTGCGCGCTGGCCTCTCGGTCAGTGTTCGCGGTCGACTCAATGGTGGTGATCTTCGATTCGCTTGCGCCGACACGTGAATCGATTGCCGTAATCCGCTGGGCAGTTGCCTCACGATCCGTGGCAGTCGTCGTCTCGACGGTGGTGATCCGCGCTTCGGTGGTGCCGACGCGCGCCTGAAGCGACGTCGTTCGCTCGGCCTGTGCGAAGTTCTCTGCCGTCCTGACCTTCACTTCCTGTGCCGCGCTGGCCTCGCTGTCCCATCCGAGAAGCGCGTCCAGTAGCTCGCCTTCCCCAGTGTCCTGTCGTGATGCTGCCTGCACCGCCTGCATCTGCGCGGCGGTAACCGTGGTCTTTCCGTCCACGGTGGTGATGTCTGCGGTGTTCTTCGTGACCTGGGCCGCCAACGCATTGGCCGTGCGGATCGACTGACCACTGTTCACCCAGTACGCCGGGTTCGGCGGACCGTTCGCGCCGCTGGCATTCGCCGGGACGTTCACGATGGCCGTCCAGAGGTTGTCGCCCACGCGCACGGTGTTGTCCCGCACGTAGGCATCAGTCGGCACGTACACCAACGCATCGGTGATTTCGCCGATCTCGGCCTTGAGGTCTTCCAGGCGCTCGTTGACCGATCCCGGACCATCGCCGTCGATCAGATCGAATCGGCCAAGCAGGTGCTCGCCGAACTGGCTTTCCGTCAACTTACCCGTCAGCAGGCCAAGAACAGGAGTGGCGTCGCTACTGGCCTGCCCCATGACTCCGTTCCCGACCGGGTACCAAGGACCGATATTTCCGGTCCGGTCTACCAGGCGCGCCCAGAAGAAGAACCTGACGCCCGCCTGCAGCCCCTGCATGACGTAATGGGCCTGCGGATACGCCAAGTCACTGAGCTTCGTGGCCTTGGCCAGATCGGTCGTAGGGCCGTACCAAATTTCTGTCCGCTGCGTGTCCTCTGCACCTGATGGGAAAGCCCATTTCAGACCAATCGCGAAAAGCAGTGATTCGGCCGTCAGCGAAGTCACGGCTGGCGGCAATCCCTCTTTGCCTTTGAGTTGCGTCAGCACAGAGCTGCGCCAGTTGGACGAGAGGTCGAAGGCACTGACGGCGCGTACTCGAGCCAAATACGCTCCAGCGTAAATGCCCGTGATATCGATATTGGCGGAGCCAGTGCGCTGAACCTTAATCCAGTTTCCGCTATCTCTGCGCCACTCCACATCGTAAGCAACAGCACCGGTCACCGCAGGCCAACTGATGGTCATTGTCGTGACCGCAAGGCCTTGGGCAACGGCGGTGGTTGACGTCAGCGATACGCTGGAAGGTGCTGGGACGACGGTGATCGGAATTACACTGATCGGCCGCTCTTCGAGTCGCGCGCCAGTGTCGATGTAACCGAACTTGCTCGGCTCGTACTGCAGGGCGGTGATTGCATACTCGCCTTCCCCGCCGCGCTTAACGCTCAAGACCCGGTACAGAGGGATAGCCAAGTCATCGGCATCCAGCGCCCACTGAAGCTGGCTCGTCGGAGCTTGGCTGTATGCAACCGTGACGGTTATCTCGCGGCCTGCCACTGACTGAACCGTTCGCCCCTCAGCCTTGCCGCTGGGCAAATTCACAATCAGTCGATCGCCCGCTTTCGCGAGGGTGTCCCGGTCGAGCGTGACGACACGGCCAGCGGCGCCGGAGATACGCCCACCGATTTCGCGTCCAGCCAGCAAAGAGTCAGCGATTGGGATGATGTAGCCAGGTAGAGGAATCGCGCCCTCCATGCCGGTGCTGAAGCTGACCGTGCGATCTTGGTTATTGCTCATGACGACCCACTTACCGCGGCGCTGCGCCTCCGAAGCGCGCGTGCAGCCAATTGCGGTCAGCTCAGTTGGCTTGTCGCCAAATCGACGCTGCAGGACAGGATCGGCGAACGGAATAACATCGGTGTCATAGTTGTTGTCAGGGTTGTCGTAGCCAACAATCGCCCGGGTGTAGCGTGTCTTTGCCGAGGCGCTGCCATATTTGAACTTGCCGTCGATGACGTTAGAGCGGGTGAATACGTAGTCGAAGTCCTGGCTGCGAGGCATATCAGCCTGTGCCACCAGCTGCCCCTGTGCCCAATAGGTCATACCGCGATAAATGCCGGAGATATCGCGCAGTAGCGCCCAGGCGTTGGCCTTGCCCTGCAGGTTCATATCACACAGGAAGCGAGGCTCTACGCCACCGACGCCGTTCGGAACGTCTTGGTCGCAGTACTGCGCGATGCGGTACAGCTCCCATTTATCGACCATCCACGGTTTGATGCGCTTGCCGAGGCCAAACCGATCTTGCGTGCAGACTCCGTAAGTCACCCAAGCTGGGTTGTTGGTCCAGGCCTCTTTCATGGAGCCGTCCCAGACGCCCGAATAAGTACGGCTGAACGGATCGTAATTGCTCGGCACCTGCCATCTCCGCGCTTTGCACTTCACGGTGACGGCTGGAATGTTGGTGAACTGCTCGGCGTCGAACTCGATGTAGAGCAGCGCTGTGTTCGGGTAGCGCAGCTTTGCGTCGATTACTTCTGTCAGGCCAGCCACCAGCATGGTGTCGGCGATCTTGTTGGTATTCTGGTTCGCGGTCAGGCGGCGGACGCGGATCTGCCAGCCTGATGTCGCGACGGGCAAGTCGATGCGGCGCGATCGCTCGTAACGGGTAGTGGTCTTGCCGTCCACGGCCTCCAGCAGCGCTTCCCTGTAGCTGCCGCCGTCCGTGGCAACGTCGATGGCGTATTCAATCCGGTAGCCGCCTACTCCATTATCGTCTTGCTTCTGGAGCGCGGGCCACGCCAAGCGCACGCGCGCGGCAGACAGCTGGGTGTTGGTGATTGAACGCACCCAGGGCGAGTCGTTGCGCAACTCGACGTTGACGGTCGTCTCGTTGTCGATAGAAGGAATGCCAGGGATGTAGGATTGATCGACAGAGCCGCTACGCCATTCCCATTTGACGTTCTGGAAATTGAGATTGCCGCTGGAATCTCTAAGCGGTGTGTTATCGAGATAGATATCGGCGTCGGTAGGTGTTCCCTCGAACTCGCCCTCACCCACTGCAATCAGCAGCTTCGCCCGGTTGGTTGAGCGCAGGCTATCGGATGCCTCGGTCGACGACTTCGGGTTGCTGCTTCCGCCTTTCTCACCGTGGATATCGATATTCAGTGCTGCGCCCATGCTTTTCTCCAGGCATAAAAAAACCGCCTCTCGGGCGGCTTGGTCTTACGAACGTGATTACGTTTTGTCTTCGGCGTATATCGATGCAGAGATGATCGCCCCGCCCCAGCGCCGATCGCCGATGCAGATCGCTACCGGGTTTCCGCTGGCCGTCGTGTTCTTCGCGCTGCCGAAAGCGTAGGAAGGGGAGTTTTCCGGTGATGCGCTCTGTTTCAGTCCGGAGGCCTGAGGGCTGAGCATCTGGATTACACCGCCAGCCACCAGAGAAATGCCGATTGGCATCAGCACCTGAAAACCCGGTATGAAAGATGCGGCAATCAGCACAGCGCCAATTACGGTCTGGAAAAGCCCGGCCCTCTTGCTGCCGCCAATCACCGGAACGATCCTTACTTCCCGTGAGCCTCCGAGAGATAGCGCCTCTTGGCCGACGTTTCGCCCGTTACGAAAAATTGCGAATCGCATACCAAGTTTGTCTAGGCGCTTGATCTCGTCTTCAAACCCTATCACCGTGGCATTCATCGCCTTGAACACCTCCTGAGTTTGTCCGGTGTCAATCAATCGCCGATGTCTTCGACCAAACTTTCTGGCAAGTGAGCCGGAAAGCAGAATGGTGGTCGTAGGCGTGTAATTCAGGGCTGCGGTCATGTTTTCTCCGGACATTAAAAAACCGCCCGGAGGCGGTTTAATGTGTTTTGCTGGTCAGAGGCAGCGGTTCAACGAGTCTCTAAGCACACCGCGCCCTATCTGGGCCCAGGCTACACGCTGGTACAATTTCACGATGCTGCCGCTGCCTGCCTTCTCGATATTCAGAACATCATCCGTCTGTCGATTCATTTCGCTCCCAGCGACGATGCGGTATCCCGAAACGGTCTCACTCATCACAGAACTTGACCGGTAATCCTGCCATGCGGGGTACACGCAAAGCGCTATTGCTTTCGGGGCCTTCGTCGAGGTTGTTGTCAGTTGCGGTTTTTCTGCCATCAAATCCGACGGCGTCGAGCATCCAGCCAGCAGCGCCAAAGCCAGTGTCCCTATCAGAATTCGCATGGTGATCCCTCGGTATATTCAGGAAGATTTAGACCTTAAACATGCAGCAAACCACTTGTTCTCAAACTCGCTCATGGCAGACTTTTTATTCGCGCGGCTACTGTACACAGGCTTTGAATAGGCGTCCTCAACCAAAGCGGCAGTCAGGTCATCTGTGTACTGGTCTCCGGTTTTGATAGCCATCATTTTCGCCATAGATACCTCATCTTGGCGAGCCTCCATGATTCCTTTGGCCATCTCGGAAAGACTGGTGCATTCATGCAGAACGGCCTCGCTGGGCGCAGCCGCGTGGGCGCTTAAGCTCGCTGTGACGAGGGATATTAGAAAAGGTGTCCTTGGTAATTTCCTCAAAACGCCGCTCCGTGCAGGGGACATGTGCTGTTGGTTAAACTCAGGTCTAGCAGTACAAAAACGCAAGGCTACCAGTTCAATCTTCCCCGACACATCCGTTTAATTTATCGCTACCGCCGTATTAATCTGGCTATGCCTAAGGATAAGACGTGTCCTGTCCAACCACGGACCACCGAAAACGATGATTTCCGACGGTCTGCCGTACAGGTGGTGCAACAGGAAAGGACCGGGGCCGAATACCCCGCTTTCTTCACCGGTCAGCGAAGCGTCCGCGCCGAGATAGATGCCAGCGTGGTTCGGGTGCTTTGTCCGCCCGACCTCCATCACAATCATGTCGCCGCGTTGCGGCTGATCAACCCGGACAAAACCGGCCGCCTCGTAGTTGGATTCGTACAGACTTTCCGCGTCCGAACTTTCCCACCAGCCGTCGGTGCGCTTGAACGCTTCGAAATCCAAACCATATTCGCGTTTGTACCAATCGGCGCAGACCTGCCAGCAGTCCCAAGCCCCATGGACGAATGGCCTCTTCAGGAGCGGGGTATTGCCGACGGGCACGATCGTGCGCAGATCGCCCTCAGGCCAACTCAGGATATGCCATGGCAGTTCGGTTGCCTCGCACATAGCCAGGTCGCGAGGTGACGGCCTGCTGGTTGCGTCCGGGTGCGAATGGACAACGCCGATCACGGCGCCCACGTCTTCCGCAGCCGCGTAATCCTCAGGACTGATGCGAAACTCCTCCTTTGGATCGGTCGCCGTATTGGTGCAGGGAAAGTACTGCTGCTTTCGCCCCACGCCTAGAAGCAGTCCGCAGCACTCGCGCGGGTACTCCGCTGCCGCGTGCGCCTGCACGGCAGCCAGGATGTATTTCAGCATGGTCAGCTCCGCGCGATCAGGGACACGGCGGGGAAACCGCCGAAAGGTACTTCGTTTCCAGCCCCGAAGCGCGGCGTGCAGCCGCGCGTCAACGTGGCATCGCAGACATCAAGTTCAGGGTTATCGGTGGGCTGCCCGTCCTTGTCGACGTATGGCCCGGTGTAGCCGCAGTTCGGCCCGCGATATCCGCCGGTGAGGCACCAGTGGCAAAGGGTTGTCATTTGGCGGCCGACCGACTCGCCACCAACATCGCCCGGGCTGGCCAGTTCCCAGCTGACGGTTTCGCCGTCCTCGTTGGTTTTCTGGTCAAGGTACCAAATCTCGATGGTTTCCTGAGTTGGATCGGCGTCGAGATTTCCACCGGGAAAGTTCTCGGCATCCAGATATCGGCCCAGCGTATGCCGCATGGTCAACCTGAATTCGAGCAGATCCTCAAAAGCCAAACATAGCGCCGTGATCCGCCCACTGACATTGCCTGCGGAGAAAACCGGTCGCACTGCTGTGCCATCTCCATTGGCTTCGATGCCGTCGATTTGAATCGGCCAAGCGCTGTACTCGTTCCCCTGCCACCAGATCGGCTTCGCGGGAAGCTGATCTGCGTCCAGGCCAACTGCAATGAGTTCGGCCGATGTGTGGGGTATGGCGTGGCCATGGAAGCGCAACACATCTGCGCCGTATTCGGATCCGTCCAGCTCGAATAGCAAAACCTCGCTGCCGGGCTCGAGTGTCTGGATATCGGCAATCAGTGGCATGTGAAGTCCTCAGGGGTGAAAGGCCCTGTCGAACGTGGCCGTCAATTTGAATACGTTGCCGCCCATGGGGGTGGGAACAGGATTTTTGCATGTAAAAAGACCTAGCTGTCCCAGCGGCGTGGTCCATAGGAATGCTTTCGCTCCCGCGTGCCGATCAAGGAATTCCATGATCTGCAAGACTCTCTCCTTGGTGCCGGTGAACGTGATCGGGTATGAGTCCTCCTTGTTGTTCGGCCCATCGCCGACGTCTTGCTTATAGCCGCTGCCAAAACGAGAGGTGCGCACCCGATAGGAGATATCGGGTGTGTCCCCGTGTTGAGTCGGCCAAGTAAAGGTTTCAATCGTCATGACTACCTGCCATTTGTGAGCCGCCAGATTGATCCACCGGGCTGCAGCGCGCGGGCAATCGCAGTTTCAGCCTCAGCTTTCGCTGCACGCTGTATGCCTTTGCCAAGCTCAGTTGATGCCTGCTGAGAGTCGCCACTGGTCCCGCCGGAAGTCTGGACTGATACGGCAACCGGGAAGTTGTAGGTGTTGCTGTTACCGCCGCCGCTGCCCAGTGCCCGCACGCCCAGCTGGCCGCCTGCGGTGCGGGTCAGCGGCATGATTGCCTCTTCGCCCGCCTCCCCCATGACCCCCACTCCACCTCCCGCGATACCGAAAGCGGTCGGCTTGCTGACGATGCTGTTGGTGAAGGCCCCGCCGTTGGCGAACATCTGGACGCCACCAGACCAGGCACCGCCTTTGGCCTGGGCAATCCCGGACCAGCCGCTGAGAACCGAATCGCTATACCCGGCCGCGCTCGCGCCAGCATTCGACGACACAGCGCCGGCAGAACCGGACGCCAGCCCATTGCTGCCGCCACCGGTGAAGTAGTTTGTCGCGGCACCCACCAGTGTGCCGAGAAGCGCCGAGCCTGCTTTGCGTGCTTCGATCCGGGCCATGTCCGCCAGAATCGACTTGGTGAAGTCCGCAAACGAAAACTTTCCAGTCAAGGCGAAGTTGACGACAGCGTCCTCCATGCTGCTGAAGGCGTTGGTGAACAAGCTCTTCGTCTGCCCGGCAACGTCCCTGGCCGATTCGAGGTAGTTCTGGAAAGCAGAGGACGCACCGACACTCCAACTTCCTTGGGCGACGGTCATATCGTCGTAATTCGCCTGCACGGTGTCGCGCAAATCCTGCTGCGTTTTGCTCAGCGCCGCCAGTTTCAGGTTGTACTCGTCAAGGCTCATGCCCCGTGAGCCGTCACCGTATTGGTTTGCCAGCTCGACCTTCTGTTGGTTCATGCGATCATCAACAGAGTTTTGCTGATCGGCCAGACCGCGCTGCCGGTCACCCATGCCGAGAGTGGCGGCAGATCGCTGGCCCTGCTCGCGCAAGGTTTTGACCTGCTGTTCCAGCGCGCTGGTGTATGTCGATACCGCCAGTTCCTGTTTCTTGAGCCTGCCCTGCTCGCTGGTGGCCAAAACCGACAGTTCGCTGTTCGCTTTTTTCTGCGCCTCCACCATGGAGGTGCGGGCATCGGCGATCTTCTGATCAAGCTGAATGCGCTGCTCGGCGCTGGTAGACGCCTTTCCGCGAGCAGCCTCAAGTGCCGCTATCTCCGCCTCATAGGCAAATGTCACGTCGCCCTTCTGCTGCTCGATGATCGCTGCGCGCTGGCTGGCATAGGACTCAGCAGACACCAGTCCAGCTTTCTGCGATGCGTCCAGTTCCTTTTGAGCGATATCGTAGTAGCCGGTGATCGACTTCAGCTGATTTTGCGCAGCATTGAAGGCAGTCAGGTCAACAGATCCGGCCGGCTTTGCAGGATCCTTGTTCTTGTCCTTAATGTTTTGCAGGGTCTTGGCAACATAGTCGGCCTGAACCTTGGGATCGTCCGGATTGGCCTTTTTCAGAACCTCAACATCACGCAGATAGGCCTTGGTCAGCTTGTCGCGCTTCTCAGCATTGGTGAGGTTGGAGTCACTGATCAGCTTGAGACGCTGCTCGGCGGCGATACCCTCTTTCTGGCGCTGGGCCTCGTTACCTTTGGCGGCTGCGATCGCCGACTGTGTTTCGCGCTGCTGAGTGAGGAAAGCCAGCTCCTGCTTCATAGCGTTGAGACGCTGGGCCGCATCGGTATCTGTCGGGTCGTAATTGACCTGGCTTTGCGCATAGGCGGCCTGTTGCTGCAGCTCGACTATTTTTTGTGCGTCGTCCTGCTCTCGGCCAATGTTCTTAACCGAGTCGAGCGTCGCCTTTGCCGAGTCGCCTACTGCCTTCCATCCGCGCTCCCAAAGACCGAGGTTCTTCGTGATGTCGCCTGAGCGATCATTGATAGCGTCACCGTAGGCATCGGTAAGAAGCTTGGCCGCGCCTATCGTGTCGCCTTGCTCTTTGAGCGCCACGATTTGACTGTAAACGGATGCAGTGAGGAAGTTGTACTGATCGTTCAATTCCTTTGCGGCAGCTACAGGGTCTTTCCCTATTTTTACGAACTCGGAAACGGTTTTCTCAACTGCCTTGCCGGTAGCGTCCTCCATCGCTGCAGATGCATCAGCTACCGTCTTGAAGCTTCCCGATGCGATGCTGCCACTGTTTGCGATTTGCGCCAGAGATGCTGCGGCCTCTCCGACGGTCCCATTGACTGCGGCTACCTGCCGAGCCATCACAGAGAGGCTGCCAGAAGTTGTGCCGGCGACGTTCCCGGTGAGGATCAGGGCTTTGTTGAAGTTGTCAGTTTCCTTGCTGCCCTGGCTGTACCCGTAGATCAGCGCCCCAATAGCTGCGGCAGCAGCAACAGCGCCCGCCACGACAAGACCAAAGCCGATGGTGAGTGGCGGGGTCGCAGCGTTAAGGGCTCCGGCAGCCTCCTTGGCGTTCTTCGCCGCATCAGCCGCAGTATTTGCGCCCTCAGCCATTGCGCCAAGACCGGCCCCGGCAGCTTCTGCCCCGTCGGCGGCCGCCTTAGCGCCGGTCCCGACACTTTCGAAGGCTTCGCCTACCGCGCTTATGCCCCCGCCTATGCCGAGAATGGATTTGATTTTGCTGCCCAGCACGTCGAGTGTCGGCCCGATGCCACCGAACGAGTCCTTGATCTGCCCACCCTGCTGAAGCAAAACCAGCAGGGGGCTTTGTCCTGCAATGATACTGGTGAAGATATCTGTGAATTGCTCGGGCAGCTGTTTCAGCGCCTGCTCAGTCTGAGCCGACGATGAACTGGTCTTCTTGAGCGTCTCGCTGAAATCTCCAAGCTTCTGACGGGACGCGTCAATACGGCTGGAGTACTCCTTGAACGTATCGGCATCGATGAGCCCGGAGTTCTTGTATTTCTGCAGCTGTGCCTGCTGCTCATCAAGCTTACTGAGGGCTACCAGAGTGGGGTTGATCTTGCCCAGAAGGGCCTGCAAACCTTCGGCCTCAACGCCGGTAGCGGCCGCTGCCTTCTTCGTCGACTCAGCGAGCTGGTCGGTCGACCCCACCAGCGCATCAGAATCAGCCTGCAATCGACGCCGGAGCGCTGCCAGGCTGCTGACAGAAGAGCTTGAGGCGTCCACAGCCGAAGTATTGCTGGTAACGCTGGTCGTCAGGCGCTGGTAATACTCACTCGAATCCAGCGAGGCCTTGGCCATCGCTGTGAGTCGCGTCATCGCCTGCTCGGTTGTTTCGTTGAGCTTTGTTTCCGCCGTAGTCAGCCCTGTGGCCGATGTAGAGGCCTTGTCAAAGCCTGACGAGACGCCCTCGGCTGCCTTCTCTGCACGACTGCCAGCAGCAGCCAGCTTGTCCAGATCGGTAGCGGCCTGCACGGCATCGCCGGAATCAACCTTGATTCCGAGTTCTGCAATGGTCGTCATGAGCGCTCCGTTATTTCGATTCGCTCATCACGAGCAATGCTTCGACTTCCATCGTGCGGAGGTCGGAAAAGATGCCAGGTAGTTCGTTGCGCTTGATGCCGGCCATGTGAGCTGTGACAGGGATTGCGGCATAGTCGAGACCGGATGCGCCGCCCGGCCCGGTCCGCCACTGAGTGGAGAGCGATTCGAACAGCCGGAATGCCTTCCATGAGTCCGGCCAGACCTCGACCTCTTCGACGGGAATGTCAGCCAGTGTCATGCCAAAGGCGGCGAGCTCCTGCTCCGACGGTCCAGGCTCGTACAGCGCCCGGGCCGCCGCCTTCAGTTTCCCAGGCGTGCAGGGTCGTAGGCCGACTGGTATGCGTCGATCACAGCCTGAGGCGCGCCAACGCAAGTGGTCACCAGTGCGGCAACGGCCTCGTCAGTGAACTTGTCGTCGAAGGTCCAGCCGGTCACGACGTCTTTGATCTGCTCGACCTGCAGCGCGATCTCAGACGCGGTCACTTCCTGCCAGGTGATGCCGTCGTCAATGCGCTTCGCGTTCAGATCGGCGCGGGCCGTGTTCCAGCGCTCGAACATTTCGGCAAGCGCCTTGCGGTCCATGTACTTGAATTCGAACTCCACCTTCACAGGTGCCTCACCGATGCGAGGGACCATCACCGGCGCTTTGAACGTTGGATTCTGAGCAATCTTGATCTTGGCCATTGGTTACACCGCCGCCGAATAGCGTGTCGGGCGGGCTGCCAGCGACAGAGTGATGACACGGGTCATGACGTTGTTTCGGTCGAGTGCTGGGGTCGAAGTGATCGAAACATAGGCGTTGTAGTAAATGACCGAGCCGCCCGGCAACTTCAATCGAACGACACGGGACTGCTTGTCTTCATCCGCAGCCTCGACAACGGGCACGTATGCCAGCAGGGGATCGTCAGCGACAGTGACAGTCATGCTGGTCGGGGACTTTGTGGTCGGCAGTTGGCGGTCGTCATCGTCTTCCAGGAAGCCAAAGGTCGTGAACTGCTGATCACCGCCGCTGGTAGCAACCGAGGTGATTTGCGAGATCTGAGCCCAACCTGAGACGCCCCGAACGGATCCTACGCCAGCGCCTGCGGTATAAACTTCTGGGTTAGACGTATTAACACCGCCCAGAGAGAACGAATCAGCCGCAGAGGCGGTGACACGCGCAACGCGGTCATTCAGGCGCGTCCAGCCAGAGGTGACGACGACAACATCACCATCGTCGAAGGCGTGACCGGCAGCGGTTACAACAGCGGGATTCGCATTGGAAATGGCCGAGGCCAGCGCTGCAGCACTGAATACCGCGCCGATCTCCAGAACCGCGCCGTTGGGTAGTTTGAACGCCATTGGTGTTTCCTCTTTTCAGAAATAAAAAACCCGCTCACTGGCGGGTTTTGGGTTTGCCCAATGGGCGAATTAGTTGAGAGTCGCTACTGAGGAATGCGGTTGCTTTGGTATTCCTCAAGCGGCAATCCCGACTTCGAGCCGATAACTACGCCGGTTAGGCCGCAATGAGGACAGCACGCGTGTTTATCCATGTGCCATTTTAGGATTTCACTGGGAGCAGACCACATCCCGCATGCGGTGCAGATGCATCGATCGCTGGCACCAATTTCATCACGGTTGTTCCATGAATGGTCATCAGCCGATTCATCCAGCCACTGTAAGCGCGCTTTTATTTGGTCATCCACGGCATGGCCTCCGGTTAATGTATTAGCAGAAACCCATTCTAGCGGGGCGCTGTTCAGTTGGTGTCGGCGCGATACTGAAACGAGGCAGAGACTGTCAGCGTGCTGTCACCGGTAATCGGCGGCCCAGACTCCACCGGCGTGAGCAACAGCACCTCAAATGCGTCTTGCTTGAGCCTGAGATAGGCAGGGAACAGAGCGGCAATGTCGTCGACAAGGCCCTCAGCTTCGCCAGTCCCAATGCCTGCTGGGGTGACAACGTTGACCTGAAACACGCCGGTATAGACGCGGTGATCGCCCGCCAAGGTGTCGGTACCGGTTCCGGCCGGAAGCATGAACGCTGCCAGATATGTCTCGTCTGCCTCTGGCGTGAAGCTGACACCCTGATAAGCGATCCTTAGTTTGCGCCCGCCTGCCCACGCTGTGAGTCTCTGCTCGAAAAGTGAGCGGATTATTTTGTGGCTCATACCTGGTTATTCCTGATGGCCGCCTCAACGATCTGCTGGGAGCGCGCCACGGTGATTCGAACCATGCCGCCCGGTGCCTGGGTCGAATGCCCAAATTCCAGCGGGATGGCGTATGGCAGGCTGTTGGTGATGTAGGCGACGTCGCCGGCGTGGAATTCCAGCACACCGTTGACGATGCGCGCCGTGGATTTGCTGCCAGTCGGGTCGACCTCTTCTGTAGTCGTGCCATCTGGCGCGCCAATCCCGAACATCCAGTTACCACGGAATCGGCCGCCGACGTAATCCTGGCCAGCTACGAGCCCGTTGACGTTGAAGTTCTGGACACGCTCGGTCTTGGTCAACGGCTTGGCGTATTTCACGCCTCGCTTCAGCTTGCCGGACTTCGTGAAGTTCGACTCTGTCAGGTTGATGGCGGTATTCCGCAGGGAAACCTTGAAGTCGTAGTCGTCGGCTGCGCGGGTGTTCGCATCGCGAAATGCCAGATTGGCCGCCCATATCTCAGGATTGCCCACCGGAGACATCCGGATGACGCTGCTGCCGATCTCGATGATGATCTCGCGAAGACTGACATCGACCGCTTCCTTCGCCTGCTCGGCAAATTTGGCGAGATCGAAGGCGAAGCTGCCGGACTGACCAGCACCTGCGCGGCTCATGAGCGCACCTGCAGCTCGTAGAGCAGTGGTGTGCCCGCAGGGTTGGTCTCTTTCAGCGGTGGAATGATCGACCAAGTGCGACCCTGGACCACCACCTTGCTGAGCAGCGTCGGCGGATGCTCAAGGCCCTTTGCGGCAATTTTCAGCTTCTTGTCGCCAACCTTGATCAGGGTATTGGTCTGAAACTCCTGACCGGTGAAGTCGAGCAGGATGCCTTGGGCGGTTCGCTCCGTGACCGTCTCTGGTGCTGTGGTGCCGGTAGACGGGTTATAGCCGCCCTTCACCGCATCGCGGATGGTGACTGCCTGGCCGTATTCGGTAATCAGATCGAGGGCCATCACGGCCATATCTTCGTAGAAGGCCATGGTGGCTCCAATTGTGAAAAGCCCAGCGCTATAGCTGGGCTTTCTTTACTTCGTCTTGCCGGATATAAAATCACCCGCAGCTTTGGTTCTTTTTTTACGCTCGCGCAACAGTCCGTCAGCCAAATCAGCTGCGACCTCTACAGCCTGCTCAGGTGACTGGCTTGCTGCGATTGTCGCGCCCAGTGCGGCAGATGCATATTGATCCCAGGCAGCAGCCTCATCAGCAAACAGTTTTCTTTCATCCGACATTTATGTATCTCCGTTAGTGAAGGCGCAACGCTATCACTATGCGCGGACAGCAAACAACCCACGCTTCAGAAGATAATCCGCGAACTGGGTGGCGCTGGGCCGATCCGGCGCAGCGGGCAGCAATCGCTTGCTCATGTTGCTGATGGTCGCGTATTCACGCTCCACCACGCCGTCGACCTTTTCCTTCGTGACCGCGCCCTTGCGCTTGTCGATAGGATCAATGTCGTCGACATGAATCTCTGCGGCCAGAGCCATCTGACCGTACTGAATGCGTGCCGGAAGGTAACGCTCCGGCTTGTTTTCCCCATCAAGGCGGATCTCCCGGCGAGGCCAGGCAAGTGCCTGCTCGCTTGAAGACTTTCTACCCTTCCAGGTCATCCCATCCATCGCCAAGGCGGCACGGCGCAGTAGCGCCTCCTGAGCAACCTGTTCAGCCGGGATCGTTGCACCGAATTTCAGGGCGTAGCGAGCCAGTTCTTCAGCAGTCGCGTAGCTTTCAGCAGCAGCCACGCCGGTGCCGTCCTCGATGATGAGCATGGGTTATTCCTTGATGTCGTTCAGACGATCAGCCTCGGCCTTAGCCTGGGCTTCGTCACCCGCAAAGTCGCTGAATCGTACACCGTCACGGGTGATGATGATCCATTGGTTGTCCGCTTCCAGCTTGGGGATGTAGACCGGCTCTTCCTTGGTGCCATCCTTCTGGGTGCCATTGGACTCAGGCTTGGTTGGGCCTTTGCCCGGCTTTGCAGGAGTTTTGTCCGCGGCCTTGCCCTTGCCTTTCACCGGCGTCTTGCGTGTTTCGATCTCTACGTCAATCTCGACCGTCTCATAGGCATTGACGATTTCCGGGTAATCGCCAACCACGGTGACCTTGGTCACGCCGCGTTCGACGTTCCGGAACAGATCCGGGTTGCGATAGCGCTTGTTGGGATCGAAGTCGCCGCGCTGGTTGCTGTAAACGAGTTCCATGATGTTCTCCCTGGCGGCCATTTCTGACCGCACCTGTCGGATGGCTTATGCAGCCGGAGTGAGTTCGATCATTACGCCTGCAGTGACCTTGTCGCTGGCAGAGTGCTTGACCCAGTTGGCAGAGGAACCGACAGCAGCGAGCGACGGATTCGCGCCGCCGGCAGTTTCCTTCCAGCTGTAGCCCAGAACATCAATGTTCACGACACCTTCGGCGCGGTAGCCGATCGCAAGGTTTTCTTCGTCGTTCACTTCGTAAGAACGGAAGCCAGGTGCCTGGGATTCTGTGATGGTGACGGCGCTGGGCAGCAGACCGAAGATCACGTCAGTCGGCGCCGTGTCAGTGACCAGCACAGGCTTACCGAGGGTGCCCGGTAGGCCGCCGTAGATGACGACGCCCGCTTCTTCGTACAGCTTGTTGGTGATCGCCTCGTCGACGATGTCGAAGTAGGCCGACGAGTGCATGACCCAAAGCGCGATCCGGCCGAACTTGTCGCCGAATTTGCGCATGCCACGGGTCAGCGTCTTCTTGCCATCTGTTTCGATGTTGGCCTCGACCACCATCGCAGGGTTGGAGCCGATGGAGGCGCGCAGCGCGGCAGTGGCGTACTGGACGAAGCCTTCCAGGGTTGCGTCTGCGACGTCTTGGCCGATGATCTGGGAGAACTCATCTACCGGGCGACCGCGACGCTTGAACGCCTCTTCGGTGGTCTGATACGGCCCGTACTTCCACGGAGCCTTGACGCCTACGGCCTCACCGGCGCCGATTTTCTTGGCGACGACTTTGGCTTCGGAGTTGACGTCACGGTGATCGAGCGAACCCGCCAGCTTGTAGAAGGCACGCTTGCGGAAGTCACCTTCGATCAGTTCGTTGTCGAGGATGATTGCGCCATTGGAGGACGCGTTGAAGATGTCCAGATTGTCCTGAACACGTTCCAGGTACGCGGTCTGAGCTTCATCGTTGTAGATGATCAGATCGCTGTTCACAGTTGTTGCCATGGGTGAATCCCCTTACTTGGGCAAATTGAGGTATGCGGTTTGGCCGTGCTTGCGCTGGTAGTCGCGCTTTTGCGTGGCTGTCATTTCGGAGCGCTTCAGTGCAGCCTGGCCGCCACCCCCGCCCGGGGCATTCGTACCCGAGGCCCTTGGCCACAGGTGAGGAGCGCTTTCGCGCAAGGATTCCGCCCATTCGAGTGGAGTCAGAGGGGTCTTGCCGTCTTTGCCGAGAATGGTCTGACCAGACTCGTCGACGGCGACCGCTTCGCCCTCTTCGTTCAGCGAGAACACGCCTTTGGCGCGCAGAATGATGTCGTCAGTCGCTTCCGGGAGGGCACCTGCCTTCAGAGCGGCACCGCGCACCGAATCGCCCAACACCTTGCCTTGAAACTTCGCGGCGAATGCCTCGGCTTTCGATGCGCGCTCGGTGACGGCCTTGAGCTGCTTGTCGTAGTCCCCGCGCAGGCGCTCGGTGCGCTTGTTGAACACTTCATCCACCTTGCCCTCAGTCAGAAGCTTGGTTTCCTCGTCCTGACCGGCGCGGCTCAACAGTCCTTTAACGGCGTCGATGTCGATGCCTTCGAATTGGGTTTCGAACTGAGTCAGCTTGGTAGAGGTATCCTTCAACTTACCGAGCAACTCGGTGTTTTTGGTTTTCAGACCCGAAACGGATGCTTCAACGGCAGACGCGATAGCGGCCTTGATTGCCGGGTTTTCCAGGTCGATTTCGTTTTCTTCTGCCACGGTGATGCACCCCTTGGGTTTGTTCGCCCGCTTTGCAGGCATAAAAAAACCCGCCGAAGCGGGTTGATTGGTTGTAACTACTTAGTACCGAACCATCCTCAAGCTGCACAGCCCCTCATCGCTAGTCGCGAATTGGTAGATCTGATCAGTGAGACACAGAAGATCTTTCCTGGACTGATCGACCACCGACGACGAGCTCTCTTTATCCGCTATGCCTACGGAATAATTGCGAACTTCTTTCTTTAGCCAGCTATGAGTGAGGACGCAGTCCAGTACAAGGTTGATTGCCGCTGAGTGCTCGATAGAACCTCCTTTACGGTAGGATCGTATCCAGCTGATTGCTCGTCTGCGAATAGCCAGTTTCTCACCTACGTTGTCCGACCAACTTGGGTAAAACGCAATAACCAGTAACTCAGAGAGCTCGCTTCTTTCAGCTTCAGGAATAAAACTCAACACCCTGCACATCCTTTTGCGTATAGATTTCTATGAATCATACTCCAGCTCGCTCGAAGGCTAGCGGCTCGAGCTTTTTCATTTGTTCCAACGTCAGCGGATTGAAATTGCGGTCGAGCTGCAGCTCAGAGAAGCGCTCAAGCGTCAGCCCACCATCACGGAACAGCTTGGCGCGGGTCGGGCCAAGCGCCTGGTCCTGAAACGCCGAAGGTTGGAGCTTGAGCCAGTCGTAATAGCTGAGATCGGCAGCGACCTGGCCTCCGCCATTCGGCCCTACCGAGGCGCGTGTGCCGTCCTTGCTGAGTAGCCTGGTCCATTTGGTCACGGGTACGAATGTCGTCCGGCACCTGATGTGAAACGGTGGTCGTGGGCCGGAGTCGACCGGAAAGCGACGTTTGTCCATGGACCGACAGGTCTGAGTCGTTTTGCTGTCGAGCGTGGCGATGATCTCTATCTCGGCGACGACATCAGGGTTGGCCTTGATGGTCTCCATCCGCGCCTGTGAGGCGACGTGCTGCACAGCCGTGTGCACGACCGCACTCGCATTGCGCTTAGTCGTTGCGAGAATCCCGTCGCTGTAGCCTGCCGTCTTGGTGCCGCGGATCTTGCGGATGATCTGGAAATTTGTTTGCCCCTCGAAGAAGCCTTGGCGTATTGCACCGTTGACTCTCTCCCGTTCCGTTGACGCCCAATCCTTTATGAACGGCTTGAGCAGTTTGCCGCCGCCGGTACCGGTGCCACGCACGCTCAGCGGGTTGTTAAGCACTGCCGACCGGATGGCACGTGATGGGGGAATCACTGCGTCGAAAGTTACGCCCACCGGCGCCGACCGGTTCAAAGCGGTCGCCTCGAACTGCGCCTCATAGCTGGCCAAGTCGATCAGGTCGAGGTTCAGCGTGTCGGTGTACCGATCAAAGATGCCGAGCAACAGACTGTCAACCTCGTCCAGCAGCTTGTTCAGTCGCTGGATGTTGTACTCAGTCAGGTCTGCTCTGGTGAGCTGCTCGCGCACCGCCCGGTCGATTTCTTTCAAGAACGGCGCGAATTTCTCGACTTCTCCTGCTTTCAACTGCTCCAGAAACACTGAATGCCTGATCGTGGCATCAAGTACCGCTTGGTTGACGGCCATCATTTAAGCCCTCGTCGTCATCCAGGCCGAGGTTGTCGGTCTGCTCTTGGAGCTCGCTGTCAATCTGCTGGTCTGTTCGCTCCGGAGCGATCAGCCCGAGCTTGCGCAGGTAGCCACGCAGGTCAGCCTTCGCAAAGCCGCCGCTCTGCCATAGCCCGACAAGGGCCGTGATCATCTGCGGATCAGCGCTGAGTTCGACGAATTCCTGATTGACCTGGTAGGCCGTCTTCCCGGTAACGCCGAGGAACTGAGCGCACCAGCCCAAGGCACGGGTGTAGGCCTCGTTGATGTTCGCGACACAGATCGCGAGCACTGAAGTCGATGCTGACTGGTCGCCACGCGACTCCGTGGCAGTCTTGGCGGTAAGCGATGCAACAACCATCCGCGCGCCCAGATCAATCATCATCTGGTTCTTGTCGGCCATCGCCTCTTTTACCAGCGTATTGGGCTGAGGCTGGGCAAAGCCGAACGTCTCACCGGCTGGAACCGGAATAGGCGCCCGAGAGCCGACGTAAACGCCCTCTCTGCGCGCCATTTCAAGCCACTGCTCGTCCACCCCGCTGATCCACGGTTGAGCCTGACCACACCAGAACACGCTGTCCTCGTAGTCGGCGCTGTTCCGGTAATGCCCGAGGTTGATCATGGCAATGTCGTACAGCGGTGACTCGTCGATACTCGGGTCGTTGTTTTGGGCGCCGATGAAGGTGAACGGGATTTCTTTCAGCCGTCCGCCCTTCCCTTTTGGCTCGTACTCTTCGACCACTTCCAGAGGGCCACCACCGCGCGGGCCTTTTCGACGCCAGACCCGGCAGACGTACAGTCCGTCGTCGCCCAGCGCCAGTTCCCGGAACTGCTCGGTGCATTTCAGTCCAAAGCCGTCGGCTTCCTCATTCATCTCACGCAGGATGACCATGGTGAGGACGTTGTGCCCTTCAACCATTCCCGTACGCCAGTTGATGATGTCCTCGGCGGCGTACGTCAGGATGACTGAGTGCCCGCCAATGCCGCCGTCCTCGTGAAAGTCCACGAACAGGCCGTGCCGCCCAGTCTCCAGCACGCGCTCAAGCGAGCCCTGAGACTGCTGGTAGATGCTGACGCCTGCGCCATTGGCATTGTCCTGGAGGTATACGAGCTTTGCAGGCACGGTCAGCGTTGGGTCTTTGTGAAAAGCCAAGCCGATCAGACCGTTTCGGGTGTGGCCCGTGGCGTTCTTGAATACTGCGCGCTCACGGTACGACTTGTTGCGCTCGACGTTCTCTTCTGATTTGTCGTGCCGATTGATGTAAGGCAACCGGTCGACGACACGGTGCTGGCCAGCGCAGACGTCGCGCACAGTCAGCCAGCGATCCAGCGCCTCGATGTATTCAGGCCGCTTGAACGAAACGTCGTTGGTCATCGGGCGTATCCCAGATTGAGAGAGGCGACCGGTTTAACGATCGGGAATTCTTTGTGAATGAAATAACCGCCCGCGTCGTTCGCGTGGTCGTTGCCTTGAGACTTGTCCGGCTCGCCGTTGGCTGCCCAGATTTGCTGCTCCAGTCCATCCGCATATGCGGGACAGGTGAACGGATTCACGAGATAGCGCCGCTCGCCTCGGGCGTTGCTGAACATGGCATTCATCGCGTTGATGCGGTCCTTCACCGGCGGGTTCGCAGCTGGGGCGATCACCGTAAAGTTTGCCTGCTTGAGCATGGCGATATCTGTAACGCTGGCGTTGACTGACTTGCGCGAGTCGCCGGATGCGTCTGGGTAGATTCGGATTTCACAGGTCTTGATGTACTTGTCGCCGTCGTGGCGCCAGTAGCGTTCCTTGATGCGTCGGATCATGTCGGGCGTGTCGTACCCGTCCATGAGTTCGTCCACGGCGCGAGGCAGCCCCTTGTCCCGTTTCACATGGGTAATCGCAGCCATCTTGCCCACGTTGAAGTCCATGCCGATGAACAAAGGTTCGCCCGGCTGCACCGTGTCGAAACACTGGTTAAGCTTGCGGTCATAAGCGTGGTAGATCGACCCGGAAGTCAGGTTGACGAATTGACCGTTCAGGTACGCCCTGATCAGTTGCTCGGGATACGACTCCATCAGCGATGGTATGTAGTCGTCCGGCAGGTTCAGTTCGTTATCAAAGGTACTGGCCTGGATGAGGCCATACATATCCTTGAGCGCTGGCTTGTCGCGCAACTGCTTCACGAACTGCAGGAACACGAACTTGAAGCCTTCCGGCGTTGTGGTGACATCCACGCCGTTCTTCAGGCCGGGCAAGTTGTAACGCATCCGGGCAATGATCTTGCGCCATGCCTGCTGCGCCTTGATCGAGGTCAGAACGTCCAGCTCATCGACCAGAGCGTGCCCGACCTTGAAGCCAACGATGGTCTGAGGCTTCTCCATCGACCGGCAAATCACCGTGCCGCGATACTGCCGACCTGTGTAGATATGAACCTCATGGTTCGCCTGGTTGATCTTTGTCTTCAGGCCCCACTCGTAAGCCACCTCTTCCATCGTCGGATAGAAGATGTCGCGGATCTGAGGGTACGTCGGTGCGAAGTAACCGGCGTTGACGCCTGGCCACTCCATGAAGTGCTTGCTCAGCGCCGAGCAACCGACCCAGGTCTTTCCAGAGCCGAACCCGGCAACGAATGCACGGAACTTGTGGGGCAGCAGCAGGAATTTCGATTGCGGGACATTAAGGCTGGGCATCAGGCTTCCTCGCATCCACTACGTCGACCTGGATGCGAGTCGGAATCGCCGGTTCGTCGCCCGCCTCGTCCTTGCGATGTCGGTTGACGTACATATCGCCGGATTCTTTGGCAGCCTGTTCCAGCACCTGGAGGGCCAGCGCCAGGTTACGCATGCCCTCTGCTTTCTCAACGATCCTACCGAGGGCGCGAAGCCGATAAGCGCGGTTGGCGATCGGAATCTCTGCTGTGTCCTCACGGAAACGCTTACGGGTGTCATGGAACAGCGTCACCCATCTGGCCGCAAGGTTCACGCCGGCGCGCTTTGTTGGGTCGTGCGACTCACACTGCTGGCGGGATATCTCAATACTGAATTCTTGTTTGACCTGCTCTACGACTTGCGAGGGAGTGTCGAAGCAAGCCAACGCCTGAACGATGAAGCTCTTCACCTCATGCTTCAGGGCTGCCATAGGTTGGATTCCGTCTAATGCCTGTCAAATTTCAGGCCGACTTGAGCAGACAGGTTCCGCAGGCCCTCGATATGTTGAGTTTGCCCACCTCAGCGGGCTTGTTTGCAGCATCGACCAGCAGCTGGACGTCCGGGCTTGCCCCATAGCGACGGACCACACCGACGAACTCTTCGACGTCGTGGCCACGCATCTCAAGCTTGGGTAACCCGTCCTGGGTAAACTTGGGTGCGCCGTACTGATCGGTCGCCTGGGTGATGTGGTACAGCTCATGCTCGACCAGTGCGCAGAAGTCATCGTCCGGACATTGCGAGCAGTAATCTGCGGCCAGGGTGATGATGTAGCCCGGTACGTAGCCGAACCAGTCACGCATCTGTTGCTCCATCCGTGCCTTCTGCCACCCGCCTGCTCGGAAGGCGACCTGTTCAGCCTGGCCCAGTACTGTGCGACCCTGCTTCGTGAATGCAGATGACGCCCACATGACGCAGATGTCAGCATCGATCAGATGGGCGTGTTCTTCGTTGTGGATGCTGCCTGTATCAGCGAGGATTTCGGACTGGAGCCAGTTCCACACCTCGGGCGCAGGAGTCAGGCGTATACCGAAGCCGGATAGATCCGACAGCTCAAGAAGAGAAGATGGCGGATATGGCCTTCCCATAAATCACCTAAAGCTTGAAATGATGGCTATTAGCCGGTATTAATGCCAATTTTTTACAGCAAGGTAGCTGCCCAATGTCGCTCGCAAGCACCCGCCTCACCATAGTTACGGCACTAGCATCTCTGTTACTCAGCGGGTGTGCCTCATACCCACAGGAGACCAAGACGAACTATGGCCCCGGAAAGGTGGACGTCGTGACAAGGCACTATGTTTGCTACACCGACGCTCAGATCATTGACGGGAAGCGCACCAGCGTGAATTTGTGCGCTAGGTCCCATTCAGGTTTTTCCTTTGACGATCAACCCCAGATATGGGCCGGGATTGGCAATCGAATGCCCGCCAAGTTTCAACTCAGCGATGCGATTCAAGGAGCAAAGGTGCGCATCAATGATCATTTTGGCTTTCTCAAATGCGATCCACTGCAACAAGCATCTACCGATGCAGCGCGCGAGACCTTTTGTAAGCTCACACTCAACGATCAGATAATAGTCAGCGCGCAGGTTATATTTGAACCGCTCTCCGACACCCGTATGAACGAGCAGCCAAGCGGTATATTCGGTCTCATAGACGCACTTAAGCGACCGTGATTAACCGTCAGCCCGTGCCGCACTAAACCTGCGGCACACCCTCTTCGCGAATGACCATCGTCCGAGCGGTCCCGCCCGTGTAGATGTCACGCTTCATCGCGGCGCGGACCGCCTCATCTGCGCTAGCCCCCATATCCATTGCTGCCAAGGCGTAGGCAGATCCGCTCCCAATAGCGTCAGCGTTAGCCGGATCGAGCGGCTGCTTCCAGATACCTGTCTTGTCGTCATGCCCGACCATCATGAGTTTGCCGTTATCTGCGACGAAACCTGAGCACTCCACGGGATCTTTTGAAGGGGTGCCGAAGTAGGCCGCGATCAGTGCCTGCTCATCGCACACGCATCCAGACAAGAAGAAGCTCACGCCGTTTACGATCTCGCACTTCAGGCAATCATCGGAAACGATTGCTCCGCCTCTGGTCTGGCGGGAGTCATAGGCGATCACGCCGTCTTTGTACGCTATGGTCGTCATGTACTACTCCAATGTGCCGCGCGCCAATATGCCCCGGCAACGGCACTTGCGGATGAGCGCTTCGCGGAGATCGGGTTGAAAGAGAAGAACAGATTGTTTATAAGATTGGATCCAAATATGAGGATCTGAACATGAAACCAGGCTTTGAAATCGGAATCTTGAGCTTTGCCCTTCCTCTGGCTTTTTGCCTCCTCTACCTCGCTGGCCGCCAGCTACGAACCCTCGGGGCTTGGATGGACAACACTGATAAACCGAAGGAACGAGCCAAAGCCTACTTAGTAGTGGCCATCGTATTTGGCTTCGTCATGGGGTCCTTGATGCAGCCTCTATACAACAAAGGTAGTGAATGCTCGGCTGTAGGCCAACCACTGGTGCCATGCCTTTTCAATAGCTATCGGTGAAGCTTCAGACCCGATTGGGCGCAAGGCCAATCGGGTTTCCAAACCTTGCCGTTAAAGAACACCGCCAAACCTTAAATTGATTCTGAACCAACAAATGTCAGCGCTTGGGCTTATGGTGCGCTACGGCGTTTGCCGCTCCAGCGCCTCATGAACTTTATCGGCAGCCTTCCCTGCGGTCTCTGCGGCCTGTGTCGCCTTCCCCGCTGCGCCCTCAACCTTCACAGCTGCTTCAGTCGCGGACTTGGCAAGTTTGTTGAGGCGCATGTCGCGCTGAATGGTGGCCTCGTCATAACCACGGCGGGCTTCGGCAAGCTGCACGCTGTACCAGCTTGCGAGCTGCCACTGGGCAACCTGAAAGCCGAGCATTGCGCCTCCCGCTATCAGCAGGATAGCCATCAACCAAACTTCTACTCTTCTCCACCAGTGGCGGGCGACGAAATTGATTGCGCATCTATCCATCAGTTGTTTCCTCCGAGCTGCGCACGCAGACGAGCGATTTCAGCGCTCTGGCTGGTGACCTTGTCGGTGAGCTGCACGATGTGGCTGGTCAGGGCTTCGATCTTCCCTTCCATGCGGCCGACGGCAGCAGCGAGTTCATTGCGCTCTTTGGCGAACTGGTCAGCGCGGGTCTCGGCTTCTTTGCGCGCCACACGTTCAGAGTCGAGCAGTTCGTTCAGCCGGCGGACGGTGCCGATGTCGGCATTGTCCATCGCGCGGTCGGCTGCATCCTTGGAGAGGAATTTCCTCAACCACAGGAAGCCACCAAGTAGGATCGTGCCCGTACCGCCCAGCCAGGTAGCTGTGCCTGGGCCGAGGTCGGTTGGGTCCATTTTTTCTCCAGTAATGAAAAACTCGCCAGAACGGTGAGCCTCAGAATGCATGCTGATATCTAACGCCGCGCTCAACCACCAAAACATCTTTACTGTACTAGCCAGTGACATAGACCAATAATATGAGGAATATCACGAACAAGTATTTAACTAAATTTAGGGGTGAGGGATGGAAAACCGAAACAAATCCGGTCTTGATGACATCAAAACCCTGTTCGATGGCGTTAAGAATTTAGCGCTTTGTGCAGCGCTTGCAGTGGGGCTAAAGGAATTCCAAGCGCCTATGGAAAACCTCGGCATTAGCTACGAAATCCGACAAATAATAAACACCAGCGGAATGTTGGTTGCGAGCGGTTTTACAACGCTCGCTATCGTCTGGCTGTGTTTTAGCTTTAAGGAAAAACCTGCTTGGCCGATTATGTTTAGACTCAGCCTAATTGCTCTCGGCACCGTTACTTTAATTGTAATGGCGATAATCATAGCTTCAGCGACGGAATCTATCCCTAGCTTATTCCTATTTTATTAAAGCTCGCGATTCAATCGTCCATAAAAAAGCCCGACAACAAGGTCGGGCCTTCTAGATACTATGCTTTAATTGCCGTAGGCAAAATACTCAATATGGCAAAATGATGCCCTCAGCCGCACGGGAAGTCAAGCGGCTTCTCTCATCTTATAAATGACCGCTCCAACCGGACTCAACGCCATCCGGTCCACGTCCTCACAGCATTCGAAGGAAAGGCGCACGAAGCACTCCCAATCCCGATCCCAGTTACAAGATTCCAGCTTCACCCCGAACTCACCCATCAGCCACGATCGAAACGCTTCAGGCTTAATCAGCGGATCTTCATTGGCCGACTGGCCGCCCTGATGCATGTAGCGATATCGGCGCATCACGCCCTTCACCACGTACTGCAGCTTCTCACGCTTGCCGGCCGTCATGCGCTTGGACTTCGACATGACCATACCGAACACCACGCCCTCTGCCGCCTCGTTGATGTCGTCGTCACGGTTGGCGGCGTACATGTATTCCCCGAACACACGTACCTGCGGGTGCAGCTTGGCGATAGCCGACTGGATATGCCCGGCCAGTGTGCTGTGCATCGCATGGTTGGCCGTTGGACCTCGCTCCGTACCCTGCACTACCACGCCGAGCTGAACGACGTCAGAGGACTGACCAGGAGCTGGAATATAGGTGCAGTCATGCCACGCCTGACGTGCTGAGTGGATTTTCATGCTGCTGCCCTTTTCAATTCTCTTGTCAGTGCCCGGTACTTGCCTGTCAGGGCTTTCAATTCTTCGATAGTGTATTTCTGGGGCTCATGAGGGCCTTCGAGCCATTCCACATTAACTATGCCGATGCGACGCACCAGCTCGAGCCGATACTCCACGACATTTCCGGACTTGTGTTGATTACAGGGCACGCATTGCTTGTGGCAGTTCATCGGCTCAAAGCGCAGCGCAGGGTTGCTCCCGACAGTCCGGTAATGCCCAGCGTCATACTTCCCTTCGTGGTGCCGACTACAGCTCACGCAAGGCAGCGCAGCGTCGCGGTGACGAACCCACTCGTTGAACGCCTGCTGGGTGTCCTTCATGTGCTCTGAACGACTTTTCAGGGCCTCTTTGCGAATCTTGATTTCCCGGCGCTCGAACTGAGCCAGCGCCTTGTGGGCCTTGGCCTGATTCCTCGGTGCGTCCACGATCGCGCAGGCCGGACTGCATACCGCCTGCCCGAGTTTCTGCGGGACAAATGAGGCCCCGCACTCAGGTACGCGGCATTTCTTCGCCTTGGGGGTTTTGGCTTGGAGGCTCATGCGCATGGCTCGGCCTCCTTGGATTTCTGCTGCTCAGGGGCGAAGTCGCCGCGCAGGGGTATTAAGTGACGCTCCTCAACCAGGGCTACGCCGCCAACATCTAGCCAGCCCCCGGTATGGAGATTTGCGGACAGTCCGGAGGCCTGTACCAACCAGCTCTCCGTGCCTCGATTTAAAAACCGCCTGCCATCTGCAAGACCGAAAGCCTCGTTCGTAGCCCGCTTCTGCACTAACTCCACAGCCATTCCAATATTTGGAGAAATACCCTTGCTAGACCCAACGATCACCGCCAGGTCGCCAGACTTGAATTGATGATTCATGCCGCCACCTCGCCGATCAGATCGCCGAAGAAGACGCCCAGCGCCGAGAACTCAGTCAGGATGCGGTCCGTGTACGCCACACCCTGGGCGCGATTGAACATGCTGGTGACCGGAAATCCGTCCGGCCCGAGCAACTTGCTGTCGCCCATCAGTCCGAGCTTTTCCTCGTAGGTCAGGTGCCTGGTGGTCCGGTGCCATGCTGCGCGGTAATCCTCGTCCTCGTTGATCAGGATCTGGACGCCGTGGTGCAGCTTGCAGTACTTGCGGGCCTCACTGGCGTCGCCGATCTGGGTCATTTCGGAGATGCGCTTGTAGAACGCGAACCACAATGCGTTCTGGTCGAGCGTGCGGTCCTTGCCCGGGCGCAGCGACACGACGACGAACTTCTTCTCGCGGAACATCGCGGTCATGCGCGTGACGGCTTCGGTGAGCTTGGACTGACAGTTGACACTGATCTTGTCGGTCATGGCTGAATCCTCAAGCCTGCAGCTTGGATGGTTTCCGAAACCTCATCCGCGTCCATGAGACGTTGCCGGTCTTGATGCCATGCGTCAGGCAGATCAATCACCAGCGCCTCGCGGGAAGCCCGCCATGCCACCCATAGGCAATCGACCGAGCGCACCAGGTAGACGCCGTTCGCCTTGTCGATCATCTGGTTGCAAGACAGTGCCCACGCCTCAAATTGTTCTCGCACCTTGTCGTTGATCATTGCCCCGCCCTCCTCAATTCCAGTTCTTCAGCCTGCTGCTGGAGCAGCGCTAGGCGATTGGCCAAGGCATTGGCGGCCTTGATCTTCAGCTCGTTCTTGCGTTCGGCGGAGGCAGCTCTCATCTCGTGCATGCTGTCTTTCACGGCCTGGAGTTTTTCGCGCACATCTGGGCTTGGGTTGGTGACCTGTCCGGTAAGCAGTCCAGCAATGGCCTCGCCGTCCTGCGTGATGGGCGCCACATTGAGATCCGCCAGATACAACTGTCCTCGTTCTTGCGGAATGCGCTGCATCTGCACGGCGGAGGTGATGGCCTCGACTCGGCGGTTGGCGTCGAAACCTACAGAGACGTGCCAGCTAACCGACTTGGCTTGATCACGGGCCAGCTTTACGAAACGCTCGTACGCACTCATGAAGGCCATGCGGGCACCAATCTGGTCGCCGGCGTTAAGAACCGGCTTTGCCGCGGCGAGGGCCAGTTGGATTTCGTCGGTCAGCACCACGGTTTCGAATTCGTCATTGGTCGTCAGCGCGATGGCCCAAGCCTCGTCCTTGCCTGGGCGACCGTCAGAGGACTGCACGCGCTGGAGGATGTCAGCCATTGCCAGCTTTCCCTTCACCTCGAAACGGCAGGCCTTGAGCGCGGCTTTCACCACCGGCACCGAGTAAGCGCAAAGGTCTTCCGCCATCATCGCGGCGGTGCCTGGATTCATTTCCTGCCCCATGGCCTCGGCTGTTGCGCAAATAGCGGCCGCTAGCCCGGCAACCTGCTGGTCGTTCATCTCAGAGGTATTCATTGCGGTCACCTGCTTGGCGTTTGGCGAGAACCGTTTGGAAGGCCTGCTCGGCTGCGGACAGGTTCGCCTCGGTTCTTTCCATCTGGCGTGCGGTTGTGCCGTTGACGCGCTGACCGGTTACCCACTGGGTGTGATAGCTCTCCGCGTTGGCCAGCAGCTCGTTTAGGCTGTGACATTTGCGCAGAACGGCGGCATCGCTGGTTTTCAGGAAGTGGGCAGCGACGTGATGCGCGACGTCGGCGCCGAGACGGTCGACCAGCTGACCTAGCTGACCGCCGACCTTGGCGTTCCAAACAGGCCAGGCGCTGTAGCGTTTGCGATAGGCCATCGCATAATTCGCCCAGACCTTGAACGTTTTGCAGGTTCGATCTTTCGGTCCCGGCATGTCGGCGGGAATCTCAACCCGGGGTGCCTCCGTGAGCCCATCAACCGAAGTCATGTGTCGGGACTGAACCGGCTCGTCCGGAGCGTCCTGCAAACTCTGACTTGTACCCTGATTGGTATCCTGATTACTTGTATCCTGATTTGTCGGAGATTTTTCCGACCCTTGCCCGGATTTTTTTCCGACCTTGATCGGATTTTTCTCCGAGGTAGCTCGGATTTTTTTCCGAGCCTTGCCGTCTGGTAGGGTCGGATATTTTTCCGACCCATCGAGTTTCTGATTCCACTCGACGGCCTTCGCTGTCAGACGAAAAAGCGTGATGTTTGACGTGCTAGAAAGCTCGATCAAACCGGCCTCTTCCAACGCTTTCAACATGCGATACGCGGTATCAGGCTTGTCAGTAAGCAGCGGAAGCTCCTCAATGATCTTTGCCTTGCTCAACGCGAAGTAAATCCCGCTATCGGTCTTGACTGGCTTGGTCCAGCTCGGGCATCCATAGACGAACGCGAACAGAAGGGCCTGCTGAGAATTCAGCCCCCACTCCAGCGCTTTCACCTGATTTATTGTGACGGTGTATTGCATATCAGGACTTCCCGACCGTCTTGGTCCGGTTCATCAGGCAGCCTTCAGCGATTCGCGAAGCACCTGGAGCGCGTCGATCGCCTCCTGAATGGCCTTGTCGCCCTGCGCTTTCTCGTGCTGGCTGATATGGTTGTCGACGGTGGCGTCATAGATCAGGCGCTTAACGTCGCCGGACTCGGCGGCGAGATGCGCCAAGGCCGCAAGCAGTGGTTTAGGCGCTGGCCGCAGGCGTGCAACGACATCGCAGCCGAACTCGTCAGCAAGGGCCTTCAGCGGTCGCAGATCATTCGCGTGCAGCAGAATCCCGAATAGGTGCTCAATGGTCAGGTGGTGAGCATCGTTGTCCGGGTTCGCGCGCTGGAGCAGGCTCACGTGAGCAACCCCCATTTTCGCCGCCAAGCTTTTGGCCTCGTTTTCGAGGACGGCGCTCTGGCAGGACCGCAAGAAATTTTCCATTCGTAAAACCTCGATTCTGTTTCCGTAGTGCCTGGCGTTGATGCAGGGCAATATTTGTTCATTGAAGCGGCGGACCAACGACATCTCATCAGTCATTTAGGCCAAGGGCGCGTAGCTGATGAAAGGGTTTAAGCGGCTGATTTCTGAATGGCTTCTTCGTACAGGGTCTCAATAGCTTTCCCTGTCTCGTAGCGAACCCCGGCACCCTTACTGGCCCGGTGAATAGTTGGCTGAGTGGTCTCAGCTTTTTCGGCGATCGCTTTCTGGGAAAAACCCATGGCGAACAAGCCGGTAAGCATCTGTTGAATCGTCATAGGTGCCTCCAATTCGGCGACGCATTGAGTCAATAATACGCGTACGTATTGGTACAGGCAATACACTCCCGTAATACGTTTTCTTATTGGTGAAAAATGCATATCGGGGACCGAGTCTTCTCGGAGATGAATGCTCGCGGCTGGAGCGAGGGAGAGCTGGCGCGTCAGGCTGGCGTGACGCAGCCGACTATCCACAGGATAATTACTGGCGAATCAAAATCCCCTAAGCGTGAAAACATCGAGAGGATTGCGAAGGTTTTGCGTGTTCCGAGCAAATGGCTATGGGACGGCGGGCCGCGACCGGCGTCAGAATCAGCAGAGCAGTCCAATGTCGCTCACGTTGACCAGCCACCGCGCATGTACAGCTACCCTGTAGTGAGCTGGGTCACGGCCGGTGGGTGGTCGGAAGCGGTTGAGCCTTTTGCGCCCGGAGCTTATGACGACTACGAGGCTTCTGAATACAAGGCCAAGGGCCCGGCATTCTGGCTGGAGGTCAAAGGAGACTCGATGACGGCATCTACTGCCCCTTCGATTCCAGAGGGCTCGCAGATCCTTGTGGACACCCGCGCAGACGTGCGCCCAGGCAAGCTGGTGATCGCGAAGCTAGCCGGTAGCAATGAGGCGACCTTCAAGAAGCTTGTGGAAGATGGCGGCATCAGATTCTTGAAGCCCCTTAACCCGGCCTACCCCACGGTGCAATGCGCGGACGACTGCAGGATCATTGGGGTGGTGGTTAGGTCGCTGATGAAGTTTGCATGATGGTAAACAACCTGGCGGAGGGAATTTGTAGGAGCATCACATGGGGCTGACAAAACCGAATCAAGAACTCGCACGCGACATGCAGGGCCTCGCCTCCAACCTCAAATGGTCGGTAGAGTTGATGCAGATCGCTGAGCGGTTGAGCCTTGTAGGCAATGAGCCTGACGCTCAGGCCATCTTCAAGATAATCACTGGGTCCCATGCTGGCGAGGACAAGCTGGCTGGGTATGCGGATGAGGTAAAGGCTGGGCTGATCGCCAGGGTGAAGGTTTAAAAAAAATGTAACAACTCAAATAATCAGGATATCAATTAATAGGAAACGGAAGCCTACAAAATGAAAAGCACTTCAAAATCTAAAGCTATCCATTATAAAAGCGTATTCATAAGTGGCGAGCCTAATATCCAAGCACTTCTTGATCTAGCGCTTAGCTCTTCAAGCAAAATAGCTAAGCCTAGTCAGCGTCAGCAGAAAATAAACGATGACGACAGCGCTGTTATATTCATCAATAAATTTAAAAAACACAACGGCATGTCTTTTGGTCAGCTTGTTATCTTAGAATCAGGTAAAAAACAAACTTTTATTACCGTTGATGACGAGGCAGAATTTTACTCAATAAGTTCGCTATCCTCCGAAAAAATCCCGGAAATCGATGATGAGAAACAAGGCACTACTAAGCTGGAAAAAGAAGCTTCCGCCAAAAAGCGGCGCGAATTTATAGAATCGATACTGTATTTTGGTGTTTTGGACAATCACATGATAATCATGCAGTCCTCTGCCCTCAAGAGCAGAGAGCTGGAAGCTCACTTATCTTGGCTTCTAGGTACTTGCTCTTCGGCCGTCTCGCCAAACTCAATGCTCATTCTAAGAGATAAGCCGGCAGAATCTGTTTATAAAAAAATGGAGATCAAGCCGGTAAAAAGCATTCAAATCGGGGCCCCGCTTACAACCGAGGTTTATACAGACCCATCCACCCCAAAAAAGGAGGCGACGTACGCACCTAATCAGGAGGTAACTCACGCGAACAAGGTTAGATTCGTTCCCCATGGAATGGCTGCATCGTTGATAAGGGCTGCCCTTCCGTCCGGATTTCTGGAGAAGCTTGATCTGGAAGACTCCCTAGACGAAGCAAACATCCACGTAGCATTGGAGATTACCTACCTACGTAAAACCAGCAAAGCCGGGCAAAAAATCATAGATTCGGTAGCTACATCCCTTCGCCACAGTCCTGAATCAGACGTCGTAATCAATCTCCAGGGGGGTGGGAAAATTAGAGGCGACGAGCTAAAACTTTCTGGTAACATAAGCGTAAAGTTCCTAGAGAATGGCCTGATAGACGAAAGTGTACTTTTTCATGAAATGCATACTTGGCTGATATCAAAAATATCAACTACCGAAATAGACGCAACCACAGAGAGTGCAGAGTGAGAAACAGCAACCGACAAGACGGCATGATGATATGGGGCTTTTCTTGCACCATATTATTATGCGTGCTTGGAGGTTATGCGCTGGGGCTTTTAGCCCCGTTAGTGCCCATAGACAAACCAGTAATGCCGATAACCATAATGGCAATATTTCTAGCACCTATAACTCTTTCCACAACTTTAATATTTAAGCTAATAGATATAAAAAAGTTAAAAGGCCTAAACAGGGACGAGAAAAGAAGGATCGGCAGCATCATAAAAGCTAAAACACTGAGAATCCTATTACTTATTTTCATTTATTTCATCTCAGCAGCATCTATTGGCATCTTATTTTTCGCGTCATCTATTCCTGATGGTGCAATTACTGCGCTGTTTACTCTAAGGGTGGCGGGAGCTTTTCTAGGCTTTGCAATATCCACATCTATCATCGTATTGATGGAAACAATTGAAACAAACAACTTTGAAGTGAAAATCACCAATAGAAGCACCGAGCGTAAAGCGAAGGCAGCGTTGCTTAAACGCCTTGAAAGCAAATCGTAGAAGCATTAGGCCCCTACCTTTATCCCGGCACAGGGCTTTTTTTGCATCTGTCTGGCAGCCGTTCTTCTCGGCTTACATTCAAGCTAGCTGAAGACCGGCCGAGTGTGAGGTGCATGAATCGCCCGGCCAAGCGCCGGGCTTTTTCGTTCAAGCCCCACCCTTTTTTAATCTAAACCGCTCCTCAATGAGCAGCCTCGTTTAATCACTACAACGACGCAGCGTCTATGCCGGCCAGCCTTAGGGATTCGGCCAGAGATGGATCGAGCGCAACCTCGCCAGTTGTCGAGGCCGCCTGGTTAACGCCTACGGTCCGGTATTTGAGAACTTTTCCCGCAAGCATCTGCCTGAGAATCTTCTTGGCCTTATCGCCGCCCGTAATCGTGTATGGGCTCATCATCTGGGCGGCGTTGATCATGGCCTGCTCTTGTGCATTTTTGACGATGGCCGCCTGCTCCGGTAGCAGGTTCAGCAAGTACTGCGGCGCAGCGGGCATTAGACTGACTGGCGTCTCCTGCGGCGTGATAGTCCAGGCTTCGTTCTGATCGATCCGCAGTTGCACTGTACCTACAGGGATCTTAAACCGGCCGCCAGACATCACACCTACATAGACTTGGCCGCCCTCCTTTCGCACAACTGGATAGAATTTCAGCGTGCTCGTGATGATGCTGCTACCCGCAGAAAAGTCACCGGTCGTCACTATCATGGTGCTCTTGTCTGTGAATTCGTCGGTGCTGCCAGTGGCTTTCCATACCGAGCCCGCGCATCCACCTAAAGCAAGGCCCGCCGTCAATAAGGCGATCATCCGTTTCATGTCCAGCTCCAAAATCCGAGTTTATCGATTGTATCAGAGCGAGATTGGCTTCCGTGCTCCCCACCGGACGGTCTTTTTCACTCCCTATCCAGTGTTCATGGACTGAATCCACAGCCTTGTTGGTCGGAATGTTCGCACTGCCAGTCGTTATCGCGCTCATGGCCGGCGCCGCTGACGAGATCTTTCCTTGGTAGGCTTCCGCCCTGCCTCAGCGATCAGCGCCCCTTAGCCGTCAGTTGAACCCACCCTGAAGACAACTTTCCCGATCTGGCCCAACCCTCCACTGAGCGTTTTTTTCTGGGCGCGCAAAAAATAATACGCCAACGCATTGACCAAATTAATACGTATGCGTATTGTTTGCTCATCGACACGTATCAGCCACTCAACAGGCCCAGCGGATCGACCAGCTCTTTAGTCACACCGCACCAGACCTGCCGGATAACCACCGGCCCAGATTCGAAGGCAGCGATGAGTCGGCCTTAACGGCTCAGATGGGTGGCCACTACCCAAGACGCGCAGCGTAAAGCGATCAAAAATAGTGTTCTGGCGGAGTGAATCGCGGCCAGTGAGAAAGATTCTGAGATTGCCGGTCAGCCATGTGCTGACCGGATGCTCTCCAGGTGGTCCCTATTCAGGACCACGCGGAAAGCAGGAGAGTGAGATGAACGAAAAACAGATCGACCGGTTTCGTCAGATCGTTCAAGAGATTTCGACGGACGAGAAGGTTACTTTTGATGAGGCTTTCGCAATCGCGTCGAGTCACTTGGCTTACTGGGTGAGCGAAATGCCAAAGGGACGCCAAGCATCTGGCGGCGGCTCATCATCAGGCCGTAGGCAGCCAGCTTGACCAATCGCTAACCTGAGCGACGAATACCGAGGGCTCGACCGGGCTTGAGAAAGGCAAGGCGATCACCCTGATCCTTTCCCGGAGGGCATAAGCGCTTAGCGAGCTTACTCCGAAATAGGTCCCGGGCGGCATCCTGCTCAAAGCCTCGTTGCCTTGGACTGTTCTCATAAGCCCAAGCGCTTCCATGTCTTCGTGAAGGCCTGTGTAGTCTTCGCTGTTAGCTTTGAAGATTTCAACACGCACCATAAATTCCGCCATTAATACATTCCTTGTTTCGACTGTGGAGGCCGGAGCATATGGGTTTCCCTCGACTGTGGAAAGCGAGGATACAGGGAGCCTGACCCTGCAAAAACAGGCGCCTGATTTCATGCCGCGACCGACGCAAGTAGCGAGTCGCGGTGCAACACCCACAGATTTACTGATACCGCTTATCAACCGGGAGCAACACCAGATGGTCATCATCGAAGACGACTTCACAGGCGGCGCCAAGGTAAGCATGCAGATGGACAAAGAAGCCTGCGAGCTATTTGTCTTCCATTGCCCTTCAGGCCAAGGCTGCAAAGTGAGCAAGTGGCCGCTGGATAGCTACCACATGCCAATGGCATTGGCCCATTACGAGCAATGCTGTGAACTGGAACGCACACCAGAACAACCAGCACCAGCGTCAGCCTGACGAAAACTGCCCGATACCTTGGCACCCCATCGCCAGGCTGCATCGGAGTGTGATCTGGAAAGGCGACTCCATACCGGGCGCGTTGTCAGCGCGCTGAGGCCTTGAGCCGGTACTGAATGGGCGTCCTTGCGATGACAAGCGCAGATCACACCCCGATGCGGATGAGTACAAGCCGTTAAGTCGGTCCCCTGCATCACCCCTCCCCTAAACCAATACGACCGCATCGGCAGGTGCCAGGCCAGTCTCACGGCTGGGTTTGGTCACCCGCGCCTGGCATCTGGCCAATGCGGTTGCGCACTCTCTGGAGGCGATCATGAATGCAGCAACAAAGGTCCTTCCTCTGACGGAAAGGCCGGCAAAACCGTGCACGCCCGCTGAGCAACAGTGGATCGAGAATCACGCCGAATACCTGATGAGGGGCGCGGATGTGAAGTTCAAGCGCCGCATGCACAGTGAACAAGGCGTCACGCTGGAGCGCTTCCACAACGCACTGGATGAGTTGCTCATGGAGCGCCTGAGCCGAACAGGTTCCAGCAACTGGTCGCTGGGCATGGTCATGCACGGCGTGATCACCGGAAATGTCTCGATGGCTCGGGACGGCCTCGTCGAAGCGCTTGGCCTGCCGGACTGCAAACGAGCAATTACTGAGATTGCTGAGAGCTTGCTGCGTCCATTGGCGGCCGACGGACTTATCGCCCAAGCGGAGGATGAGCAGTGAATACGCAAGCCGCCCTTGCCCGACTGGGCCTCGAAATCGCAAGGATGAAGCGGTCCTGGACTCCGGGACCTGACCGCACCTTCGTGATGGGAATGATTGAAATGGCGGAGTTCGCTGGATCGATTGACACCCATACCGCCAACCGTTACCGAGATGCGCTGGACGCAAAGTTCGTCGAGCGTAACGCGTATCTGAAGAGGGTCGCTGCATGACCACGCCCATCTTGAAATCCCTGATCGACGAGCAGCTCGACGAGATCGAGAACAAGATCGCCATCCTCGGGTTCGGACTGCCGTTTAACGAAGTCATCGGTAAGCCTCGAGAAATGCCGGTGTGCGATCTGAAGCAGCGTCTGGCACCGACCATGAAGGGCCGCAGGATTGCTGTGAGGGTTCGGTCGTGACCCGCTTCCAGCGAGCTCGCCGAATCGCTTACTGGCGCGGATCAGGAGTCGCTCTGCTCCTCACAACGCTCTGGATGCTGGCCAGCGCCTACGCTTCGCACCTGACGCAATAACCCCCTTTCTCGACTCAACCGCAGCGCCCCGCACGGAGCGCGAGGATTTCCCATGTCTGCAAGAAACGTTGCGTCCGTAACGCACGAGCAACACCTGCATGTCCTGCCGCATGCCGCGACGTCGACCAGTGCCTTGGTGCTGGACGGCGACAGCCTCGACAAGATGATGCGTCTGGCCGATGTCATGGCCACCGGCCGCGCCACTCTGCCGAAGCATTTCAACGGCAACTCTGCTGATTGTCTTGCCGTCGTGATGCAGGCCATGCAGTGGAAGATGAACCCCTTCGCTGTCGCTCAGAAAACGCACCTGGTGAATGGTGTTCTCGGCTACGAGGCCCAGCTCGTCAACGCGGTGATCACCACCTGCGCGCCGGTCGTCGATCGCCTGCATTACGAGTGGTACGGCGACTGGGACAAGGTCATCGGCAGGTTCGTGATCAAGACCGGCGACAAAGGCGAATACCGCCAACCGGGCTGGAAGCTGGCCGACGAAGAAGGCCTGGGCGTAAAGGTGTGGGCAACGTTCCGCGGTGAAGACGAACCGCGAGTGCTGGAGCTCCTGCTGGCTCAGGCCCGGACGCGCAACAGCACGCTGTGGGCCGACGATCCGCGCCAGCAGCTTGCCTATCTGGCGACCAAGCGCTGGTCTCGCCTGTATTGCCCTGACGTCATCCTCGGCGTTTACAGCCCTGATGAGCTGGAAGAAAGCTCGCCGAGATTTCGAGACGTCTCGCCGCAACGCGAGGAGTCGGGAACGGAGCTTCCGGCCTACGACGAAGAGAAGTTCAAGACCATGCTTCCAAAGTGGCAGGAAGGCATCGACACCGGAAAGACTGACACCGAAAGCCTGATCGCCTTCCTCGAATCGAAATACACCCTCAGCGCTGATCAGCTCGATCGCATCAACAAGATGG
The DNA here is from genome assembly GCF_030209155.1 of Pseudomonas sp. fls2-241-TYG-175. NCBI lineage: Bacteria > Pseudomonadati > Pseudomonadota > Gammaproteobacteria > Pseudomonadales > Pseudomonadaceae > Pseudomonas > Pseudomonas sp. fls2-241-TYG-175. The sequence goes on along the minus strand of NZ_JARVSO010000001.1, from coordinate 172,977 downwards.
CACCCATTCCCGGAGAAACCGCATGAAGACCCATAAAGTGACCCAGGGCAGCGTCGAGTGGCACGCCCTTCGCGCGAACTACCACACCGCATCGGAAGCGCCGGTAATGATGGGCGCCTCCAAGCAGATGAAGCGCACCGAGCTGCTCCATGCCAAAAAGACCGGACTGGACCGCGACATTTCGTGGTGGGTCCAGAAGTACCTGTTCGACAAGGGCCATGAAGCCGAAGCTCTGGCCCGACCGATTTTGGAGGCGAGCATCGGCGAAGACTTGTTCCCGGTCGTCGGTACTGAAGGCGACCTGCTGGCTTCGCTGGACGGCTGCACCATGATGGGCGAGATCGTCTTCGAACATAAAATGTGGAACGAGCAACTGGCCGCAGATGTGCGCGCCGGTGATCTTGACGCTCATTACTACTGGCAGCTCGAACAGCAACTGCTGGTATCTGGCGCAGAGAAGGTGATTTTCGTTTGCTCGGACGGTACCGAAAAGAACTTCGTGTCCATGGAGTACTTCCCGGTGAAAGGTCGGGCGGCGAAGTTGGTCGCCGGCTGGAAACAGTTCGAAGCTGACCTAGAGGCATTCGTGCCGACAGAGGCAGTGATCGAAGCCGTGGGCAAAACGCCCGACGCGCTTCCCGCCCTGCGCATCGAAGTCACCGGCATGGTCACGGCCAGCAACCTTGAGCAGTTTAAGGCGCACTCACTCGCGGTCTTTGAAAGCATCAACACCGACCTGCAGACCGATCAGCACTTCGCTGATGCTGAGAAGACAGTCAAATGGTGCGGCGAGGTTGAAGAGCGGCTTGAGGCAGCCAAGCAGCACGCGCTGAGCCAGACCGAAAGTATCGACGCCCTCTTCCGCACGATTGATGAAATTTCGGAGCAGGCGCGTCGCAAGCGTCTTGAGCTGGACAAGCTCGTGAAAGCTCGCAAGGTCGCCATCCGTGACGAGATCGTCCTGAAGGCAAAAGCTGCGCTGCGGGATCACCTGGACAAGATCAACGCTTCATTCGGCGGCAAGGTCCGGCTACCTGACATCCCCGCTGACTTCGCGGGAGCGATCAAGGGCAAGAAGACTGTATCCAGTCTGCGCGATGCAGCCGACTCCGAGCTGGCCCGCGCGAAAATTGATGCCAGCCAGATCGGCGATAGCATCAGGGCCAATCTCGAAAGCCTGCGCACGCTCGCCGCCGAGTATCCGTTTCTGTTCAGCGATGCCCAGCAGATCGTCCTCAAGAACAATGATGACCTGGTATCGCTGATCAAAGTCCGAATCAATGAGCACAAGGAGACTGAAGCCAAAAAGGAAGAAGCTCAACGCCAGCGCATTCGTGAAGAGGAAGCGGTCAAACTCAAGGAGGCCGCAGAGGCGAAGCGAAAAGATGCGGAAGCGGAAGCCGAAGCTAACGCCAAGGCTGTAGCCCCCGTTATCGCTGCCACACCGGTAAATAAAACGGCCGCGAGGATGACCGCCGTGCCGCCTTCCGCGAAGGTGCTGCCGAAACCGACGAAGCTTCAGGCGAACGTCACGGATCTGGAAGCGCTGGTGCAGGCCGTCGCAGCCGGTAAAGCTCCGATCTCGGTCCTGACAGTCAACTGGCAAAACCTAGACGACCTCGTTGATTCGCAGGGAGCTGCATTCACGATGCCGGGGGTTACCCTGGAGCAGGTCGCAGCATGATGACCACTGAACTGAGTGCAATCCAGAAAAATGAAGTGGAGTCGGCGCGGCTGGCTGAGGCAATGGCGGAATTTGAAAGCCGAGGCGGCCGTATTGCGGTCGTGAGCGGCTACCGTCCAACACCGCCACCCCGTCGCAAAGACTACGTTGATCCAGAAACCGTGCTCAGGCGCCGCCCAGCGCGGATCACTCCAGCTGAGGGAGTCACCCTGCGCAAGCTGGCGTCCTCAGTATGAAACGGCGCAAAGCGAACAACTGCTTCGTCCGCGCCCAACGCAACTGTCGAGCCCTGCTCAGCACCAACCATGTCGCCGTGGTGAACATCGATCCGACCGGGTCCCAGATCATGGTGAATTGGAAAAGCTGCAAGCAGATCCGGAGCTTGGCGATCGCCAATGCACTGTTCGACTTTTCCTATCACTGGACCATCTATCTCAGCGCCATGTGCCGGGACGGCCGCAGCGGCGAATACGTGAAATCTGTGGAGATATCACCAGCTGGCTTTTACAAAGTCGAACAGTTGGCCGATGCGATCGAGCACTACTACCTGGAGCTGCGCGAGAGCTGCAACCAGACCCAGTTCGTGGCCTCGGGCTGGATTGCTATCCCTGCCGAGCTTTCCCTGAATGAAGCGCAAGCCGCAAACCTCTTCTACAAGGCCGGCGCCTGGCATCAGGTGAAAGCGACATGAGGAGGATGCTTTCAAGCCCCCATCAGCGCCGACGCCCCCTCCAACTCAACATCCCACCCAGCGGAATAACGCCCACGGAGCAACGCCCATGTCCAAACCGACAGACACCGCCGAGCTGAATGGCAGCGCCAATCCGATTAAAAAATAATTTTCAAAATCTCTTCGCTTTCAACTAAGTGAAACAAAGCGAAGCCCGCGAGCAAGACAGGAACTAGAAAATCAAAAACTAGCCAGCGTAGATTCTGGCTAGCCAAAAACATATGAAACCTTCTATCGAATACTTTTAGCGAATCGTTTATCTGTGATGACTCGTAAGTTCCCAATGCTGATTTAACCGAGCGCTCCAAGCTAGTGAGTTGGGTATCAATACCATCCAAGCGAACCCTCACTTGGTCGAGCTTCCTATCATGTCTCTCTCGCAGAACTTCCAGTATTTCCTGAGGTAGGTGGCTAATCTCCTCACTACATTTCTGCATCATGGACGAGAGATCGCCAATGCGACCAGCTTGGGTAGTCCACCAAAAGTACAGGGTAGACTGCCTGGGGTCAGAGGGTAGTGAAGGACGGAAGTTTTCTTCGAGGTCATTCTTGACGACAGGGGCGAAAGATTTTTTTGTTCCGGTTGTGCGGATCTCCCACTCCTGTAGGGCGTCGTAGCTAATCCAAATAAAATGTACGGCCATATAGGCAATTATAATAAATAGCCCTAGCCTTACAACTTGTTCGGTAAGCCCCGTAAACCTGAGCCCAAAAAAAATAGAACCTTGGTCGACGTGCACTCCACCCAAAGTTAGAAATAACGCAATAAAACTTATTACCATCAACTGAGTTTTAATTTTTAGAGCAGCATCGTCACTGATTATGAATATTGGATTGGCGAGAACTTTTTTAACCTGGCTATCCGTTTCCATGTTTTTCACCCTGCAATGTATGACAAATCGAAGCCAGAGAGATTTTAAATCAGTTCTTTAGCCCATTTCTCCTGATTTTACCCCCGCTACGAACTGAGCATGCCCAGACATAGGTATTTTTGCCAACAAATAAAATATACGAACTATTTAGGCCAGCTCGGATCGACGCGGAATGGCTGGATGGCGCGGCGCAGATGGACGTATTTCGCGATTCGGCACCGGCGGCGGGATTTTCTTCTCAATAAAAAAGCCCCGCATCGCGGGGCAAATATTCGAGATGAAGCCTACATGCGGAACTGGCCGACGAGGCGATTCAGTTCTACAGCGAGCTTGGTCAGTTCAGATGTTGCGATGGCTGTTTGACTCGATCCATCAGCAGCTTGATTAGACAGGTCGCGGATGCTCACCAGACTGCGATCGACTTCCCTAGCGACCTGGGCTTGCTCTTCCGACGCGGTAGCAATCAGCACATTTCGCTCAGTGATGTTGTCGATCGACTCAGTGATTTCGACCAATGCAGATCCAGCACCATGAGCAGTATCGAGCGTTTTCTGAGCCTGAGCATTCGTGTGGCTCATAGCCGACACAGCTGCTCCCGTGCCCTTCTGTATCGAGCTGATCATCTGCTCGATCTCGCTGGTGGACTGTTGGGTGCGGTGCGCCAATGCTCTCACCTCGTCGGCTACCACTGCGAACCCACGGCCGGCCTCACCGGCTCGAGCAGCTTCAATCGCAGCGTTGAGCGCCAGGAGATTGGTCTGTTCAGCGATCGCACGGATCACGTCAAGCACCTTACTAATGTCAGTGGCCATTACAGCGAGCCCTTGCACTTCCTGGGTAGCGTCTTCGACGCTCCCAACCATGAGGCTGATCGCTTCGACGGTTTGGTCTACGCGTGCACGGCCGGACACGGCTGCGGAGTTTGAACGAGTGGCAGCCTCTGATGCTGCGGAGGCGTTCCTGGCCACTTCTTCAACGGCAGCGCTCATTTCGGTTACAGCCGTTGCGGCCATCTCGACTTCATTGTTCTGCCGCAGCATGCCTTTATTTGCATCCTCTGTGACCGCATGCATTTCTTCAGCTGTTGAAGCGAGCTGATTGGAAGAGTCGGAGATGGAGGAAAGCGTGGTACGCAGCCCGCCTTGCATTGCCTTCAAAGCCATCATGAGCCGGGCGACTTCATCATGTCCTTGAGGCTCAATGACCTCGGTCAGATCATTTTTGGCAATGCGTTCGGCAATGGTCAACGACTGGCTAATAGGGTGCGTGATGCTGCGCGTGTACATCAGAGCAAGAACGATTGCTGCGAGCGTGCTCGCTGCGATGAAACCTCCAACAATCAGCTTCGTATCCTCATAAATATCAGTAGCTTCATCGCCGGCCTTTTTCGCTTTAGCGTTGTTCAGCTCAATCAGGCTCTTCATGAGGTGTTCTACGGTATCAGCAGACTGCTTCATTGCCCCGCTGGATAGCTTAACGGCTTCGTCAATATTTGATGCAGCGATCAGGGCCAAGTATTGGTCTTGAAGGATTTGATATTCAGAATAAGCTTGGGATAGTTCTCCGAAAAGTTGCTTGCCCTTTGGGGTCACTATTAATGGTTGCAGTTTCGAAATTAAATCCTGTACTGCCTGTTTTGATCTTTTCACGTCTTCCAATGCAGCGACTTTGCGATCAGTAGGTTCAATAGGATTGCGCAGTCTGGAGTTGCTACCTCTGATACTCACGAACTCACGGTCCATTAATCCCACGAGCGAAATGCTTGGTACCACGTTCGTTTCGACGAATTTTTCGGAATCATTCAAGCTTGATGCCTGCCTGAGTGCAATAAGTCCTAATGCGAGGATCATCAGACAGAACAGTCCGAAGCAGATAGCGGATCGGGGGGCAAGGTTAAGTTTGCGCAGCATCATATCGAGAACTCCAGGTCATGTTCCCCTGTGTCGTCAAGCAAGCCATTTACCACTACCGCCGTTCGTCGGGCTCCGACGCTAACCCCCGCAAACGAGGGGTTTAGACACTAAAGGATCTTGTAACGGTATGTGTCCTCTATTCAAAAAGTTCTAAATTCCAGGGTTTCTCCTACCTCAGCACCGGTAGGCCGATCGAGCCAACGCTTTTTTTAGCACTGGACGCAGTTAATACGAACGCCCCCCTAACCCCACTTCAACGACTCACGCCACCCCGGCGAGGAATCCACATGTCCCCCTACAAAATGTCCGGGACGACGGTCGTCAGCTTTTCCGGTGGCAGGACCAGCGCCTACATGCTGCGCCAGGTGCTGGACGCCAACGATGATCTGGGCGGTCTGATCGTCACGTTCGCCAACACCGGCAAGGAACACCCCGCCACCCTCGACTTTGTGAACGAATGCGCGCAGCGCTGGCAGGTGCCCATCGTCTGGCTGGAGTACCGCGACGATGATCAAGGCTTCGCCATTGCCACCTATGAAACAGCCAGCAGGGACGGCGAGCCGTTCGAAGCGCTGATCCGCAAACGCAGCTACCTGCCGAACCCGGTCACACGGTTCTGCACCATTGACCTCAAAATCAGGGTGATCCACAAATATCTGCGGATGGTTGGATGCTCAACCGAAGAAACGCCAGTCGACATGATGACAGGCATCCGAGCTGATGAACCGCGCCGGGTAGCCAAGATACGACACCGCAAGACCACGTCAGAGAGCAAACACGCCACGATGGTGATGCCGCTGGCGGATTCGGGCATCGGCGTGCAGCAGGTCGGAGAGTTCTGGAAAGCACAGCCGTTTGACCTGGAGCTACCAACGATCAATGGCCGCACGCTGGAAGGTAACTGCGACCTGTGCTTTCTCAAAGGTGCAAAGCAGGTCTACTCAATCATCGCCAGCGACCGAAGCAAGGCCGACTGGTGGGCTCGGATGGAACGCACCGCCACTCAGAGCAGCGCCGCCACAAATGACGGCGCGCTTTTCCGCTTCGACCGGCCGAGCTATCAGCAGATGCTCGATTACTCAGACACGCAGTTCGATATGTTTGCCGATCAAGACGAAGGAATTGCGTGCTTTTGTGGGGATTAATCGCCATCACCAACGTTAACTTAGCAATGGCGACTTTTTCAGTCTCAGTAGCTATGCGTTCAAGGGCCCCTCAATTTCACTATCAAGCATCCCCGTCAACGCGGCGGCCTTGAAAACCGCATAAGAAACTGTGTCGATCTTCGGAACGTCTTTCTCATTTCTTACGGCAGGCAGCTCAAGCTCTACCGCGCGCACAAGTTGCTCCACCTTGTCGCTCTTGACGAAGTTGAACCGTTCATTCCAGTTTTCCACCGTAACTTTAGGGTCAACGGTGCCGTACGTCTTCTCAGCACGCACGACCTGCCGAGCTATGCCCTCGGCAAGAGCTTTGGATCCCCATGTCATTTGATTCACCACTCGAAAAATAGATTGGCTACATCGCCGCGAGCGAGCAGCGCTGACATCGGCGACATCAGCTCCTCCACTTCACTCCTTTTTTCTTTCGTCGTCAATTCGGCACTGTACATACAGCCAGCACCTAATGAAACGAGGACCTCTCATGTCTCAAATTCTATATGGCTCTGTTTGCTCCGGCATCGAGGCCGCGACCGTCGCTTGGCATCCGCTGGGTATGAAGCCCGTCTGGTTCGCTGAAATCGAAACCTTCCCCAGCGCAGTGCTAGCACACCATTACCCGGACACACCGAATCTCGGCGACATGACGAAGCTCGCCGCTCTGGTGCTGTCCGGCAAGATCGCAGCTCCCGACGTTCTCGTTGGCGGCACGCCATGCCAAGCCTTCAGTGTCGCAGGGATGCGCCAAGGGATGCTCGACCCCCGCGGCGCCCTCACCATCAAATATGTGGAGCTTGCAGATGCAGTTGACCATGTTCGAACCAGTCGTAATGAACCCGAATCCATCATCGTCTGGGAAAACGTCCCAGGTGTCCTTTCCGACAAAGGCAACGCCTTCGGATGCTTTCTTGGCGCGCTTGCTGGGGAAGACTGCGAGCTGCAGCCTCCAGGGAAGCGCTGGCAGGACGCTGGTTGTGTGTATGGACCCAAAAGAACAATCGCGTGGCGGATCCTGGACGCCCAATATTTCGGCTTGGCCCAACGAAGGCGCCGTGTGTTCGTTGTCGCAAGTGCTCGAGCAGGGTTCGATCCACTCGAAGTACTTTTTGAGCGGGAAGGCGTGCGCCGGGATACTGCGCCGCGCCGAGGCGAGGGGCAAGACGTTACCGGAACAGCTCCTTTCGGCCCTGCGCTCCAGTGCGGCTGCGGACATGTCTTCGCAGACGAATTAGGGCACTACGGCTGCCCAAACTGCGAGGGTGATGAAGGTCCAGCCGTGACCATGTTCGGCGGCATACCTGCCTTCGGCGGCCATGGTTTGACGAAATCGGTCGAGCGCTCCGCCACGCTGACCAATGACACACGCATGGATATGGAAAGCGAAACCTTTCTGCTGGCTCCGTCGCTACGAGCACAAAGCCAGAGCAGCCATCGGGCCGACAGTGAGGCTTTTGTCGTTTCTGGAACGCTTAGCGCGCGATCAAGCGCAGGCGGCGGCCTTGGCACCGACTTCGACTTGGCAGGCGGACTTCAGGTTGCAGGGACGCTGACCAGTCATGCGTTTAGTGGCGGGGCTGGCGGTCGGCCAGAGGGCGCAGCGTGCGGCCACTTCATAGCGGTCGCTGGAACGCTACAGGCGAACGGGAAAGCCGCTGGAAGCGCAACCAGTCAAGACGCCGAGAGCGGGCTGCTGGTCGTGCACGGGACCCAAGATCCAAGCGTCTCTACGTCACTGGCGTTCTCACTGGGCAGGAATAGTGGGCAGGAGAATGTGCTGGCGTTCACTTGCAAGGATCACGGCGCCGACGCCGGGGCCGTCTCTCCGACGCTGCGGGCTATGGGACACGGCGTGAGCCATGCCAACGCCGGCGGGCAGGTTGCCGTTTGCATCACCGGCGACGTGACACACACGCTCAAGGCCGAAGGCTTTGACGGCAGCGAAGATGGGACAGGTCGAGGCCAGCCGATTGTCGCTTGCCGAGAAGTTGCGCAGACCATCACCAGCAACTACGGCAAGCAGATGGACAACACAAACTCGGCCCTGTGCCCCAACGTTGTTGCCGAGCTCTCGCCGACCCTTCGATCCGGAAACGCTCGCAACAACAGCAACCCAGTCACAGAGGCATCAATGCTGGTCGGTGGTGCATCTGTTCGTCGGCTCACGCCCGTCGAATGCGAGCGTCTCCAAGGTTTCCCGGACGACTACACCCTCATCTGCTACCGCGGAAGGCCTTTGGGACTTTGCCCGGACGGCCCCCGTTACAAAGCGATCGGCAATAGCAAAGCGGTACCGGTTGTTCGCTGGATCGGCAGCCGTATACAGCGACAGATCTAACCCGAAGAGGGCTCGCGAAATCTTAGCGTTAATGAGCTATAGATTTTGCGCAGACCGCTCAGTCAGATCCAGACCGATTAGTTTGAACGAACACATACCTTTCTGTCCCAACTTGAACTAAACCGTATGATGTAACACGGACAGTTCTCGACGGCTCAGATGGATGATACGACTTACATGGCTCTACCCGAGGTGGCTGTGAACAACCAGAATTCGAGCTTAAAAACCGAACATTCGATAGAGCTGCCGCTTACCGAGGACCTGCGCTACATCCTCGGCACGCAGAGCTTCTACTGCATGAGCCAGGCAACAGTGCTTCGCATGCTTGGTTATGAGATTGCCGAACGCGCGGCGGATGAACAGGCGGCAACCATCCACTGGATGCTTCTGCACTACATGAAAGACCCTGCGAACTGGCGCAGTAACGTAAAAGAAGAGTATGAATCGGCTATCCAGAGGCTTGGTCGCCCAGGCTCGTAAGGCTGGCCCGGGCGAAGGGTCAGATCAAACCGGCTTCAGCGTGAAGATCAGCTGTCCATGGTCTGACTTGCCGACACCGTTCTTGCATTTACCCATGTAACTACCGTGCACGGAAAAGATCGAGCCGCGCTCCACGCGGAGTACCACCCTGCCCGACCTCCTGATTACACCGTGCTCGTCCATCTCTCCGAGGCGTAGGCGATTCTGCCCATAGACCTCATAAGTGCTTGTGACTTCCATTGTCCACTTGCCTCATCGGTACAACAGCTCCGTTCTAGAGCTATTACACGAATATTTGTAGCACAGCGCCAGCGCACCGAGCGCCAACGAACCGCCAAGCGGCGCACAGTTGGTCGGAATTTACTATTGCGGCTGAACCTCCCCCACTCCCCTTTGAACGCTGCGCATGCGCGGCAAGGACGAAGTCATGCCTGAACAAAAGATCGTGTTCATCCAGCCAGCGCCGGTCATTCGTGACGAAAACGGCTTCTTTGAACACCCGGATATGCCGGACTTCGATGAGGGCGACGGCGAAAAATGCAAAGCGTGGGTCGCTGAGCAGGCTCTAGAGGTGCGCAAGGTCGAACTTGAATATGCAAGCGACCAAGCTGTGTCCGATCGCTACTTCGAAGCGGGCGACCCTGATTGCAGCTATTGGGAGCCAGATCGCCCGGACGGTGAAGGCTGGTTCTGTCTGTCAATTCATGACACCGACGACGGCCCAGTCTGCTGGTGGGCACGGCGCTCGGCTCCGCTGTGAGCTGGTACACGGAGTGCTGGCAGCGCATGCACGTGACATACCTCAGGTGCAAAGCCGAGGGAATGGACGACGCTTCGATCAGTAAGGCCGTGGACGAGTCCTACCCGTTCAGCTCCAGAAGCGGCCACCCGTACAAAGCGTGGCTTGATGCCCGTCGCAATTTCTTCCCGAAACACAACCTCCCGCTTCGCCGGGCCAAGCGCCCACCGCCAGATCTACTGGCGTAACCCCTTCCCTATTGAGCCTGCCGGTGATCGGCGGGCGGAGATGTGCCCATGACATCAGTAACAAGCGATTCCGGAATCCACATGGCTTCCATAGGACCAAACCCGATCAAGTGCCCCAAGTGCGATTACAAAGGCCACGGACAGTTGCTCACGCGATATCGAACCTACTGCCCGGTCTGCTTCGACGCGTTCATCCGCCAGCACGTCCCGGAACTGGTACCGGACCCAGAGGGCAAACCCTTCGACCCAAATAGCCAGTTTGTCTATCTATAGACCCTTCCGCCGCCCGGAGCAGCGCATGAATAACATCGAATTTTTGAGTCATGAAGAGGTGTGCGAGCTTACAGGCGCGCGCACCAAGGCCGGACAGATCGCTGTCCTGGCACGTAACGGAATACGTCACACCATAAAACGCACCGGTTGGCCCTGCGTCATAGCTGCAGCGCTGGTCGGTGGCAAGGAAGCCGTGAAAGAAAGCAGCGGCTGGCAGCCGCGTAAGGCGGGATAAATGGGAAGAAGACCATCGGAGCCAGGCGCGATTACCCGGCTCCGCAAAAGGAAAAGAGGCAAGCTCACGTACTACAGCTACGACCTCGGCGGCAAACCAAGGAAAGAGATATACCTAGGCAAGGACTACGGCCTGGCGATCATCGAGTACGCGAAACTGGAAAAGGACCGCACCGCCACCGAACGTGTGAAGTCCGTGGTTACCTTCGCCTACGTCGCACAGAGCTATCTCGTCGAAGTGGTGCCGACCAAAGGACCTGCCACGCAAAAAGACAACATCCGCGAACTCAAGCAGCTAATGCTGTTCTTCAACGACCCGCCGGCACCGCTGGAAGAAATCCAGCCCCAGCACGTGCGCCAGTACCTGCGCATCCGGGGCTTGAAGGCCAAGGTCCGGGCAAACAGGGAAAAGGCGCTGCTGAGCCATATCTGGAATTTTGCTCGTGAATCCGGCTACACCAGCCTTGCGAACCCGTGCGCAGGGATCAAGGGCAACAAGGAATCAGGACGCGAGGTCTACATAGAAAATGACGTTTTTGCGAAAGTCTACGCGCACGCCTCAGCACCGGTTCAGGACGCGATGGACATTGCATATCTCACTGGCCAACGCGTTGCCGACACGCTGAAGATTGACGAGCGAGACATTCGTGACGGTGTGATCCACGTTCGACAAAACAAGACCGAGGCCAAAAGGCGGATCGAAATGGGACCAGAGTTGCTGGTAGTCCTGGACCGGATTGCGGCCCGCAAAGCTGCGCTCGTGGTTCGATCCACAAAGCTGATCGTGTCGGCGGATGGCCAGGCTTTCACTTACGGCATGCTCCGGTACGGCTTTGATGACGCGCGGGAAAAAGCCGGCATTGCAAAAAAGGATTTCCAGATGCGAGATCTGCGCGCCAAGGCTGGTACCGACAAGGCGGAGGACAGTGGCGATATCTTGAAAGCAAGGGACCAACTAGGCCACACCACCGTGACCATGACAGAGCAATACATCAGAAACAGGATCGGCAAAAAGGTCACGTCGACCAAATAAATCCCCTCGAAAAATCGTGCCGCAAAAAATACACACCCCGCGGAGAGTCTGGCTTACAGCGAAGTATTACGGCACTTTTTGAGGCAAGAATTCGCTCGTAACCATTTGTCGTAGCTCGTTTTTTATGGGGACTTAAAATCCCTCGTCCTCTGGACGTGCCGGTTCGACCCCGGCTCGGGGCACCATTTAAAATCAAAGGGTTAGGCAGATTTCTGCCTGACCCTTTGTTGTTTTTGCTACGCAATTTTATTTAGCGCTCCGCAATCCACCTTTTTCTCCACTCCTCGGCGTCCTGCCGACGAACGCCACTCCCCAAAACAGCAATTCTCGAATACTGTATACCCATACAGCTCTCGAGAATTTAATCATGGACACAGATATCGCCGACGATTGGGCTTACAACCCGACCGAAGAACAAATGATCCGGCAGCGTGCCCACATCGTGAATGAGGAGAACCGGCTGCTGCGCGGCGAGGTAAGCCGATATCGGCAGCACCTGGCCAAGATGATCGACATGCACAGCACCGCTTCGGCAGAGCGGGAAAAGCTTTCGACGAAGCTCAAGGCGGCGGATAGCCGGATATCCGATCTGCTGCGAAATGCATCCGACTCCTGGGGTCAGATCGATTCACTGAAACGCATCATCGACCATCACAGGCAGTTGCTCCGCACCGCCGACATCAGCCCTGAAAAATGGGGAGAAAATACTTCACACGGTGCTCAGTCTGAAGGTGAGAATCATCAGTCGCTTCGGGCTGTCCGAAGCTGATCCCGACCTCGCCCCGGCGCGATTCTGTCGGGGCAAATCGCTGACAGCCTGCTGCGTGAGCACAGTCACGGGTTCCAGATATAGTCTGCTTAAACACGACCGCTCATACCTTCAGCAACATCCAAGGCTTGATCATCCCTACCAAACCCGCTAATTTATCTAGCACACTACATAATAGCCAACTAGATAAATGCCAAATCAAAACCACACCCCCACCCGTAGAGAAGTCGGCCAACAGCTGTCATTTGCGCTCTACAGCGCAGCGAACCGGATGGCACGGTTGCACAAGCCGCTTCTGGAGCCGTTTGGCCTGACGTTCCCCCAATACCTCGTGATGCTGGAGCTTTTCAGCGCCGCGCCTCGTGCAGTAGGCGACCTGGGTACGAAGCTGGGTATGGACACCGGTACGATCACGCCGCTTTTGAAGAGGCTTGAGCTTCTGGGCGTCGTGACTCGCACCCGTGATCGGGCCGATGAGCGCCGGGTACTTGTGGCGCTTTCGGCCACGGGCGAAGCGCTGCGGCATGAGCTCTGGGGCATTACCGAGAAGATCGAATCAGCGTGTCAGCTCACTGCCGAGGGTCTGCTGGACCTTCGTGACACGCTCAATGCATTCGCTCACCCAGCCAAATGACAGCAAGGAGTTTATCCAAATGAAAATCGGAATTATCGGCGCAGGCAATATCGGCTCTACCCTCGCCCGCAAGCTCGCTGCCTGCGGCCATGACGTCAAACTGGCGAATTCGAAAGACCCTCAGAGCATCCAGGCGCTTGCCAATGAACTCGGCGCACGCGCAGTCACCAAGGAAGAGGCGGTAGCGGATGTGGACGTTATCATTCTCTCGATACCCTTCGCAAAATACCCGGATCTTCGCGACACATTGAGCAAAGCCTCCGAGTCAGTCGTCGTCATTGATACGTCCAACTACTACCCGGTACGTGACGGGGCGATCAAGGAAGTCGATGATGGCAAGGCAGAGAGTGTCTGGATCAGCGAGCAAATTGGCCGTTCGGTCGTCAAGGCGTGGAATGCGGTGCTGTCGGCGACGCTGATTGAACAAGGCCAACCCGCCGGCTCCTCCTCACGCATAGCCTTGCCTGTAGCGGGCGATGACGTGAATGCAGTGGCAATTGCGCAGCGACTTGTAGAGGATACGGGCTTCGATGCGCTGGCCACCGGCGGTCTTGAAAACTCGTGGCGTCAGCAGCCAGGCACACCCGCCTACTGCACCGAATTGACGCTGCCAGAACTCAAATTGGCTCTGGATGCAGCGGATAAAGCACGCGTGGCGCAAAACCGGGATGCGCTGTTTACACGGTTCACGGCCTCTTGGGGCCAACTTACACGCGAGCAAATGGTCGCTTCCAATCGTGCCATGACGGCATGAAGAGCGGCCGATGTACCCTCAGTTAACGAGGAATGCACCGATGAAACTCGAAGAAATAGCCCTCGCGCCAGCGATAAAGACCGAGGCAGCCCGTATTGCGCAACGGATCGAAATCGCTGACGGTTTGCTGGAAATGGCGACTGCAGGTGGCGTGGGAGAAGGCTTTTTAATGGGGTTGGCCTGTGCCGATGCAGTGTCGACGCAGGATATCGAAGCCCTTGAAGAACTGTTCAGTGAGGTCATGACACGCAAGCTGGCTGAAGCCCGCAAACAGTCGTAAACAGCACTTCGCAAAGGACCCCGCTTGGGCGGGGTCTGGCGCTCGTGACGCACTTCAGGCGCCGCTGCCCAGCGACGGAACCTCTGTTTCATCAACCGGAGGATTGACCGGCATGTCTGGATCGTCACTCAGGTCGTTGCGAGAGGTGTCTTCGTCATCAGCCTGCTCGCTCTCTTTATCCGGGTAAACCTCATCCTCGCTACCGGGCTCTGCCGGACCGGGATAAGCGTTTTCTGGCCCATTGTCGTCAATACTCATCATCAGCTCCTCAAACCTGTGGCGCAGGGTATCTGCGCTTACAGGTGAGAAAATAGCGGGCAACTGGAAGTGCCTGAAAACAGACAAGCGGAACGAGAACGTCGCATGCTTCATGACTCGGGGCCGTCTGTCAGGGTTTTGCGCCGACCGGTGCACTGTATGGCTCGCGGCTTGCTATATAACGTTCTGACGGCGTCAGAACGATGTATTTCTGGCGTGTCAGCCACCCTTTGGAATGCCGTTCAGTCATCAGGAGATGCACCGTGTCAACTCTCAGTGAAATCGCAGCGAACCACGCGAAGCACTTATCAGCACTGGAAACCGAGTCGGCTCGATTGAACGCGCCCTGCACGCCTGTTTTACAGGTATTTGAAACGCCGTCATTCATGGCCATCGAGCAAATGCCGCCGCACGCCATTGCAGCCATCAACGAAGGCATTCAGACCCAGACAGCAAGCTACTCACTCTGAGCTTGAAAAACCCCGTGTCAGTGCCAAACGTCCGGCGCTGACCGCTGCCTTCGGCAAACATTCGCCGACGAACTGCACACAACATTTGCTCAGGTCCGCCGATAGAGGTATCGGTCGATATTTTCAAGGAGAGAAACACATGCTTTTCACGGACACCCAGATCAGCAAGGCACTCGAAATCTTCATCCGTCGCGATGAACAGCTTCAGCAGGAGCTGGCCAACTTCAATCGTCACCCCGGTGGCTTGTTTATCAGCGAACGTCGTGCGGAGCACGCACGGTCAGCGTTCCTGCGGGCAGCGCAGGAACGCGATACGACGCCTCATGACTTTGCCCTAAGGCTTCTGGCCCGCACGCCTTCGGAGCTGGAGCAGTTGCGCGAAGAACGTCGGATGCGGATGGCGGGTTGAGTCAGGGCCTGGACGCTGGCTGGCCAAAGTCGACATCAAAAGCCTGATAGAACGCGTTACCCGTGTTGGCCACGATCCAGAGCAGGATAATGACATGGTAGCCTGTCTTTTCTTTTGGCAAAGGCGCTGAAATGTTTTCGTCAGGCACCATGGTCTCGTTATAAGGATCAATTGGGCTTATGGTCTCGTGAAATGGTTTGAGTTCAAGTTGATCACGCGTTATGGCTGCGTTCTCGTCCCAACCATCTTTAGTAATGAACCAGCGATATCCGCGCGTGGTGTGGCTGGCCAGATACTTCCAGGTCACGGGAAAATCATCGCCAGGATTGACTGAAAGAACAGTCCAGCCTCTGCCGTCTTTAGGGTATTTTTCTATCAACTGTTGATTAGTGAGATTCAAATCCTCGCGGTGACCGTCTTCGTGACCGCCACTTAAAATGAGCCCATCACTAGGCGGCTTTTCACTAGGTTCGTCTGCGGAGTGCCCTGGAAATGGCCCTTCCTCCAGGTCGGGAAAATTTTTACCCCCTTCCAACTCATCGACTTCCCATTCCAGCAAAAAGCCAAGGTCAATCGCTCTCGAGCCCCGGCTGGCAGGAGAGATGACCCAACCATGCTTCGGCGTCTTGGTGTTTCTGTCATCAGTCATTTTCGTCACCTCAATCATTAAAAACAGGCGTGTACTACCTGTCCGATGATTGAACCTCCACCCCCTGGCCGCTGACCACCTCTCAAATCTGCCAGTACCCTACGGCTCAGGCACTGCCCACCAGCATTGCAATTCGCACCCGACAACATGCCTCCCTGCCGTCTAGCTGTGATTGAGGCCTCAACGGATTGCCCCGCTTACGACACCCGATGAATTATTTTCGCCCCGTTCTTGACATGCCATTCGAACCAGTACAGAATTGCGTCCATTCCCGACTGCGGAATTGAAAAAAACCCTTAAGATTCAATGGGTTGGAAGACAAAGATATTTCTCTTCCGAAAAGTTTACTACGTTTGATGCAGCGGTAACGCATCGGATGTTTGAGGCCGAGTAGCAAAATGGTTATGCAGCGGATTGCAAATCCGCCTACGCCGGTTCGATTCCGACCTCGGCCTCCACTCTTGAAAACCCCGTCAGCTTCGATTGACGGGGTTTTTTATTGCTTCACAGAAATGCGCTGGCGTCACAGCATGGGCACGATCAGTAGTTACCTGATCATGCCCGTTCGTTCTGCGTCGAAAACTTGCCAGAGCGATCAGCGCTGTAACGACTCGTAAGGCTGGAAGAAGCCACTGCCCACCCATTTCGGTGTCTTCTCGGCCGTCAGCGGTTCTGAGCGCTGGTAGCTGTTGGCGCGTTTCGAATAGCCCTTGTGGTCGTACTCGGCCATGTACGGATATGGGAACACCTTGCGCGTGCGATCGCGATTGGAAATGTCTTCTCTGGTCATGAACGCTGGCAGGCTCGCTGCAACAACCTTATCAACCGGCTGCGGCTGGTACTGACGGGCAACGATGGCGCCAGGGGCCTGACCTTTTTCCACCCAGGCCATGATCGGCGTCAGCAGGTCCACCTCGCTCGGCCCTTCTCCACGACCGCAATGGTAGACGCCGGGCAGCATGTACAGCCGGGTGAAGGATTCAGTGCGTGCCTTGCCCATGTGCGCCTCGACAGCCTCGTGATAGGCCAGCGTATTGAGTGGCGAGACCTGCGGATCGGCCCAGCCGTGCCAGAGCATCAGCTTTCCGCCACGGCTGGCGAAAGGCGCGAGATCGGGGTTGGTCGCGTCATAGAGCGCGTGCAAGGGGCGCAGGCGTTCGAACGTGCTTTTGTCGAAGCGAAGGTCCGCCAGCTTGAAGTCCTCAGGGGGATTGGTCTCGAACACCAGACTGCGAATGGACTGTTCGGCGATCTGTTGACTGACGATAGGCTGATCAGCAGAAACAGGTACGAACAGCCCCGCCCAGGCCAGCTCCGAACCGGGTTGTGGGCCGCCCACGATAAGCCGTTCTCCACTGGCCGGATCTTTCGGGCCGTCGTAGATACGCCGCGCAGCCTCCACTTCCGGCGCCGTGAGGCATTTGGCGTTGTCGGCAGACACTTTGCACTGCACCACC
Source organism: Pseudomonas sp. fls2-241-TYG-175 (assembly GCF_030209155.1). Classification (NCBI taxonomy): domain Bacteria; kingdom Pseudomonadati; phylum Pseudomonadota; class Gammaproteobacteria; order Pseudomonadales; family Pseudomonadaceae; genus Pseudomonas; species Pseudomonas sp. fls2-241-TYG-175. The sequence goes on along the minus strand of NZ_JARVSO010000001.1, from coordinate 155,596 downwards.
GAGGGGTCGAAGCGGCAGAGCCTGGGGTCGGAGATCAGACCATCGATCTGTCCATCCAGCACATCGCACTGCGCCAGCACCGCCTTGTGCAGGATCGGCAGGCGGGACGCCAGGATGATCGGCTTGCCATCAGGACCGGTGTTGGCGCGCGCTACCCATCCGTGAAACAACACTTTCTGCACCTGAAAATTCAGCGCAGCGGCGCCCGCGATGATGCCATTGAAGTCTTCCGGGTAGCGTTGCGCTTCGATCAGCGCTTCACGGCCGCCGTCCGAACAGCCGGTGAAATATGCGTATTCAGCCTTGCGGCCATAGAACGTCTGGATCAGCTTCTTCGACGCCAGTGCCGTGAGGTGTACACCGCGATGGGCAAAGTCCGCACGTTTCTGCGGGTCGTCGCCAAACGTGGTGTCTATCGTCTTGTGTCCCATGTCAGTGGACGCCACGGCGAACGCGCCCGTTTTGAGCGGCTTGCAACTGTCGGCAACGCCCGGTCTTGAATCACTGTGGCCACAAAAGCCGCCGCAGCCGACCTGCAGATAACGTTGCGCCCAAGTGGTCGTCGGCAGTTCCAGCTTGAAACCGATCTGCGGCGCCAGCAAGCCTTCCACGGCACACACCGCCACGCCATCACGGCTGGATTCGCTGGCTGACACTACTCGGCTGCCGGAGCCGCCAATGTCACTGAGGTCGGTCTGGGTCAGTGCTGCGCAGGCAGTGACTGGCGTGACGACGGGCAGTTGGGCCAGGTTATCGGCCACGTTCGAGGACGGCGTTCCGGCCAGCGCCGGGGTCAGCGGAAAGAAAGAGATGACCAATAGCGCAAATACGCTGGAACGACTCGGCATCGTCGGTTTCATGAGAACTCCTGTTCATGATGGATCAAGACTGAAGCGCGAGCGGATAACGCCCGACCGCGCAGCAGGTGTCATTAAAACGTTTGGGGCGTCTCTCGATTCAAAAGGTTAGCCAGAGAGATGATTACAGATTCCGGCGTTCATCCATGACGTTGTAAACGGTGACATGAAGGCTCTGCGCCGAGGCATGCAGGCGGGTGACACCATTGGGGAGGAGGTTGATCGTGCCCATCGCTCTGCGTGGGTATGCCGCCCGTGACGCTCCGCGTCACAAATGGCACAGACTGAGGATTCAGTGAGCCGAGCGCATGACGTGGATAACGCTGGAGCTTGTCCACGCACCTGCGCCACATTCCAGAGCGGACGCGGAGCGTCCTGGGAGGCATTCCCACGCGGAGCGTAGGAACGATCAGCGTGATATCAAGCACGTCGATCATGCCCATGCCTGTGCTCAGCGTTATACCCGAGTCCCGCTGCGTTTTGCGCGTCTTGCGGATTTGTGTACAACGATGAGCACAGAGCGGGGGGGAAAGCTCGTCATCGTATTACACGAGGACTCTCAGGCGCTCTGCGGCTCTCGCTGGCGATTCAGCGCCGTCAGATCACGAAACTCCGCACCCGGATGAGGTGCCTGCAGACGCGGCCCGCTGTCGAACAACTTCTAGCGCAGCGTGCCCTGGGCGTATTCGGTCTTGTAGACACCACGCTTCTGTAACTCCGGCACCAGCAGGTCAACCGCGTCGATGAACGTTTCGTGGGTCAGCGCGTAGGCCAGATTGAAGCCATCGACATCGGTGTCTTCGACCCAGTCCTGCAACAGGTCGGCGACGGTTTCCGGGCTGCCGACGAACAACGGGCCGAAACCACCGATGCCGACCCAGTCGGCCAGTGCCTGCGGGGTCCAGATGGTGTCGGGGTCGGCGGTAGAAAAGGTTTCCACGGCTGACTGGATGGCATTGGTGTGCACATGCCTGAGCGGTTCATCGGGCCTAAACTGACTGAAGTCGATGCCGGTCCAGCCGGAAATCAGCGCCATTGCGCCCTCATAGCTGACCCAACTCTTGTACTCCTCGAACCTGGCTTTCGCCTTGGCATCGGTCTCGCCCAGGATCACGGTCTGCAGGTTGAAAATCAGCACGCTGGCCGGATCCCGACCCGCTTCGGCCGTGCGCCGGCGAATGTCGGCAACCGTTTTCTTCAGCAGCACTTTCGATGGCGAGGCGACAAACACGCATTCGGCATGCTCCGCGGCGAACTGCTTGCCGCGACTGGAGGCACCCGCCTGATACAGCACTGGCGTACGCTGTGGCGAAGGCTCGCACAGGTGAATGCCGGGTACCTGGAAATGCTTGCCGACATGACGAATCTCATGAATTTTGCTCGGGTCGCTGAACACGCGTCGCTCCCGGTCGCGCAGAATAGCGCCGTCTTCCCAACTGCCTTCCCAGAGTTTGTAGCAGACCTCCAGGTATTCCTCGGCGAAGTCATAGCGGGCATCGTGTTCGGTCAGGGTTTTCTGGCCCAGGTTCTTCGCCCCACTTTCCAGATAGGACGTCACGATGTTCCACCCTGCCCGGCCTTTGGTCAGGTGATCCAGAGTCGAGAGGCGTCGGGCAAACGGGTACGGATGCTCGAACGAAAGTGAAGCAGTCAGTCCGAAGCCCAGATGCTCGGTGACCAGCGCCATCGGCGGAATCAGTTGCAAGGGATCATTGACCGGCACCTGCGTGGCCTGGCGTATCGCCGCCTCGCCATTACCGCGATAGACATCGTAGATGCCCAGCACATCGGCGATGAACAGGCCGTCGAACTTGCCGCGCTCCAGAATTTTTGCCAGATCGGTCCAGTACTCCAGGTCCTTGTATTGCCAGGAACGATCACGTGGATGCGCCCACAGGCCCGGCGATTGATGGCCGACGCAGTTCATGTCGAAGGCATTGAGGCGAATTTGACGGGACATGCAATCACTCCTGAAGCTGGGGTGGCGCGACGCCATTGAGGCGATGGTTGCCCAGCACCTGATAGTGCCAGCGCAGCGGTTCACGACCGGCCTGCGACGGCAGGGACTGACGCTGGCCGGTCAGTTCGTGCTGGACGTTGTCTACCGCCAGCAAGGCATCGGCGCTGGCAATGACCGCTTCGGTGCTGGCGATCAGACGCTGTTCGGGCGAGCCGTCAAGCGTCTGTGCCCGCTCCAGCAGTGCTGCCGCCAGGTCGATGCGAATCTGTAGATCGCCGATCTTGCCGATCACATAAGGGTCCTCGACGATGCTCTGCACATCGCTGAACGCCCAGGGCTGACCCTGCTCGCGCAGGTATTCGAGGGTCTGCTGCAAGCCTCGCCGTGCGTCGTTCAGGTCTTCGGCAGCAACCGCCAATTGGGTGTCGATAGTTGAATGAGACAAATGATTGCTCCTCGATCAGTTCCAGGCGTGACGCGGCGGCGCGACACCGTTGAGTACGCGATTGCCTATCAGGTGATATTTCCAGCGGGCGGGATCATGAAGCGTGTGGGTTCTGGCGTTGCGCCAGTGGCGATCCAGGTTCAGCGAGCCCAGCACAGAGCGGGTGCCAGCCAGTTCGAACAGTTTGCTGCTGATCAGCAAGGCAATCTGCGCCGACAGCACCTTGGCCTGAGCCACCACCACCGAGGCGTGTGCAACGCTGGCTTCACTGGGTGCGGCCAGTGCCTGATCGATGGCTTGCCCGGCCTTGGCCAGAATCGCGTCTGTGCCGTGCAGCCTCCATTGCAGATCGCCGATGGTTGCGATGCTGAACGGGTCCTGCCAGCCGAAGTCCTGTTTGCTGTCGATCCATGGCCGCGCAAGACGCGCATGCCTGAGGGTTTCCTCGAACGCGCCGTGGGCGATGCCAGTATCGACAGCCGCCTGAATGATCTGCGAAATCGGACCATGAGCCGTAGGTTCATCGAACGCCCGATGCGCCGGTATCACCGAAGTCCTGGGGACTCTCACCGCCTTCAGGACCGCACCGCCGCTCGCCGTGGTGCGCTGACCGAAGCCGTCCCAGCTGTCGATGATCGTCAGCCCCGGATTGTCGCGCTCCACGAAGGCGATAAACGCGTTGTCCTGCTCGTCGACACCCACCACCGGCACGATGTGGGCGAACAGCGCTCCGGTGCAGTAGAACTTCTCACCGTCCACCACTGCGTGTTCGCCGTCGAAGCGAATACGCGTCTGAAAGGTGCCAGCATTTTTGCTTTTGGATTCCGAAAACGCGTTGCCGAAGCGATAGCCCGCCAGCGCCTTGGCAAAGTAATGACGCTTCTGCTCTTCGGTTCCGGTCTGCAACAGGATGTCGAGAATGCCCAGATGGTTCTGAGGGATCTGTCCCAACGAAGGGTCGGCTGCGGAGATAATCTTGATCACCTCGGCAACCGTCACATAAGACACTCCCGCGCCACCGTAGGCCTTGGGCACAGTGATTGCCCACAGGCCGCTGGCAGAAAACTCATCCAGTTCAGCAACGGGCAAGCGACGCTCGCGGTCACGAACCGACGCCTCTTCAGCAAAACGTATGGCCAGCGCTCTGGCGACCTCGACCGCCTCGGCATCCGAGGCAATGACATGGGCCTTTGGCGGGCTTTTAACCGGTTGGGTCATGGGCAGGTTCCTGATTATCGATAACAGGTTGAAACGATTCAACCCACATGTTTCAGGTAGTGCACAGGTCATGCCTAAAAGGTAATCCAATTAAAAACAGTGGGTTGCGAGATATCCTTAAAGTGGAAAAAGTATTTACATGAACATAGTGTTCGAACACTGTTGCTGGAAGAACAGCAGCGCACTCAATGCGCCGCTGTACCCAGATAGTGATGATGAACGTCGTCGCGCGCGGCCAGCTCTGCGGCAACGCCGGATTCGACTACCCGGCCGTTCTCCAGCACATACGCGTAGTGCGCGTACTCCAGCGCAAGACCGATGTTCTGCTCGGCGACCAGCAGACTCAGCCCCTCGTCGCGATTCAGCCGCCCCAAAATATCGAAGATCTCTTCCACCACCTGCGGCGCCAGTCCCATGGACGGTTCATCCAGCAGCAACAGGCGAGGCCCGGACATCAGCGCCCTCCCGATGGCCACCATCTGCTGCTCACCGCCCGAGGTGTAGCCTGTGAGGCGCTTGCGCAACAGCTTCAGCCGGGGAAAGTAGCCATAGACCTTTTCCAGTCGCGCCTTGAGTTCGGCCCGCGACGGTTTGGCGACAAACGCGCCGATCAGCAGGTTCTGCTCAACGCTCAGGTGCGTGAAGCAGTGTCTGCCCTCCAGCACCTGCGCCAGCCCATTACGCACCAGCACGGAAGGATCGCTGGCGGTGATCAACTTGCCCTGATACTGAATCCGGCCACTGACCACCTCACCACGCTCGGCACGTACCAGACTGGAAATCGCCTTGAGGGTCGTGCTTTTGCCCGCCCCATTGGCACCCAGCAGCGCGACCATCTGACCCTGCCGGACCTGCAGGCTGATCCCGCGCAGGGCGAGGATGGATTGCTCGTAGAACACCTCGACCTGCTCCACCGACAACAGAACCTCGGCAGACCGACTGGCATGCGGAATCGAACTCATGGCCTTATTGCTCCTGGCTGCAGTCGCGTGGGATGATGCCTTTCTCCTTGGCGTACTGTGCGGCAGACGCTTCGATGATCGGCCGCAGCAAGGCGCGGTCGGCCTGCACCCAGTCACTGATGAGGTTCCAGCGCTGCCCGTCCCACTGCTGAAAACGCACCGCGCCACCACCTTCATGGTCTGCACACGACAGCTTCAACGGCTGCACCAGTCCCTTGGCGCCCAGCGCCTGCAAACGGGCGTCATCGAGATTCAGGTGCTCGAAACCCCAACGCACCTGTTCACCCGTCAATGGCTGGTTGCCAAAACGGGCCTGAGCGATGCGCAGCGCCTCGACATTGAGAATGCCGTTCACCACGCCCAGGTTGTAGTACACCGTACCGAAACGCTTGGGGTCGGCCAGATTGCCCTGCCCCTTGTCGAGCACCGCGCTCTTGATGCCTTGCAGCACCGGGAAGTCAGTACCGGACGGATGCGTGGTGATGGAAATGAAACCCTTGGCGGCTGCGCCTGCGGGGATCACGTCCTCCTCTGAATTGCTCCAGATGTTGCCGATGATGTGATCCACCGGGAACCCGACCTTCTGTGCCGACTTCAGCGCCACCGGGTTCATCACGCCCCAGCCGCGCAGGATCACCCAGTCCGGTTTTAGACGGCGGATATTCAGCCATTGGGATTGCTGCTCGTTGCCGGGATGCGGCACTTCCAGTGTCGTCAGCTCGAAACCGTAATGCCTGGCGAGGGTTTCCAGGACGCCGTTGGTTTCCTTGCCATAAGGAGAGCCGTGATAAAGCACCGCGATCTTCTTGCCCTTCAGAGACTCAGGCCCGCCTTCACGCTGACCAATGTAATTGACGATGGCCGACACCTCGGAATACGGGTTCAACTGCAGCGGGAACACATACGGGAACACGCTGCCGTCGGTGGAATCGGTGCGTCCGTGGTTGATGGTGATCAGCGGCAGCTTGTCGGCCGTGGAACGATCGAGCGTGGCGTAGGCAATGCCGACCGACAACGGATTGGTCGCCGCCGCGGGAGCGCCATTGAGGCCGCCCTTCAGGCGCTCGTAGCATTCGACGCCCTTCTCCACCACGTATTCGGTTTCGCATTCTGACCAAGTCAGTTTGACGCCATTGACCCCGCCATTGGCATTGACGTATTGCAGGTAATCGATGAAGCCACCGAAGAAACCGGTGCCGCCAGCCGCATAAGGCCCGACCCGGTAACTTTGCAGAGGAAAATACTGTTCGTTGGCGGCTTGGACAGTCGTCGACAGTCCGCCAGCCAACAAGGCCAGCCCCAGCATCAGGCGCACTACGGATGTTCGGGGTTTCATGGGCAGATCCTTGAAGGTTTGAGGGTGTTGTTGAGGTGAGGGAAATGCTTACTCGCAAACGATCGATCAGTAGCGCAGCGGCCAGATCCGCGCACGCTGACGAAAGCGCTGCCACAGGCGCGCCAGTCCTTCGGGCTCCTTGATCAGAAAGATGATGATCAGGGCGCCAAAAAGTATTTTCTGGATGTTTTCCAGCTGTCCGGAATCGATCAGGCCGACGGGTAGCAAGGCGCTGACATGGCCCAGCAGAATGGGCAGCAGCACGATGAAGGCAGCGCCGAGGAAGTTGCCGGAAACGCTGCCCAGCCCACCGATAATGATGATGAACAGCACCTGAAATGAGCGATTCAGGTCGAAACCATGGGGCTCCACCGTGCCCAGATAGGCAAACGCCCACAGCGAACCGGCAACCCCCAGATAGAAACCGCTGATGGCGAACGCCAGTAGCTTGGCCTTGAACAACCGGATACCAATGACCGCTGCGGCGGTGTCCATGTCGCGCACCGCCATCCAGGTGCGGCCCAGCTCACTGCGGATCAGGTTGTTGGCCAGCCAGAACAACGCGGTCACCAGAGTCAGGGTCAGCAGATAGCGACCTTGCGGCGAGCTGAAATTCAGTCCCGCCACGCTCAGCGGTGGCGAGGTGATCACGCCCGATGCGTTGTCGTTGGTAAACCAGCTGAAACGGGTCAGCACCCACTCGACCACGAACTGCGCCGCCAGCGTCGATACCAGCAGGTAGAAGCCCTTGATGCGCAGGCTGGGCAGCCCGAACAGCATCGCCACAGCCGCCGCGACCAGCCCACCGAAGACAATACCCAGCAGCAACGGCGTGCCCGGTACGCGCAGTTGCAGGTTGTAGGTGGCGAAAGCGCCGACGGCCATGAACGCAGCAGAACCCAGCGACAACTGCCCGGCGTAACCGGTCAGCAGGTTCAGGCCGAGACCCGCCAGCGAAAGCACCAGAAACGGTACCAGAATCGCGCTGAACCAGTAGTCGTTGCCAGCCAGCGGCACGATGACAAAAGCAAATCCCAGCAAGGCCAGCAGCCCGATCCGGTCCTGACGCAAACGAAACAGGCGACGCTCGGCGGCATAGGAGCCCGCCAGTTGTCCGGCTTCTCGATAAAGCATGGCGATGATCCTTATGGAAAGTCAGACGCGCTCGATGGTTCGCTCGCCGAACAGCCCGGCGGGACGTACCAGCAGAAACAACAGGGCCAGCACGTACGGCACCCAGTTCTCGATGCCGCTGCCGATGATCGGGCCGATGTAGATTTCAGCGAGTTTCTCGGCCGCGCCGATAATGAGGCCGCCGACGATGGCGCCGCCGATGGACGAGAAGCCGCCGATGATCAGCACTGGCAACGCCTTGAGCACCACCAGTGACAGGGAGAACTGCACGCCCAGCCGCGCGCCCCACAGCAGTCCCGCCACCAGACCGACAAACCCTGCCACGGCCCAGACCACCGCCCAGATACGCGGCAGACGGATACCCACCGCTTGCGCGGCCAGCGCATCGTCGGCCACGGCGCGCAGAGAAAGACCGATGCGGGTGCGGTTGAACAGGATGGACAGCGCGATGACCAGCACCGCCGCCGTGCCTGCGGCGAACAGGTCGAACTGCGAGAGCAGCATGCCGCGAATCTCCAGCGGCTCGTCAGGAATGCCCAGGTCCAGCCCGTGAACCTGAGCACCCCATAACGCCTGCGCCAAGCCTTCGATCATGTACGACAGGCCCAGCGTGGCCATGAACAGGATGATCGGCGGTCGATTGACCAGCGGCCGCAGGACCACACGCTCGATCAGCAGCGCCAGCACGACCATGCTCGCCAGCGTCGCCAGAAATGCCCACCCGAACGGCAGGCCACGCTCCAGCAGACTGACGAATGTCAGGGCCGCGAACAGCACCATCGCGCCCTGAGCAAAATTGAACACGCCCGACGCCTTGTAGATCAGCACGAAACCGATCGCCACCAGCGAATACATCACCCCGGCCAGCAGCCCGCCAATCAGTACTTCAAAGAAAAATTCCATGGTTCAGCTACCTTTTCAAACAACCTGTAAGCCACTGAGGAACCACTATTTTTTTTAGGAGCGCGCTTCCCCGCGATGCAGTCGACGCGATGTGTCAGGAAAGCCGCGTCATCGTTCATCGCCGGCAAGCCGCCTTCCACAGTCCGTTGTCTGCTGCGCGATAGTGCTACGTCGAAACAGGACGCCGTGTGCCGAGATACGCAGCAATCACCTGCGGGTCGTTGCGCACCTGCTCCGGCGTTCCGTCGCCGATCTTGCGGCCGTAATCCAGCACCACCACGTGATCACTGAGGCCCATCACCACACCGATGTCGTGCTCGATCAGCACGACCGTGGTGCCCAGTTCGCGGTTGATGTCGCGAATGAACTGAGTCATCTCGGCTTTCTCTTCTGCGTTCATGCCTGCCATCGGCTCGTCCAGCAGCAACAGGCGCGGTTCTGCAGCCAGGGCACGCGCCAGCTCGACGCGCTTCTGCAGGCCATAGGAGAGCTTGCCGACCAGCGCGTGGCGCCAAGGGTGGATGCGCAAGAACCGAATCACCCGCTCGGCGTGGGCGCGTTGCTCATCGTCTTCGGCAGGCGCCCGCCCCATCCGCAGCATCTGCTCCAGCCAGGTGCTGCGGCGCTTGAGGTTGCGACCGGTCAGCACGTTGTCCAGCACGCTCATGCCCTTGAACAACGCAATGTTCTGAAACGTTCGGGCAATGCCGCTCTCGGCGGCCTGATGCGGGCGCATGCGCTTACGGGTCGTGCCTGCGTACTGGATGGAGCCGCTCTGCGCCCGGTACACGCCATTGATCACATTGAGCAGCGAGCTTTTGCCCGCGCCATTCGGCCCGATCAACGCGCATATTTCACCCGTAGCTACTGAGAAACTGATTGAAGTGACGGCCTTGACGCCCTTGAAAGACAAGGAAATATCATCGAGCGTCAGAAGCTGCGAAGGCAGGTTTGCACTCATGAAGACGCTCCCAGAAGGACCGGTAACGGACAGTCTTCGACGGCAGCCTTGAGTCTTGGTTTGATCGGAACTGGCGTATTTAGCGGACGTGGCAGAATCCCAAGCGCGGCGAAAAACGCCTGGCTCTGCGGCGTCAGCGCCTCACCCGCCAGCAAAGGCTTGCTCAGACGACTCATGCCCAGCACATCCAGCAACGGACGGCGGATCAACCAGTACCCAAGCTGGCGTCTGATCAGACCTTTGGCGGGCGCCATTGCCCACCGATACAACGCGTGGGCGAATGTGCCTGGCAACGGCAAGCGTTCCCTTGCCCAGAGTTCGAGCCGCGCATAGGACTCCCGAGTGCCCAGTACCAGCGTCGGCCCCAGTTCGCGTCGGTCGTTATCGCGGGTGCCCAGCGCCTCAGGGAAATTCAGGCAGAAACCGGCCACCAGCCAGGGCGCCAGCAGATAACGGGCCTGGCCGCTGGCGGCAAATACGCGGGCCGCCAATGCCTGGTCGCGCTCGGTGATGGCCTGGATGTCGATCAGTTGCCGAGCACCGTTGAGCAAGTCGGCATGGGTCAGTCGCTGCTCACCTTGAGGCGTCTGAAAGACAAACGCACAGGCTGCGGCGTCGATCAACGGCTTCCGGATCCCTTTAGCAGCGGGCTTCAGCAACTCGGCATAGTCAACCAGACGCGCATCTTTCGCATCGTGCAGGCCGCGGTCGTCCAGCACGATCACCACGTCAGGTTCGGCATCGCCCAACTGCGCGAGAAGCAACAGATTCTGCACGACCGCGTAACGAGGCTTGACCGTCGCCAGCCAACTGCGATGGTCCACCGACGGCTCGATCAGGCTGACACTGCCGCCCAGCGCCTGCGCCGCCAGCGTCAGTAATAACGCCTCGGCGTTGGCTTCACTGATGATCAGCAGACAATCCGTCGCTTTGAACCCTTTGAGATGCAATGCCTCGGCGAGATGGTCAGCGTCCTGCGCCACCTCGCCCCAAGTACGCGTCTTCCAGATGCCAAGCTTTTTGTAACGCAGGGCGATCTGTCTGTTACGGGTCTGAGCCTGGATCAGCAATGCCTGAGGCAATGAATGCGGCATGAAGGTTTCCGTCGAGAGGGGATCGAAGGAGCCATAGCAGCGAACGTGCCATACCGGGAAAATCATGCAGATCAAGGACTTGCGAAGCCTGATGCAAATCCGGCGCTGTTCGGTTTGTAGCCAGGCTGTTGCGGCGCTGTTGCGCGGCCAACATCTGTAACGGCAGTAAAATTAAATAGTCTTTAAAATCAATAGATTAGATTCAGGCACAGACTATGCAATGCCCTGAGCAACCTTTCATTGGCCGAGTGCCAATCTTCCAGCGCTAAGGAGTACTGCATGACTTTATCGAACGACGCCAACCCGCTGTCACTTGGAACCGACTACGAAACCCTCGCCCACCGCTTCCGCCCGATCTTTCGTGAGATCGGCGCTGGCGCGGTCGAGCGCGAAAAAGGCCGCGCCCTGCCCCATGAACCCATTGCCTGGCTCAAGCAGGCAGGCTTTGGCGCGGTCCGCGTGCCCAAGGAATATGGCGGCGGCGGTGCCTCGGTCGGTCAACTGTTTCAGTTGTTGATCGAACTGGCTGAAGCGGATTCGAACATTCCGCAAGCGTTGCGCGCGCACTTCGCCTTTGTCGAAGACCGCCTGAATGCGCCCCCCAGCCCGGACCGGGATAAATGGTTCGCGCGCTTTGTTGCAGGTGATCTGGTCGGCAACGGCTGGACCGAAGTCGGCGCGGTGAAGATTGGCGACGTGATCACCAAGGTCAGCGCCCAGGGCGCCGGCTTTGTGCTCAACGGCCGCAAGTTCTACAGCACCGGCAGCATTTTCGCGGACTGGATCGATGTATACGCCCAGCGTGCCGACAATGGTGCCGACGTGATCGCCGTGGTCGATGCGCACCATACCGGAGTGCGTCACAGCGATGACTGGGACGGTTTCGGCCAGCGCACCACCGGCAGCGGCACCTCGGTCTACGAGAACGTGCCGCTGCCCGCCGAACACGTGATTCCGTTCGAGCAGCGCTTCAAGTACCAGACGGCTTTTTATCAGTTGGTGCTGCTGGCCGTACTGGCAGGCATTGGCCGGGCCGTCGAGCGCGACATCGCTCAGGAAGTGCGTGATCGCAAGCGCGTGTTCAGCACCGGCAATGCCGACAGCGTGAGCCAGGACGCTCAGGTGCAGCAGGTGGTCGGGCAGATTGCAGCGCAGGTCTACGCGGCCGAGGCGGCAACCCTGCGTTCGGCGGAGCCCCTACAACGCGCTTACGTGGCCCGGTTCGGCCACGATGCGCAGCGAGAGAAAGACGCCAACATCGCCGCAGAAATCGAAACCGCCAAGGCGCAGGTGATTGTCTCGGAGCTGGTGCTGCGCGCAGCCACCGACCTGTTCAACGCACTGGGCGCATCGGGTGTCAGCGTCAACAAGGCGCTGGACCGCCACTGGCGCAACGCACGCACGGCGGCGTCGCACAATCCGCTGATCTACAAGGCACGCATCGTCGGCGACTGGCGCATCAACGGCACCGAGCCGCCTTATGTCTGGCAGATCGGCAACGGCTCGGGCAAGGCCTGAGCCGCGTTTTCAGTGAGTATCCTGTAACAGGTGGCGACTGGCGAAACTGAAAGCCAGCACCAGAAAGATCAGCGCCCCGGTCGCGACCTGTTGCCAATAGAAATTCCAGCCGATCAACAACAAGCCATTGGCAATGACGTTGATGAACAGCATACCCAACAGCGTTCCGACGATGTTGGGCCGTCCCTGACGACTCAAGGTGGTGCCCATGAACACTGCGCCGATGGCGCTGATCAGATAGGCATTGCCTGACATCGGCACGTACGCGTTGACGGTCGAGCTGAGCAGAATGCCCGCCACCGCGCAGGCCAGTGCGCTGCCGACAAACACTTGAACGGCAATGCGTCGGATCGACAGACCCGAGTAATAGGCCAGCTGTGGCTGCGTGCCCACCGCCAGAATCTCGCGCCCCAGACGCCCACGCGCCAGCACCAGGCCGTAGACGCCCGCCAATAACGCCACCAGCCAGACCGGCAACGGCAGGCCCAGAATCACCACGCCGGTGATGCCAGGCAATACACCTTGAGCGATGTAGATCGGCTGCCCGCCATCCGACAGCAGTTGCTGCACGCTGGTGCCGATGAACAGTGTGCCCAGCGTCGCCAGAAACGGCGAGATGCGCAGACCTGCAATCAACAGCGCGTTGAACGCTCCCGCCGAGCCGCCCGCCAACAAGGCAACGACCACTGCAGCGCCCAGTCCGTAACCGCCGTTGAGCGCGACCACGAACCCCAGGCTGGCAAAGTCCACTGCGGTGCCCACTGAAAGATCGATACCGCCTGCCGCCACCGCCCAGGTCATGCCCACGGCGACAATTGCCAGCAACACGAAGTTGTTCAGAATCAGGCTCGACAGGTTGCCCCAGCTCAGAAAGCCCGGTGCCTCCAGCGCGAAGAACACCAGAATGATCAGCACCAGCGCCGGTAACGTGGCCGTCAACAGTCGCGGAAGAACGCTGTTTCGTAGCGATGACGCCGTCAGTGTCAGCGTACTCATTGTTCACCCTCCGGTTGGCCGACGGCGCCGGAAAAGGCCACCACCAGCAGAATCAGGACGCCTTGCACGCCGTTGACCCAGAAGCTGGAAATGTTCAGCAACTGAAAGCCGTTGATGAGAAAACCCAGCAACAGGGTCGCCAACAGCGTGCCGGGAATGTTAGCGGTCAGCCGCCTGGAGAACACCGAGCCGAGAAAGGCGATTGCCACCACCGACAACAGCAGGTCACCAGAGCCGGTCGTACTGCCGCTGAACACCGCCGCGGAGCAGAACGCCCCCAGTGCTGCGCAGGTCCCGGCAAGCAGGTAAGTGGAGAACACATAGCCACGGGAGTTCAAACCCGCCGCTTTCGCTGCCAGCGGGTATTCGCCAATGGCGTAAAGGCGCAGGCCATAGGCGCTGTGCTGAATGACCACATGCAGCACGGCGGCCACACTCAATAACATCCAGGCCAGGGCCGGTACGCCCAGCCACTCACCCGATACCAGCACGTCCAGCAGCGCAGAGTCGGTGGCCAGCACGGTGTTCTGGGTCAGCACCAGTTCCAAGCCTGCGATCAGGTTCATGCTCGCCAGGGTTGCCAGCAACGGCGGCAAGCGCAGAAGCACCACTGCCAGCCCATTCACTGCACCGACCAGCAGACCGCAGCCCAGCGTGAGCGCCACTGCTTGCCAGGTTTCCAGCCCTGCGTTGTTGAGGCTGCTGTAGACGGCCGCACACAATCCCAGGTTGGCCGCCAGCGACAGGTCCAGCCCACCGCGAACCACGTTGGAGCCGCCGCCGATGACCACGCAGGTCAGCCCCAGCGCGAGAATGCCCAGCACAGCCGACTGGGCAAACACGTTGCTGAGATTGCCGAGGCTCAGGAAGTTGGGCGCACTCAGGGCAAACCCCAGCAGAATGATCAGAAACACCAGTAGCGAGCCACGCTGCGCCAGACGCAGCAGCCAGCCTGCCGACGGGTTTGCTGACTGATGAAGGGAAATTTCAAGCCCTGACATGTTGGCGCTCCTCATGGGCATGATCAAAGACGGTCTCGCGCTCACTGGCCCCGGTGGCGCAGGCCAGCAACTCATCGCTATCGGTGGTGCGCGCATCGAACTCACCGGCGATGCGACCCCGGTGGAGCACCACGATGCGCTGCGTGATGCCGATCAGTTCAGGCAGGTCCGAGGACAGCACCAGAACCGCAGCGCCGCCCTCGGCCAGCCGGGCGATCAATCGATAGATTTCGGTCTTGGCGCCGATATCGACACCCACGCTTGGCTCGTCCAGCAAGTACAACGACGACTGTCGGCTGAGCCATTTGGCCAGCGCGACTTTCTGCTGATTGCCACCGCTGAGCGTTTGCACTGCGCTGCCCTGCCCCGACGTCTTGATCGCCAACTCATGGATCAGCCGTTCACTCTCGCGAACCTGCGACTTGCCGTCCAGCAGCCCCCAGCGGCTGAACCGGCCCAGACTCGCCAGTGTGATGTTTTCCAGCACCGACAGCGCCGGGGCGACGCCGTGGCTGCGACGCTCTTCCGGCACCAGCGCGACGCCCTCACGGATGGCATCCCGTGGCGAATTCAGGTGCAGCAGCTTGCCGTTCAGCAGCAGCTCGCCACGCGAAGGCTTGACCAATCCGAACAGGCTCTTGAGCAGTTCCTTGGCCCCTGAACCGACCAGCCCGGTCAGACCGACCACTTCGCCGCGACCCACGGTCAGGTCGATGCCGTCATAGGCGTGGCCCGAACCCAGTCCCTTCAATACAAGGACCGGGCCGCCCGGTATGGCCTGCGTCCGGGGATACAGCTCACCCACCTCACGATTGACCATCAGCCGGGCAATCTGCGCGGTACTGGTGACTTCCGGATCCACCACTGCCACGTCGCGCCCGTTGCGCAGCACCGTCACCTGATCACAGAGCGATTCGATTTCCTGCAGGTAATGCGAGATGTACAGAATCGTCAGTCCTTCATGGCGCAGGCGACGCACGATGGACAGCAAACGGTCCACTTCCCGCTTCACCAGCGACACGCTTGGCTCGTCGAACACCAGTATTTTTGGTTTCGCGATCAGCGCGCGAATGATCTGCACAATCTGCCGCTGGGCACTGTCCAGATCGCGGATCAGCGCCCCTTTGGGAAACGCCATGGCGAAATAATCATGGATCAGCCGCGCAGCCTCACGCTCTTGAGCGCGACGATCCACCAGCAGGCCACGCCTGATTTCCTGACCGAAGAACAGCGCCTCACCCACCGTGAAGCTTGCGGGCAGCAAACGCTCCTGATGAATGAACTGCACGCCCAGCGACTCGACCTGACGCGGCGTGAAGGCGTCGAAGGACTGGCCATGAACGCTCAGGCTGCCCTTGTCGGCCTTGTGTATGCCGGCAAGCACCTTGATCAGGGTCGATTTGCCCGCGCCGTTTTCACCGACCAGACCATGAATGGTGCCCGGCTCGACGCGCAGATTGACCGCATCCAGCGCCTGGGTAGCGCCGAAGCGTTTGGAGATGCCTTGCAGGTGCAAGGCAGGCGGTGACGTCACTGAAGTCATGGTCTATCCCCGATCAATTGTCGCCGCGAAGCTGCCGCACTTCGGGCAGGTTGCCTGCGGTGGTGAGCAACGTGGGCACCTGGGTTTCCCGGGGCAGCTCCCGTTGTCCCGCCAGATAGCGTGCGACGTTCTGCACGGCTGTCTTGCCGATCAGCACCGGCTGCTGCGCCACAACGGCTCCGATGGGCGAATCGCTACGGCCAAGCAGTTCCAGCACTTCCGGCGTGCCGTCCACGCCATAGGTCTTGATCTCGGTGCGCCCGGCATCGATCAGCGCCTTGCTGGCACCCAGTTGCGGAATGTCCCAGGCTGACCAGATGGCCGACACGCTGCCCTTGGGATACTTGTTGAGCAAGGCCGAGACCTGCGAGTAGGCGTCCTGAACGGTATTAGGGATGACATCGCGCAACTCGGGCTCGATGATCTTCAGCTCTCGATGATCCTTGAGCGCCAGCTTCAGTTGATCGTAGCGAATCGCGCAGACCGGCACGCCGTAAAAACCGTTGAACACCAGAATGTTGCCCTTGCCACCCGCGTCCCTGATCAGTTGCCCGGCCAGCGCCTTGCCGGTGGCGACGTTGTCTGAGGTGGTGTTGTTGAGGCTGTACTGCGACGGCGCATCGATAGTGAACAGCGGAATCCCCGCCTTGCTGATGCGCTTGAGCCAGGGATCGATCACGCTCAGGGTTCCGAGCGTCTGGATGACTGCATCGGGCTTCTGGGTGATCACGGTCTGTAGCTGGTTCACCAGGTTCTTGTCGTTGCGCCCAGCATCCAGGGTGATCGGCGTGCCGCCCAGCCGTTTGACCTCATCGACCTGCGCCTGAAACGCCTTGATATCGAAGTAGTGACTGGTACCGGTCATGCTGATCGCGATGCGCTTGCCTGCCAGCGATGGAACGTCGCTGTCATCGGCCTGTGCAGACATGCCCATGCAGGCCGCTATTAACGTCAGTGCCAGTGCAGGCCAGCGTTTGCCAAATCGGTTGGACGTCGAAGGAAGAACGGCATCGGGCATCGGGGTAGCTCCGCAGATTCAGGACAGGAATCCGAGGAGCAGTGCACAGCCCGTGCCCGAGCGAGGCGCTGAGGGTTGAATATCCCTGCGAAGCATGGCCCTTGGTGCTTTCAGGGATTTACGTCGAGTATCACCCAGCGTTTCCGTGAGCATAAAGCTCGTGGGCCTGCCGAGGAATGCTGCGCAAATTGCCGATTCACTGTTGCCGGATCAACAGCACCCGGCATCAGTCACGCGTCGAAGCGCCGCCCTCACCACCGCCTGGTTCGATGTCCAGTCGCTTCAATCGCGAAGCCAGCGTGGTGGGCTTCAAACCCAGCAACTCTGCCGCCCCACCCTTGCCGAAGAGTTTCCCCCTGGTCGCTTCAAGAGCGGCGCGCATGTTTCTGCGCTCCAGCTCCCGCACTTGCGCGTCCGTTAAAACGACAGGGGTTGCGGACGACTCCATCACAGGCTGGATCTTGGTTTGACCCGGTTCATCGGGCAGGTCAAGGGCGAGGTCGGCGCCACGAGAGGTGATCAGTGCGCGCTCAATGACATTCTGCAGTTCACGAATATTTCCAGGCCATGAATAGTGTTGCAGGCGGTCAATATCGCTGTTGCGAAGGCGGCGGCCGGGCATGTTCAAGCGCTTGGCTGTCTGTTTGAGAAAATGCGCAGCGAGCGGCGCAATGTCCATCGGGCGTTCGCGAAGCGCGGGTGACTGAATTGGAAATACGTTCAACCGGAAGTACAGGTCCTCGCGGAAACGCTTGCCAGCCACTTCTTGCCGCAGGTCGCGGTTGGTCGCAGCGATGATGCGCACATCGACCTTGCGCGTACGCTCCTCGCCCACACGTTCGAACTGCCCTTCCTGCAGTACACGCAGCAACTTGCTTTGCAGATCCAGCGGGATCTCGCCAACCTCATCGAGAAATAATGTCCCGCCATCGGCCAGTTCGAAGCGTCCGACCCTGTCACGTATGGCGCCGGTAAACGCACCCCGAATGTGACCAAAAAACTCGCTCTCGAACAGCTCGGCAGGGATCGCCGCACAGTTGACCCTGATCAGCGGATTTGCGCTGCGTCGGCTGGCCTGGTGAATGGCCCGGGCAATGAGTTCCTTGCCCGTACCGGACTCGCCATTGATCAGCACGCTGGCGTCCGTGGGCGCCACGACATCCACTTGTTTGATGATTTTCAGGATGGGCTCGCTCTGCCCCACTATCTCCCGAAAATTGTGTTCCGTATGGATTTCTTCCTGCAGGTAGGCGTTTTGCTCCTCCAGTCGATGCTTCAGCACTTTTAGTTCTTCAAGGGCGCTCTGAAGCTGGCGCTCGGTATTGCGGCGCTCGGTGATATCGCGAAACACCACGACCGCTCCTGCGATCCGGCCATCGGTGATCACAGGTGTGCTGGTGAATTCCACAGGGAAGGACGTTCCATCCCTTCGCCAGAAAACTTCCTGGCGTCCCTCATGGACGACGCCGTCCCGCACGGCCTTGTAGATGGGGCAATCTTCAACCGGGTAGTGGCTGCCGTCGGCATGGGTGTGGTGGTGAATCCGGTGAATGTTCTTGCCGATCATGTCCTGAGGCTCCCATCCCAGCATCCGGGCGCCTGCCGGGTTGACGAAAGTGGCCAGTCCATCCGGGTTGATGCTGTAGATCCCATCGCCCACGGCACTGAGTAAAAGCTGGTTATCGCGTTCGCTTTCCTGGAACAGGTTAAGAATATTGCGCCACTCTATAAGCCCGCCGCGCATCGTGCGTTCGGTATGCGCCTGATCACGCTGATACTTTTCCTGGCTGACCTCTCGCATCACGAGGATCAGTTGCGGGCTGCCTTTGACCTGCAGAATTGTGGCTGACAATGCCAGTTCGATCCGTTCGCCGGTCTTGCAGTTGCAACTCAGGTCTTCGCTCCAGCCGTGCCCTTTGTCCATTACTGCCTGGGTGAACACGATGAGGTCGGCCAACTGATGCCCGAACAGCTTGCTCACCGGCAGTTTCAAAAGTTCCTGCCGGGGGTATCCCAGCAGTTTGCAGGCGGCGATGTTCAGATCGCCAAATCGATCGGCGACCGGATCGAGCAAGGCGATGGCTTCAGCGCAATGCTCAAACACCATGTGTCGAGACGAATAGGCCAGGTCGGCCCAACCGTTGAGAGAATCTGGCTCGCTCATTACGATATCTCGTGTTTTTTGGCTACGAATATTCGTATTACTACGGGAATACGTGGCGCGGCGAAAGCATCAGAAAGCGTCCAAAAAAGCGTTTCAGATCCAATAACCGTTCAGATTCAAACAGTTGGATGCCTTGCGGCAGCCACATTAATTTCTGGCACGTGATTCGCTCTTGTACTCATGCACTCAGCCGCCTTCGGCCGCTGACAAAACATGACTCACTGGAGAAGACGATATGCCAACCGTGGACATTGCTCATTACCAAGACGGCGACTTTCTGGTCAATTACGAAGAGAAAGTCTTCGAGGACGTAAAGGCCGAACCCGGCGAGAAAGTGCTGATCACGTTCCACACCATCGCCTTCGAAGGCTCCATTGGCCTGGTCAATATGCTGCAAGCCAAGCGCCTGCTGCGTAAAGGGTTTGAAACCAAAATCCTGCTGTACGGCCCTGGTGTCCAATTGGGCGTGCAGCGCGGTTTTCCTACCTTGGGTGCCGAAGCGTTCCCCGGCCACCTGGCGGTCAACAACCAGCTGAAAGCGTTCATGTCCGAAGGCGGCGAAGTCTATGCCTGCCGCTTTGCCCTGCAGGCACTCTACGGTCAGACCGAGAAAGCCCTCATCGAAGGCATCCGCCCGATCAACCCGCTGGATGTCATGGATCTGCGGCTTCTGATGCGTCGCGAAGGCGCGATGATCATTGATACCTGGACAGCGTAAGTCGGCAACCGCTGATTACGCAGGAGCCCTGACCGTCGAGGCCGCCGAGTTGCTGCCGGGTCATTTCCCGGCCTCACCAAGGCGGCTGACGCGCCTCGCCCCTTGACCGCTCTTGGTTTCAAACGACAGGAAATCGAAACATGCCAACAATCCGTGCTGCCGCCGTTCAGTTCAGCCCTGTGTTGTATTCACGCGAAGCCACAGTCGCAAAACTGTGCAACACGCTGCTCGACCTGGGCCGTGATGGTGTGCAGTTCGCAGTGTTTCCTGAAACCGTGGTGCCTTATTACCCTTATTTCTCATTCGTCCAGCCACCTTTCGCCATGGGCAGACAGCACCTGAAACTGCTGGAAGAATCTGTGACGGTTCCCTCTGACGTGACCCGGCAGATCGGCGAAGCCTGCCGCGAAGCCGGAATCGTAGCCTGCATCGGCATAAATGAACGCGATGGGGGAACGATTTATAACGCACAAATGCTTTTTGATTCCGACGGCTCGCTGATCCAGCATCGCCGCAAGATCACGCCGACTTACCACGAGCGCATGGTGTGGGGGCAAGGTGATGGATCTGGCCTGAAAGCCACCGACAGCGCCGTCGGCCGGATCGGCGCGCTGGCGTGCTGGGAACACTATAACCCTCTCGCTCGCTACGCCTTGATGGCTGACGGCGAACAGATCCATGCCGCCATGTTCCCAGGCTCGCTGGTCGGGCAGATCTTTGCCGAGCAAATGGAAGTCACCATCCGCCATCACGCGCTGGAAAGCGGCTGTTTCGTGGTCAACGCCACCGCGTGGCTGGATGCCGGGCAACAGACACAGATCATGATGGACACGGGCTGTGCGCTGGAGCCGATATCGGGCGGCTGCTTCACCGCAATCATCTCTCCGGAAGGCAGGGTGCTTGGTCAACGTACAGAAGGCGAAGGCACAGTCATCGCCGACCTCGACTTTGCCCTGATCGACAAACGCAAACGAATGATGGACTCGGTCGGACATTACAGCCGGCCCGAACTGCTGAGCCTGTTGATCGACCGTCGCGCGACCGCTCATGTGCATGACCTGCACGGATCATTCGAGGAGGCCTCACATGAATGACTTGATCGCACACAAGCCTGCCGGGATGCCTGCTCATAAAGCCAACGACGTGGACTTGATACCGGTCAGGAACCTCAATGCAGACCTTCTCGCCGAGCTGCAATGCCATGGCGTGCGCTGGGAAGGCGCGGACGGTCTGTCTCGCAAAGGCGGTGCCGGGCCATCCGACCACAAGGCGCTGAGTCTGGGTGAGCACACCGCGATGGTGCCAATGCTTAACCATGCTTCGCTTGACTCGCCCTACTCTGCGCGTCCAGGCGCAGACGGCGCTCAGGCACTGATTTTTCGCGAGGGTCTGCAGGTCGGTAAGGTTGAGCTGCCCGGCGTACCCAGGTTCTATGGACTGAACACCGAGGACGGCACTCCTTATTGGAAAATCGCTACCTTGCACAGCAAGGACGTACTGGCCACCACGATCCTGCAGCATTGCATCCGCATGAACGATACAGCTACGTCCTGTCAGTTCTGCGCCATCAGCCAGTCGCTTGCCAACGGCAAAACCATCGCCCGCAAGCGTCCGGCACAGCTGGCCGAAGTGGCGAAGGCTGCGGTTGAACTGGACAACGTCAAGCACATGGTGATGACCACCGGCACCCCTCAGACCAGTGACCGGGGAGCAGCCGTACTGTGTGAATCTGCAACGGCAGTGACAGCCACAGTTGACCTGCCCATCCAGGCGCAATGTGAACCCCCGGATGACGACGCATGGTTCCAGCGACTCAGGGACAGCGGCGTGGTCTCGCTGGGCATGCACCTTGAAGCCGTCACCGATGCGGTCCGTCAACGCATCATGCCCGGCAAGGCGCAAGTGCCGCTGGAGCGCTACTTCAGCGCCTTCGATGCAGCAGTTCAGGTGTTCGGCCGGGGCCAGGTCAGCACTTATATTCTGGCCGGGCTCGGCGACAGCGAAGACGCCATTGCGCAGATGAGCGAGCGCCTGGCGAGTGTCGGCGTGTATCCGTTCGTCGTGCCCTTCGTGCCCATCGATGGAACCCCGCTCGCCCGTCACCCCAAGCCGGACAATGGATTCATGCAACGGCTCTACCCCCGTATCGGGGCGAGTCTGCGCCGGCATGGCTTGCACTCGGACAATATCAACGCGGGCTGCGCCAAATGTGGCGCGTGCTCAGCACTGAAACACCACGAGTAACGGAGCGGGAGCGCACGCCATGGCCGAACATGCCTTTGCTTTGATCGACGGAACCTTCAAAGACTTTCTCGCCGGTGACATGCTGGTCAAACCGGCTGATGAGGCCTGGGAGCGACGGCATTATTACGCACTGCGCCGAGCCGTGTTTTCCGAAGAGCAGCAGCTGCTTGCGCAAGATAAAGACGAAAACGACTTCAAAGCGCTGCCGATCGTGGCAGTGGCTCACCACTGTGGCATGCCGGAACGCGTCATCGGCGCAGTACGCATTTACGAAGAGACGCCAGGGGTCTGGTACGGAGGGCGACTGTGTGTTGATCGTCAATACCGCCGCTATGGAATGATCGGCAAAGCGCTGGTCAACGAGGCCGTGTCCAAGGCACTTGACCTGGGCTGTCATACCTTTCTGGCAACAGTGCAACACGCCAACGAGGACTACTTCCAGGGTCTGCACTGGGAAACGCTCAAGGAGATGAGCCTGCTCGGCCAGCCACATTGCCTCATGCAGGCACGGCTTGAACACTATCCGTTCATGGCCCGCCAGACTGCGCTTTTAGGTAGAACGGTGAACCGCAATGGCTAACGCGTGTGCGACCGAGTCTGCATTGAAAGCCTTGCTCGCCGAACTTCGGGACACGCCCGCAATGCGCTCGAAAATGGCGATACAGACGCCGGCCGGCAGTTGCTCTGCAGTGGCCCCTACACGAGAGAGTGTGTACGCACTGCCGGGTGATGACACGGCCGCCATTCGGTGCGGTGATCAGTATCAGCTACTGGCAATCGAGGGGATGATTCCAGCGTTCGTCGAACAGGCCCCCTGGTTTGCAGGATGGTCCGCCGTAATGGCCAACGTGAGCGACATTACCGCGATGGGCGGACGTGCCACTGCTGTCGTGAATGCTTACTGGCACCATGACGAGAAGGCCGCCGATCAGGTCATGGCGGGTATCCAGGCGGCCTGTGCGGCCTACGGTCTGATCCTGGCGGGAGGCCACACCAGTCAGGCGCCCGGTAACCCCGCAGCGTTGGCAGTTGCAGTGACAGGCTGGGCCCGCGCCCTGCTATCGACCTTGCACGTTGCGCCTGGACAGATCATTGCCATGGCCGTTGACCTCGATGGCGAGTGGCACGGTGACGCGCCCTACTGGAAAGCGTTCGAGAATGACACGCCCGAGCGCTTGCGAGCAAAGCTTGAGGTTATCCCACGGCTAGCCGAGGCCGGACTGCTGACGGCAGCCAAAGATGTCAGCAACGCCGGGATTCTGGGCACCTTGCTCATGTTGCTTGAGCCCACGGCCTGCGGTGCGGCGATTGATCTGTCCGCCGTTCCCCGACCCGCCGACGCGCCATTTGCGCGCTGGCTGCAAGCATTTCCCAGCTATGGATTTCTGCTGACGCTGGACCCCAAGGACTTATCCACGGTCAAGGCTGCCTTCGCTCATGAAGGCCTGCACTGCGCCTGCATCGGCGAGACCGACGACAGCGCGCGCCTGCAGGTCAACCATGGCTCGGAAAGCGAAGTGTTCTGGGATCTGGCGCGACAGCCTTTCACCGGTTTCAGTTACCCCCGGTTACGCCACCTTTTCGACGTCAAGGAGCATTGACATGCCCGCAGTCAACATTCGTTTGCGCTGGCCGGATGGCCAGGAAAGCAACGTGTATTCGCCGTCCACCGTGATTCATCAACATCTGACTCAAGGCGATTCCTATACCCTGCCCGATTTTTTGCAGCGCGCCGATGCGGGCCTGAATGCAGCCTCCGAGCGGGTCAAGGCCGTCAAAGGTTTCTACTGCAGTTCTGCGATGGACAGTCTGAGCGGGATTCGCATGATGGCGCGCAGATTCACGACCGCCGAGGCGCAGGTGACAGTTCTGGAAGTCAAGGAACAGGGCAGCGGGAAAGTCCATTACTCCGGATTTGGCGACATCTGACCACTCCCCCATCAAAAGGAACACGCAAATGACTCACTACAGCACAATTGTCGTCGGTGGGGGCCAGGCCGGGTTATCGGCCAGCTACTACCTGCAGCAGCACGACATTGATCATGTTGTGCTGGAAAAGCACAGCCTGACTCACACCTGGCGCAATCAGCGCTGGGATGCCTTTTGCCTGGTGACGCCCAACTGGCAATGTGATCTTCCCGGCTATCCGTATGCCGGCAATGATCCGCACGGATTCATGAAAAAAGACGAGATCATTGCATATCTGGATGGCTTTATTGCCAGGGTCAATGCCCCCGTGCGGGAGGGCTGCGCAGTGCTCCATATGACCACCAGACCTGAAGGCGGTTATCGCCTGACAACGACGCTTGGCGAATTCACGGCAGATCAGGTCATCGTCGCAAGCGGCGGCTACCACACTCCGATTATCCCGCGATTGGCCGAGCGTCTGCCGACCGGGATGACTCAGCTCCATTCGGAGCAATACCGCAGTCCCCAGGCCCTGCCCGCAGGAGCGGTACTGGTGGTGGGATCCGGGCAATCGGGTGCACAGATCGCCGAGGACCTGCACCTGGCCGGTCGCAAGGTATTTCTGGCAGTCGGCGATGCGCCGCGGTGCGCGCGCTTTCACCGCGGCCGGGATGTCGTCGACTGGTTGGCGGACATGGGTTACTACGACATCGGCGTCGATGCTCATCCGCTGCGTGAAGGTGTGCGTGATAACACCAACCACTACGTGACCGGACGGGACGGAGGCCGCGATATCGATTTGCGCCGCTTTGCTACTGAGGGCATGCGACTGTTTGGTCGTCTTAACAGCCTGGACGGCACACGCCTGCAATTTGCAGCCGACCTTGCTGCAAACCTCGACGCTGCCGATGCTGTTTACAACCGCATCAACGCCAGCATCGACAAATACATTGCCGAACACGACATCGACGCACCCGCCGGTGTGCCTTATGCCCCGCTATGGACGCCGGAGGGCGAGACCACCGAACTGGACCTGTCGCACAGCGACATTACCAGCATCATCTGGTGCATTGGCTTTCAGCCGGATTTCAGCTGGGTCGATGTACCGGTGTTCAATGGTCGCTCCTACCCAGGCCATACGCGCGGTATTACAGCGCAGAAAGGCCTGTATTTCCTCGGCTTGCCATGGCTGCACACTTGGGGATCGGGAAGGTTCTCCGGCATCTCGCGTGACGCGCGTCATGTCGTAGAGAAGGTCTCTTCTGTACGCACCACCGAGTAATCATGAGCCGGGCGGCAATCCGACGAGGACGAATTGCCAGCACTGCAAAACTCGAGACCGGCAACCGATCAACGCAAGGTAAATTGCCCCAGCGTGGTGTTCAAACCATTGGCCAACTCTGCCAGCGACTGGCTGGCACTGCCGGTCTGCCCGGTGCGGACCGCCGAGTGTGCGGACAGGTCGCGAATGCGCACCAGATTGCGGTCCACTTCACGTGCAACTTCTGCCTGTTGCTCAGACGCGGTGGCGATCATGGTGTTGCGTTCGTCGATGACCGCGACTGACTTCGCAATCAGCGCCAGCGCCGCGTTGGCCGACTCCGCCTGCTGCCGGGTCTTTTGCGCCTGTTCGGTGCTGACCTCAAGGGCCGTCAATGTACTTTGAGTACCCTGCTGAATATGCCCGATCATGGTTTCGATCTCGCGGGTCGACTCGCTGGTGCGATGCGCCAGCGCGCGGACTTCATCGGCAACCACAGCGAAGCCACGCCCTGCATCTCCGGCGCGAGCGGCCTCGATAGCGGCGTTGAGCGCCAGCAGGTTGGTCTGCTCCGACACGGCGCGAATGACGTCCAGCACCTTGGTGATGTCCAGCGTTCGAGTGGCCAGCGATTTTGCTTCGTGAGACGCTGTGCCGACGTTCTGAGTGAGTTCAAGAATCGATTTGACGGTGTGATCGAGTTCGTCCTGACCCTGGCGCGCAGACGCTGAAGATGCCTTGGACTCCTGCGACGTGGCCACGGCATTGCGTGCCACCTCATCCACGGCCTGACTCATCTCGGTTACCGCCGTTGCGGCCATTTCGATTTCGCTGTTCTGCGCCACCAGATCATTGTTGCTATCGACGATCAACGCGTTCATTTCTTCAGTCGCCGAGGCCAGTTGGTTCGCAGCGTCGCCCACGTGGGTCAATGTCTTGCTCAGGCTGAGGCGCATCTGCTCCATCGATTGCAGCAAGAGCGCGGCCTCATCGGTACCTGCGCGGTCTACGCCGGTAGGTCGCAGATCACCTGAGGCAATGGTTTCCGAGGTCAACAGTGCCTGACTGATGGGCACTGAAAGGCTGCGCGACAGGCGCCAGGCAAGCAGTACGGTGAGCAGTACCGCCAGCAGCATGACCGCCAGGGTGACGGAGAAAGCGCTGCCGTAAACGCTGGTGGCATTGGCGCTCGATTCTTCTTCCGAGGCGTCATTGAGCTTTTCCAGCTTGCCGACCAGCGCTTCCATGCTTTCGGCGATGGCCTTCATCTCGACCCAGGCCAGTTGCTGACCGGCCTCGACCTGATTGTCCTTGACCAACTGGTAGACCCGCTCAGCACCCTGAGCATAAGACTGATACCCCGCGCCGAGCTGGTTGATCAAAGCCCGCTCGTCCTCGGAGGTGATCAATGGGGCGTAGGCTTGCATGGCCTTCTGAAAACCGGCCTTCTTTTCCAGCAATTCCGCGTGCACCTGTTCGACCTGCTGATCCGTATGAGTCGACAGCATTTTCATCGCCGTGGTACGGGTTTTCTCGAACGCCAGCGAGATGTCATCGCCCAGTGCGATGCCTGGCAGCGAGTCGTTTTCGATCTCCAGGGACTGTTCACGAATGCTGCGTAGCTGTTGAAGGCTGAAAACCCCGAGCCCGATGACGAGAACCACCATCAGCGTAAAGCAAACGGCCGTTCTGACTGCGATTTTCAGCTGTCTCAGCATGTCCAACCCTCTTCCTCAATGCGGCGACCATATTGCCACCATCATTTGTATCGGCAGATGTCTGAAAAGGATAACCGGACAAACTTTCATGTTGGCCACTGCGACAGGAGGCCCATCCGGGAAAAGCCTTATGGTAGGGTTCGCGCTGCCTAATAACCCCGGATTTGAGCGGTCCCCGTTACGTTGCAACACCCTCGTAGCAGGTGACGAGGACCGGTCTGCATTGCTGGAGAGTCAACCATGAAACGTTATTGCGCTGCATTCATTGCCCTGTCACTGCCCGCCTTCGCTTTCGCAGGCGACGCCCTTCGCGACCAGCCTTCCATCATCAAAGCCTTGAACACCGGCGAGTCGGTGTCGGTAGTGATCGATCTCGGACAGTGCACGTCCTCGATCAAGGGCGCGGAGCCGTCAAAGACCCAGGGCGGTAAACGTATCGATGCCTATCGAATCACGCCCGATGGCATGCTGGCGTTCTCGGACACACACTTCACGCTCGACCGGGATAACAAGCCTATCGAGCAGTTCATTCGCTACCGCGTGAAACCCGACGGCAAAGCCGATTTCAGCATGACCACGCTCAGTGTTCCTGGCTACCAGCAGACCGGACAGGCCGTGAGTTACGACTGCGCGGTTGGCAAAGGCTTGAGCTTCTTCACAGCCAAGTAGGATTGTTGTGTCCAAGGCAGGCTCTGTGCGGGCCTGCCGAAGGTTTTACGACTCACGCACAGACCTGCGAGTCAGCCGTTCGTCCAGCTGAAGTCCTTGAGCGTTGCTCGAAGACGCCTACCGCCTCGAAATCCGCTGAACCTTTCTCCGGTCGGCTTCGTCCCAGCCTTATCAAGCAGCCTGCTTAATGGCCTGGAGCGACCGATGCTGATTTACCCCAAGACCCGTTTCAAACCCTATACCAATGCCAGCGGCGGCTGGGGGTCGGCTAAGTCGGTGGCGCAGATTCTCTGGCGGGAGAAAGCGCTGACCAAGCCAGCCGTTGCTTTGTTGAAACAGAACAAACCCGATGGTTTTGCCTGCGTCAGTTGCGCGTGGGCCAAGCCCGGCCACCCGCGCGCACTGGAGTTCTGTGAAAACGGTGCCAAGGCGACTGCCTGGGAGCTGACGTCGCTGAAAACCGACCCGGCCTTTTTTGCCGCGCACACGCTCAGCGAGTTGCGCGGCTGGGCCGACTACGATCTGGAGCAACACGGCCGGCTGACCCACCCCCTGCGCTACGACGCCAAAAGTGACCGTTACCTGGAAACATCCTGGGAAGAGGCCTACCGGGAGATCGGCGCACAACTCAAGAGCATGGAGCCGGGCAGCGTGGTGTTCTACGCCTCAGGGCGCGCTTCACTGGAAACGTCATTCATGTACCAGTTGTTCGCCCGCGCCTATGGCACCAATAACCTGCCCGACAGCTCCAACATGTGCCACGAAAGCACCTCGGTGGGTTTGCAGGAAAGCATCGGCGTGCCTGTCGGCACTGTGACGCTGGACGATTTCGAGCACACCGACTGCCTGTTTTTCTTCGGCCAGAACGTCGGGAGCAACAGCCCGCGCATGCTTCATCAATTGCAGGAGGCGCGCCAGCGAGACGTGCCGATCATTACCTTCAACCCGCTGCGCGAGCGTGGGCTGGAGCGCTTCGTCAATCCGCAATCGCCCGGCGAAATGCTGATACCCGGCTCGACCGTTATCAGCACGCAATATCATCAGGTGGCCACCGGTGGTGACACGGCCGCCATGACCGGTATCGCCAAGGCCTTGCTGGAAATGGAAGATAAAGCCACCGCCAACGGTACGCCGCCCGTGCTGGACCACGCATTCATCGCCAGCCATACCCAGGGCTTCGACACCTTCACAGACTATGTCCGCCACAGCACCTGGTCGGAACTGGAGCGCCAGAGCGGCCTGACACGAGGGGCGCTGGAAGCCGCTGCGAATGTTTATGCCCGCAGTCAGCGCGTCATGTTTGTCTATGGAATGGGCCTCACCCAGCACCGGCGTGGTGTGACCAACGTACAGATGCTGGTGAACCTGATGCTGATGCGCGGCAATATCGGCAAGCCGGGAGCCGGTATCTGCCCGGTGCGTGGCCACTCCAACGTGCAGGGCCAGCGGACCGTCGGCATCACCGAAGACCCGAAAAAAGTCCCGGCTGACCTGATTGAGCAGCACTTCGGCTTCAAGGTCCCGGAACAGAAAGGCATGGCGACGGTGGACGCCTGCGAAGGCATCCTCGAGGGTCGTGTAAAAGGTTTTATCGGCCTGGGCGGTAATTTCCTGCGGGCCATCCCCGACACCTCCCGGATGGAACCGGCCTGGCATGGACTGGACCTGAGCGTCCAGATCGCGACCAAACTCAATCGCACGCATCTGGTCCCCGCCCATAACACCTGGTTGCTGCCCTGCCTGGGCCGAATCGAAATCGACCAGCAGAACGGCGTCGAGCAAACCTATACCACCGAGGACAGCACCGGCTGCGTACATGGCTGGAAAGGCAGCGCCCAGCCGGTAGGCCCTGCTGTCCGAGCGGAGGCAAGCATTGTCGCCGGGCTTGCTGCCGCCACCGTGCTCGATGGCTGTTTGATTGACTGGCAAGCCTGGAGCAACGATTACACGAAAATCAGAACAGCCATCGGCATCATCTATCCGGAAATCTTTCACGACATGGAAACCCGCATGGCCGAACCCGGTGGTTTTCATCGTCCGCTCGCCGCCGCGCAGCGCAAATGGAACACCGAAAGTGGCAAGGCACAGTTCGTCACACCTGCCACGCTGGTCGAAAACGACGACATCGCGCTTCCTGAATCCACTCGCGACGTGCTGCAACTGATGACGCTGCGCAGCAACGACCAGTTCAACACCACCATCTACGGCTATGACGATCGTTTTCGAGGTGTGAGCGGGACCCGCGAGGTGATTTTCATGCATTGCAATGACATCGAGCGGCTGGGCTTCAAGGTCGGTGAGCGCGTCCTGCTAACCACTGCGGTGGAGCCCGAGGTGAAGCGTCAGGTCGGGCCGTTCGAAATCATCGCCTACGACATTCCAGAAGGGTGCGCTGGCGCTTATTACCCAGAGTGCAACGCACTCATCCCGATCTGGCACCATGCCGAGCGCAGCAAGGTGCCAGCGGCGAAATCGGTGCCGGTGCGGCTGACCTCGATCAACGCGTGATTCATGCGAGGGGTTGCGCGCAGCCGGTCATGATCGAAACGCCTCGGCCTTGAGTCCGTAGCGTTCCATCTTGTTGTACAGACCGCCGCGCGAGACCTTCAGCCGCTGGGCAGCCTGACGAATGTTGCCCCGCGTTTCCTCAAGGGCGGCGGCGATTGCGTTCATCTCATGAGCGCCAAGGTCCGGCGTTGTCCGAATCTCGGCCACGATCCCCGGCGTCAGTGGACGCAAACCTTGCCGGATTTCAAGCGGCAGGTCACTGAGCTGAACACGCTCATTCGTAGTGAGATTGGTCGCGCGCTCGATGATATTTTCCAGTTCGCGCACATTGCCCGGCCAGTGGTAGCCGCACAGGGTATCCAATGCCTCCTGCGAAAAATCGCGCACGGGTTTGCGCAGCGAGCGGGCACAGCGAACGAGAAAGTGGCGCGCCAGCAAGGGCACGTCCTCGCGCCGCATTCGCAAGGGAGGCACGGTCAGGTTCAGCACGTTGAGACGGTAATAGAGGTCTTCACGAAAGGCACCATCAGCCACCGCCTGACTCAGATTGCGGTGAGTCGCCGCGATGATCCGCACGTTCACCCGTTGCGATTTCTTCGCCCCGACACGGGTCACTTCGCCTTCCTGCAGAACCCGCAGCAGACTGACTTGAGCATCGAACGACATGTCTCCGATTTCATCGAGAAAGATTGTCCCGCCATCAGCCAGTTCGAACTTCCCTGCGGCACCCCCGCGAGCCGAACCGGTGAAGGCGCCTTCTGTGTGACCAAACAGTTCGCTCTGCACCAGATCCCGCGGGATGGCTCCGCAGTTGACCGCCACAAAAGGACCGCCGCACCGCTCACTGGCGTTATGGATCGCCTGGGCGAACAATTCCTTGCCGGTCCCGCTCTCGCCCAGTATCAGTGTCGTGGAATCACTACGACTGGCGATCCGACCCAGGTGCAGCGCGTCCTGTATCGCGCGTGAACTGCCCTGAATGGTGTCGAAAGTGTAGCTGGCCTGACTGCCGATGATCTTGTGGGTGATATCCCGAATCCGTCTTTTCTCACGCAACGAAACAATCAGGCCACCCTGCTCCAGCGGGCAGATCGAAACCAGGCATGCCAGATGGCTGCGATCCTGCAACTCGAAGGTGCAGTCCAGATCACGCACCCCTTCCCCGCCACGCTGCAGGATTCCATCGGTGAGCTCGCTCTGACCGAGCTGCTGAAAAGGACTGCCCAGCACCTCAAGCCCGACGCGAAACAGCTGTCGGGCGTAACGATTGAGCGCCTTTATGCAGCCTTGGCCGTTCAGCACCACCAGGCCTTCGTTAAGCACTTCAAGCACCGTCTGCTGTTCTTCCAGCAGCGCCTGCAAGGCCATCTGCCGCGACACGGCCTCCGCTGCGGCCTGAACGGTGCCGAGCGTATGGAAATGAAACCAGCCCGGCTCTGCGGTCAGGGTCAACATCGCCAGCGTACGCCCCTCGGCGTCTCTGATAGGTGCAGCGGCGCAGTGCATGCCCCGTTGTCGCAGGCCTGAGCCGAAGTTCTCCTCGGCCAGCACATAGACCAGTCTATCTTCAGCAAGCGCCAGGCCAGTGCAGTTGGTGCCCTGTACCGACTCCAGCAATAGGCTGCCCACCGGTGTGAGATCCAGCCCGCAGAAATACAGGGTCGTGCCCTGTGCGTCGGTCAGGTTGATATGACCTCTGGGGTTATAAGCCAGCAAGCCGCCCATGACCTGAGCCGCTGCGGCGATCAGCGCACGATTCGTCGCCAACGCCGCATTCAACTCGCCGGGCGTGACGAAACGGTATTCGCCATCGGCCGGATCGATACCGGCCTTGATGCTGCGTAACCACGAATCCCAGATGGTCTGCCTGATTTCTGAAGGCCGTTCGGTGCATCCCTGAAGGCAAGCTATCCAGGCGCTTTTCAGCGCCTCGCTCGGCCCGGCGTTCATTGAGGCCGGACCGAGTGCAGTGAGGTAATCGCGGTCCTCTGCACTGAGAATCATCGGCTGTGGGCCCATCGCTCATCTCGCTATGTTCATATCTTTGACATGTCAGTGTAGACATGTCTTTTAAATGCACACAATTATTCAGTCTTTAAAAAAATTATCCTGAAAATCAGTTAGTTATAGATTGGCACAGTGATTGCTCCTGACCTGATACCGGCCGTCCTTACTGTCGGTACACCCAACAACAATAAAAAGGAAACGTCATGAGTACATCGCAAACGATCCGTCTGGGTCTCATCGGCGCCGGACGCATGGGTAGCTTTCACGGCCTGACCGCCGCACGGCATATTCCCGGAGCAAGTCTGACCGCCATCGCTGATCCCTCTCACGCCCACGCGACACGCCTGGCAGCAGAGCTGGGCGTGCAAAAAGTCTATTCAGACCCACAGCAACTGCTGGACGACCCGGACATCGACGGCGTTCTGATCGCCGCACCAGCCCGCAGCCATGCCGAGCTGGTGATAAGAGCCGCCCGCGCCGGAAAAAGTGTCTTCTGTGAAAAACCGATGGCAATCACGCTGGAAGAGGCCGACCGCGCTATCGCTGCGGCTGCCGATGCACGAGTGACCTTGCAGGTCGGCTTCAACCGGCGCTTCGCGAAAAGTTTTCGTACTGCCCATCTGGACGTTGTTGCAGGCAGAATCGGGACGCCACAGCTGCTGCGTTCGCTGACTCGCGATCCGGCCCTGAATAATCCGGCCGCATCGCCCCAATGGGTGATCTTCCTCGAAACCCTGATTCATGACTTCGACACCCTGCGCTATCTCAATCCAGGCGCGGAAGCGGTCGAGGTGTTTGTCATGGCAGACGCCCTGATCGCCCCGGAATTCAAGGCCAACGGATTTCTCGATACCGCCGTGGTTACCGTCCGCTTCGATAACGGCGCGATTGCGGTTGCCGAGGCGAATTTCCAGGCGGTCTATGGCTACGATGTCCGGGGAGAAGTCTTTGGCAGCGCTGGCATGCTGAGCATGGGCAGTGTCAATGAGTCCGACCTGCTTCGCTATCTGGCGACTGGCGTCCAGGCTGACACCCAGAGAATGGACACCGACCTGCTGCGTGACGCCTATTTCGCCGAACTCAACCATTTCGTCGGTTGCATGCGCAGTGGGGAAAAACCTTTGGCAAGCGGCGAAGATGCACGGGCAGCCCTGGCCATTGCCCGCGCCTGCATCGAATCCTTTCAGCAAGGCAAGGCGGTACGCGTACAAGGAGCCGCCTCATGAGCGTCACGCCCTTTAAACTGGCCGTCAGCGCTGAAATGGTATTCCTCGACCTGCCCTTCACCGAACGCGTCGAGCGTATCCATGCACTGGGCTTCAGCGTCGAGATCTGGAACTGGACGACCAAGAACATCGCGGCCCTTGTGGCCACGGGCGCAGATTTTACCTCCATGACTGGCTACATCTCCGGCAACCTGACCGATCAGGACGACATCGGTCGGTTGCTTGACTCCGCACGCGAATCATTGAGGGTCGCCGAGCAGTTGAACTGCCCGAGCCTGAACCTGCATGGCACCGGCCTGGACGCTGACGGCCTGCCGGTCAAGCCGGTCGCGCATACCACAGGCCGCATGTGGCTGAGCGCCTGCAAGACGCTGGAAAAGATCGCGCGGCTGGGCGAGGACGCGGGCCGGGTGTTTCTGCTGGAAAACCTGAACACCGAGGTCGATCACCCCGGCACGCCCTTCGCCCGCGCCGAGGACACACTCGCACTCATCGAAGCGGTAGACAGCCCGTACCTGAAAATGAACCTGGACCTGTATCACGCACAAATCGGCGAAGGAAACCTGATCGAGCTGATCCAGCGCGCCGGCAAGGCCATCGGCGAAATTCAGGTCGCGGATGTGCCCGGCCGCATGGAGCCCGGTACTGGCGAGATTCACTACCCGGCGATTGCCAGAGCATTGTCCGGCATCGGTTACAGCGGTGTGGTCGGCCTCGAGGGCTGGGCCAGCGGCGACAGCGAACGGGCACTTGAGCGTTTCCGTCACGCGTTCACGCTTGACTGAGCACGCCGCACTGAGCGCCAACGCTTGTCAGTGAAGGTCTACCCATAACAACAAAAGGAAAACCGTCATGCGCATTTACACACTGCTGCTCGCTACGCTGCTGACCCTGTTCAGCCAATGGGCCGCCGCCAGTTACCGCATCGGGGTCAGTATCGCCAGAGTTGACGATAACTTCATGACCTATGTGCGTAACGGTCTGGACGATGCCGCCAGACAGGAGGGTGTCCAGATCCAGTTCGAGGACGCACAGGGCGATGTGGTTCGCCAGCTCAATCAGGTTCAGGGATTTCTCAATCAAAAAGTCGATGCAGTCATCGTCCTGCCCGTCGACACTTCCGCCACGGCGAGCATGACCCGCGCCGCAGTGGCAGCAAAAATACCGCTGGTGTACGTCAATCGTCACCCGGACGAACGCAAGCTGCCCACAGGGGTGGTCACGGTCGCGTCCAACGATATCGAGGCCGGGCAACTGCAGATGCGTTATCTGGCTGAAAAGCTGGGAGGCAAAGGCACCCTCGCAATCATCATGGGCGACCTGGCGCAAAACGCCACGCATGACCGTACCGAAGGCGTCAAACAGATCCTTAAGGACTACCCGAACATAAAGGTCGTTGAACAGCAAAGTGCCGAGTGGCAACGCAGCAAGGGAATGGACCTGACCAGCAACTGGCTGCTCGCAGGCAGCCGTTTCGACGCGATCATTGCCAATAACGACGAGATGGCAATCGGCGCAGCCATGGCCCTGCAGCAGGCAGGCAAGGCAAAGGGCGAGGTTGCGATTGTCGGTATCGACGGCTTGCCTGACGGTCTGGCAGCGATCAAACGCGGAATGCTGGTTGCGTCGGTCTTTCAGGACCCCAAGGCCCAGGCCGCCAGTGCGATGCAGTCGGCGATCAGGATGATCAAGGGTGAGCCCGTCACAGCTGACGTGTGGGTGCCCTTTCAATTGATAACGCCAGAAAATCTGGCGACGTTCGAGCAGCGCTATAAGTAGCCCGCTCGACTTGTGCTCATGACACCCGGCGGTTTACCCCAGAAACGAAAAAAGGACCTGAGGTCCTTTTTTCGTTGCCCAATGTTAATCATTGTTAACTGAAAAATAGCTTCACAAAATACGATCACAGGAGGAATATCCGTCCGGCACGCCTACAACCTGACAATAAAAACCAGACAGGATACCTTTCATGCAGCGCTCCGCTTTGCGCCCTGCCATCGGGCTGATGTTTCTGTTTTGTCTCGCCTCCAGCCTTCATGCCGCCCCGCTCCCGGCTGCAAAAGAAGGCGACTGGGTCGCCCCCGAGTTCACCTTTCACACAGGTGAAAAACTCGCCAACCTGAAACTGCACTACATCACCCTCGGCGATCCGAAGAACCCTGCCATCCTTTTCCTGCATGGCACTTACCGGCCCGGCAGCGACATCCTCGCCAAGGACTTTGGTGGGGAGTTATTCGGCGAAGGCCAACCGCTGAGCGCGAGCAAGTACTACATCATTTCCACCGATGGCATTGGCATGGGGCAATCCACCAAACCCTCGGACGGCCTGCGCGCCAGCTTCCCGGAATATAACTACGCCGATATGGTTCAGGCGCAGTATCGACTGGTGACCGAGGGACTTGGCGTCAAGCACCTGCGCCTGATCATTGGTAATTCCATGGGTGGCATGCAAACCTGGATGTGGGGTCAGACCTGGCCGCAGATGATGGATGCACTCGTGCCGATGGCCTCGCAACCCACGCCAATGTCATCGCGCAACTGGATGATGCGTCGGCTGCTCGTGGAGTCGATCAAGCAGGATCCGGCCTGGAACAACGGCAACTACACCACACAGCCGCCGTCCCTGCGCCTGGCCAACGCGATGTTCAGCATCGGCACCAGCGGTGGCAATCTGGCTTATCAGGCTGCGGCCCCTTCCCGGGCGCTGGCTGACAAGTACGTGGATGACCGACTCAACTCACCACAGACGTCTGACGCCAACGACTTCATCTATCAATGGCAGTCCTCCGCCGATTACGACGCGTCGAAGGGGCTGAATAAAATCCAGGCGCCAGTGCTGGCGATAAACGCGGCAGACGACGAACGCAACCCACCGGAAACAGGGCTGCTGGAAGGCTCGCTACGAGAGATCAGGAACGCGAGGCTGCTGCTCATTCCTGCCAGCGCCGAAACCCGAGGTCATGGGACGACAAGCAACGCGAAGTTCTACAGCAAGGAATTGGAGCAGTTCATGCGGGAGACCGAAAAGCCGAAACTGGCAACTCATTAGGTATTCGACTGCGCAGGGATGCCCACCCTGCGCTGCCGGCTGTTTTTCACGTCAGGCCTAGCTCGCTTTGCTTGATATCAGCAATCGGGCCGAGAAGCGACGGATCGAAGTCGTTGAGAGCACGACGTTCCGAAATCCGTTGCGCAAGGTCAGGGTTGGCCAGAGCAGCCTTGCCCACAGCAACCATGTCTGCGCCACTCTGAAGGACCTGCTCTGCCTTCTCCCTATCGTGAAGACCGCCATTGGCGATCAACACGACGTCAGGCGCATAACGCCGGGCAAGCGCAAGCAAGCTGACGTCATTGTCGGGAAAAGCAGGCTGCCAGGCTTCGTACTCAGTCACGTGAATGAAATCGACACCTGAGTCGGACAAACTGCCGAAAACGGTCTCTGCCCCCTTCTCTCCCTCAACCCACTTGTGCTGAAAGTCGTTGACCTTGCCTTGCGATATACGCACTCCGACTGGCGAACGGCCAACGACCTTTTTCACTTCGGCGACCACTTCAAGGGTAAGCCTGAGGCGTTGACGAATATCGCCTCCCCAACCATCTGAACGCTGGTTTGAATAGTCCGTCAGAAACTGGTCAAGCAAATATCCGTTGGCTGCATGGATCTCGACCCCGTCAAAACCTGCTGTCTCGACAGCCAGCTTCGCTGCCTGGGCGAAACCCTCGATGGCGTCGGCAATATCCTCATCACTCATGACCCGAGGGACGCGGTACTTACCGTCACCGCGATAGAACGCCATTTGCTCACCCTTGGGGCGGATCCCCGACGGTCCTGCAGTGCCATCGGTGAACCGGTTTGCCTGGCTGAGCGCGCCTGCGTGCATGATCTGAGCGATCACCGCACTCTCATGCCGATGAACTGCGTCCACCACAGGGCGCCAGGCCAACGCCTGCTGTTGGTCAGTGAGGCCCGGCTGAAAGCGGTAACCCTGAGAAAACCTGCGATCCGTGTAGACACCTTCCGTAATCACCAATGCGAAGCCGCCCTTGGCGAATCGTTCGTAATACTTTGCCATGTCGTGCGTGGCATTTCCGGCCTCGGTCGCGCTGACGCGCGTCATGGGCGCAAGCGCAAGGCGGTTCCTGAGCTGCAGATGGCCCATATCAAAAGGCGTTAAAATAGCCCGGCGTGTCGTATCCAATCGTCATATCCTCCAGATGGGTTATCTGAACGAACAGCTCAGATACCAAAGACAATAGGCACTCAAAGACGTCAATAAAAGCCCGTCACACGATAAGGCGGCTTAACGGATACAGATATAAATATGCAGCTTCCGGAAATAGAAGTGTTCGCCAACATAGCCACCAGCGGCAGCCTGTCCGAAGCAGCCAGGCGGCTCGGGTTGTCTGCAATGATGGTCTCTCGGCGCCTGGCGTCTCTTGAAAGCGATCTGGGTGTACGGCTGGTGCACCGCACAACCCGCTCCGTATCTCTCACGCCGGAGGGGGAGCTTTTTCTGCCCCATGCCAGAACCATGCTGGAAGCGAGCGAGACAGCGCGAGCCACACTGAAAAACAACGTGGCCAGCGTGAGCGGAACATTGCGAGTCACGGCCCCAACCGTATTCGGTCAGACCGTCATCATGCCCCTGCTACCCGCGCTGCTCTCCAGCAATCCCCAACTCGGAATCGACCTCACGCTGTCTGACAGCATCGTAGACATCGCCGGGCTGGGCATTGATGTGGCCATTCGCATCGCCGCATTGCGCGACTCGAACCTGGTGGCGAGAAATCTGGCTGACAACCCCCGTGTCGTCTGTGCGAGCCCTGATTACCTCGCACGGTCGGGCACACCGCAAAACCTCAATGAGCTCAAACAGCATCAATGCATCGTGTTGCACGCAATGCCTTGCTGGCTGTTTTCCAAACGAGGCGAGCCTTTGGCTTTACGGATTCACGGTGCCTTTTCTGCCAACAGTGTCGAGGCAGTTCGCACGGCAAGCAAACAAGGCCTGGGACTGGCCATGCTGACGTATTGGGACGTTCGCAGAGAGCTCGCTGAAGGTTCTCTCGTGCTGGTGAAGCTGAACGATGCGACACCGGAGCTGCTGTCTATCACTGCCGTGCTACCAACCCGTCAGCAGGTCCCTCAAAGGGTACGCGTGTTCATCGAGTGCCTGGAAGCAGTGCTCAATAAAGAACAAAACCTTCATGAACCCTGACCACAGTTACCGCAGCGGCGCGCTACAAAGCCTTCTGGACAAGGCATGGCGCACTTCGTAAAGCTATCGGCAGCACGTCGATGCTGAAGGCTTATAGGGCGAAATAGAGTGGTATGAGCGTTGGTCGGCATTTGATGAACTGACACCGAGAGCTCAGCATCGAGCCGATTGACCGTAACGGATGAGCGAGGACATTTTGAAGAAAAACAAGAACGAAAAAAGGACCATAAGGTCCTTTTTTCTTTTGCTGAAGTGATGGTGAAACCTCTTCAGCACCATGTTTGGAGCGGGAAACGAGACTCGAACTCGCGACCCCGACCTTGGCAAGGTCGTGCTCTACCAACTGAGCTATTCCCGCATTGTCGTGTTGACGGGCGCCATTCTAGCGCTTCAAAAACTCCCGTCAAGCCCTTGATTCAAAAACTTATTTTTTTTCTGCCGTGGTTTTCAGATGCGGCCAGGCGGCCCTCAGGTATTGCACCATCGACCACAATGTCAGCCCTGCAGCCACCAGCAGCAACGCGTAGCCCAGAATGACCCAGAACGTGATGGCTGGCGGATTGCCGAGCAGGATGACCAGCGCCAGCATCTGGGCAGCGGTTTTCCATTTGCCCATGTTTGAGACTGCGACCTGGGCTCTGGCGCCGATTTCTGCCATCCACTCGCGCAGGGCGGAAATGACGATTTCGCGTCCGATGATCACCGCCGCCGGCAGCGTCAGCCACAGGTTTGCGTGAGCCTGAACCAGCAGCACCAGTGCCACGGCCACCATGAGCTTGTCGGCGACCGGATCGAGAAACGCACCGAATGGCGTGCTCTGCTCCAGACGACGTGCCAGATACCCATCCAGCCAGTCGGTCGCCGCCGCAAAGGCAAACACCGCGCTGGCAGCCATGTAGCTCCAGTGATAAGGCATATAGAACAACAGAATGAAGATCGGAATCAGTAAAACGCGTAGTACGGTAATCAGATTAGGGATATTCATCGGCACAACTGGCTACGAGGTGAGCGGGCATTCTACTCGCTGTGCAGGTTTGCATAAATCGACTCTGCCAGCTTTTTACTGATTCCCGGTGCTTTTGCTATTTCATCGATGCTCGCACGAGACAATTCCTGAAGACCGCCGAAGTGTTTGAGCAGGTCGCGACGTCGTGTCGGCCCTACCCCGGCCACGCCTTCAAGCGTCGAGGTACGGCGAGTCTTGCCCCGACGGGCGCGGTGCCCGGTGATTGCAAAACGGTGCGCCTCGTCGCGAATCTGCTGGATAAGGTGCAGCGCAGGCGAGTCACCCGGCAAGGTGAACTCATGGGCGGCATCGTTCAGATACAGGGTTTCGAAACCGGCCTTGCGCGTGGTGCCCTTGGCGACCCCGAGCAGGATGAGGTCCGGTATGGCCAGTTCATTCAGCACGTCGCGAGCCATCGCCATCTGCCCTTTACCACCGTCGACCAACAGGACGTCAGGCAGTTTGCCCTCTCCGTCCTTGATGCGGCTGTAGCGTCGGGTCAGCGCCTGATGCATGGCAGCATAGTCATCGCCCGCCGTCACGCCTTCGATGTTGAAACGACGATAGTCCGCCTTGATCGGGCCTTCCGGGCCGAATACAACGCAGGAAGCAACGGTCGCCTCACCACTGGAGTGACTGATGTCATAGCACTCGAGACGCACCGGCGGCTCGTCCAGATTGAGCACCTTGGCCAATGCTTCGAAGCGCGACGCCACATGCTGGCGATTGGCAAGACGCGCCGACAGGGCCTGTTCGGCATTGGTCACGGCCAGTTGCTGCCAGCGCGCGCGAGTGCCGCGCACCCGGTGGCTGATGGTCATCTCGCGACCGCGCGACTCTTCGATTGCGTCGATCAGGGCCGGAAAATCTTCGTTGACGACGTTGACGATGACTTCGCTGGGCAACTCACGGTCAACGCCACCTAGGAAATACTGGGCCAGGAAGGCCGACATGACTTCGCCAACCTCCTCCTCGATACCCACCTGAGGAAAGAAGTTCTTGCTGCCCAACACGCGACCGCCGCGCACCGAGATCAGATGCACGCAGGCACCGCCCGGATTGACGAAAGCAGCGACCACATCGACGTCGCCGGTACCGCCTTCCATGCTCTGCTGATCCTGGACACGGCGCAGCAAGGCGACCTGATCACGCAGTTCGGCCGCGCGCTCGAAATCCAGCGCCATGGCGGCCTTTTCCATTGCAGCGTTCAACTCGTCGCTCAAGGCATTGCTGCGCCCCTCGAGAAACATCACCGAGTGACGCACATCTTCCGCGTATACCTCAGGCTCGACCAGATCGACGCACGGCCCTTTGCAGCGCTTGATCTGATACTGCAGACAGGGTCGGTTACGGTTCTTGAAATAGCTGTCTTCGCACTGACGCACCAGAAAGGTCTTTTGCAGCAGGCTAAGACTTTCCCTAATGGCACCCGCGCTCGGATAAGGGCCAAAATACCGGCCTTTGGCTTTCTTTGCGCCACGATGGATGCTCAGGCGCGGAAACTTGCCGTCGGACAGGAACACATACGGATAAGACTTATCGTCGCGCAGCAGAATGTTGTAAGGAGGTCGCCATTCCTTGATCAGTGTCTGTTCGAGCAACAGCGCTTCGGTTTCGTTACCGGTGATGGTGGTTTCAATCTGCGCGATGCGCGCCACCAGAGCGCCAGTCTTGGGCGCGTGCCCGGTTTTGCGGAAATAACTGGCGAGGCGCTTCTTCAGGTTCTTGGCTTTGCCCACATACAGAAGTTTGGCTTCGGCATCGAACATGCGATAGACGCCGGGACGACCACTGCAGGTCGCGAGAAAGGCACTTGGATCAAAGGTCTGGGTCATGTTCAGGCGCTGGCGTCCACCATGCCGTGACGTACCGCCAGCAACGCCAATTCGACATCACTGCTGATGGATAGCTTTTCAAAGATTCGGTAGCGGTAAGTATTCACGGTTTTCGGCGACAGGCACAGCTTGTCCGAGATGGTCTGGACCTTCTGGCAACCGACAATCATCAATGCAATCTGGATTTCGCGCTCGGACAGCAGGTCAAACGGTGAATTGTTGACCTGCGGCTGAAATGACTTGAGCGCCAGTTGTTGAGCAATCTGCGGACTGATATAGCGCTGACCGGCGAAGACCAGACGAATGGCCTGGACCATTTCCGCAAGGCCTGCGCCCTTGGTCATGTAACCCGCCGCGCCGGCCTGAAGCAGCCGCGTCGGAAAAGGGTCTTCCTCGCAGACCGTCACGGCCACGACCTTGATGTCGGGATGGCTGCGCAACAGCTTGCGCGTGGCTTCAAGACCTCCGATTCCCGGCATCTTGACGTCCATCAGCACGACGTCGGGCTTGAGCTCCCGCGCCTTTTTCAAGGACTCCTCACCGGAATCGGCCTGACCTACCACCTGCAGGCCATCTATATCGGCGAGCATCCGTGTGATGCCTGTCCGAACAAGATCATGGTCATCGACAACTAGCACCCTAATCAAGCAGACACCTCGCGCAACGGACATAACGAATGCTATTCACCATAACAAAAACGGCGAGGCAGACCTAGGGGATGTTGCCGTTTTCGCTCGAACCGCCCACAGGCAGGCTCCGGCACGGGAGAACGCCGACGATTAACGGTATCGGGCGTGAACGCTCTGCCTGGGCCGAACCGGTTCAGGCACGGCGAACAGGAACGACAGACACGGCAGCGTAAGACGAACCTGCAGAAAGCGAGCGGCACTCAACTGTCGGTCTGCTTGTCTGAGGTGATATACGAAGCCGACAGCTCCGCCATGGTCGTGGTCAGCCGTCTGATGGCGTCCTGATCTTCCTTGTCGAGCACACGATAGCTGCCCAGCACCTTTTCTTCGGCAACACTGAGGTTGTCGACCGGAATCGGCGTAGGCGTCCCTGTGAGCACGTAGAGTACATCGACACCCTTGGCTGCTACCGCTGCCAGGTAATCGGCCTTGGGGGCACGATCGCCACTTTCATACTTCCCTTGAGCGTTCGCTTCCACACCACCGATTTCACCGAAGGCACGCTGAGACAGCCCCAGACGTTCTCTTTCTTTTCTTAGTCGGTACCCAATTCCACTCATTTGAATGCATAACCCTGTTGACCCCATCCTTACGAATGGTAGAATCCAGCTAAAATTAAACTGATTTGAACGGTTTTGAACTATGCCCGGAATACTTACTGCTGCACAAGCCAAGGCCTGGCTCGAACAACAGGGTAAATCTGTTCAAGAATTCGCTCGAGAGAACAGCATTGATCCTGCGACGACCTACCAAGTGCTGGCAGGACGCAAGAAGGGAAAACGCGGCGAGGCCCATAAAGTGGCGGTGTTGCTAGGGATGAAGATTGGCAGCATACCTTCCGAGGGTGAAAAATCAGAAACTGTGGCGGATTGAAGGGAATTGCTCCGAAGAGTGTAAGACAGGAATCTTTACAGCACAGTTGCACGGACGGACTGAAGAAATAGCGTTTTCTGACAGTTTCTGTCCACAGCCCATTTTGTC
Organism: Pseudomonas sp. fls2-241-TYG-175; assembly: GCF_030209155.1. Lineage (NCBI taxonomy): Bacteria > Pseudomonadati > Pseudomonadota > Gammaproteobacteria > Pseudomonadales > Pseudomonadaceae > Pseudomonas > Pseudomonas sp. fls2-241-TYG-175. Next base: position 112,497 of record NZ_JARVSO010000001.1, on the reverse strand, counting down.
CGCTGCCTTGCGAGGACTGATCCATAATCCACCCGATTGAATTTTCCAATTGAATGAGCGCCCCGGCCTGAAGTAAGCTCCTGCTCAATCAACGGAGACACACCATGCTGCAATCCATTCCATCACAGTGCTTCATTCATGCCAGCGCCCGTCGCTCGGCAGACGCTGTGACCGTGCGGATTGCTCCAGCGGTGGCAGATCTTCAGCTCAACGCTTATTACGGGTATTGGTTTAGCCACTGGCGCGCCTGATACCCATCCGGCGCCCACTCAAGGGGACGCCAACCAGAGAATTCTCTACCCCCGGTCGGCTACCCGACCGGGGGTTTTGTTTTTTTAGCCCCTCAAAAAACACCACACTGATCGAATCGAGGAACACGACATGAACTACGCCACTTATTACCGCAACGACATCGACTTCGCCTGGCGATTTAGCAACCTCCGTTCGGGACAGCCTGCCGCCTCCGATCGGTCACTGCCAGGTGGCAACTGCACACGCATGGCCGAACCGGCCCTTTGTCGAACACCCCAGTAGGGCTTTGAGCGGGAACACCACCCGCCAGCCCAGGAAGCCAGAACATGAATTCGTCCGTTGCCGTAAAACCGTCCGACCTGTCCAGCCACTCGATCACGCTGCCCCACAGCACATCTACCTCGACGCGTCTGCCCAGTGCCCTTGAGTTCAAAAGCAGCCTGCCGCTGAATACCGCCCTGACCGAACAGGTCGCCGCTCATCGTCGTGCCGTCAGCGCCATCCTTGAAGGCCAGGACTCGCGCCTGCTGGTCATCGTCGGCCCCTGCTCCCTCCACGACCCGCAGTCCGCACTCGAATACGCAGAACGCCTGGCCGGTCTCGCCTCTGAAGTGAGCGACCAGATGCTGCTGGTCATGCGTGCGTACGTCGAAAAGCCCCGCACGACTGTCGGCTGGAAAGGCCTGGCCTACGATCCCCGGCTCGACGGCAGCGACGACATGGCAGTGGGCCTGAGGCTGTCTCGGGAACTGATGCGCGAGATGCTGCACATGGGCCTGCCCGTCGCGACCGAGATCCTGCAGCCCATGGCGGCCGGCTACTTCGACGACCTGCTCAGCTGGGTCGCCATCGGCGCCCGCACGACCGAATCGCAGATCCACCGCGAAATGGCCAGCGGCCTGCCCATGGCAGTCGGCTTCAAGAACGGTACGGACGGTGGCGTTGCAGTGGCCAGTGACGCGATCCGCTCGGCGGCTCATCCCCATCGCCACTTCGGTATGGACAGCCATGGCTATCCGGCAATCATCGAGACGCGGGGCAACGCAGACACGCATATCGTGCTGCGCGGCGGACACAGCGGACCGAACCACGACAGCGAAAGCATTGCCAAGGTGCAGGCCAGCCTGGCAAAGAACCGGATTGCGGCGCGCATCATGGTCGACTGCAGCCATGCCAACAGTGGCAAGGACCCGTTACGCCAGCCGCAGGTCTTCGACGATGTGCTCCTGCAGCGCCTGCAAGGCAACACCTCACTGATCGGCATGATGGTCGAAAGCCACCTGTTCGATGGCTGCCAGCCGTTGAGCAAAACCCTGGAATACGGTGTTTCAGTGACCGATGGCTGCCTGGGCTGGACGGGAACCGAGCAGTTGCTGCGCCGGGCGGTTGATCGGTTGCGCTACAGATAACAGCGTTGCGAAGGAACTTTGTCAGGAAATACCGAACTGATTCCGGTAGGCTGTTTCTTTTTTTTCACAGGAGAATTTTCCCCATGGCTAAAGCCACTGCCCGCCACATCCTTGTTTCGAGCGAAGAGAAGTGCAACGAACTCAAGGCACAGATCGAAGGCGGCGCTGATTTCGCTGAAATCGCCAAAGCCAACTCCACTTGCCCATCCAGCCGCCAGGGCGGTGAACTGGGTTCGTTCGGTCCAGGCCAGATGGTCAAGGAATTCGACACCGTCGTGTTCAGCGCTCCGGTCAACACCGTTCAGGGTCCGGTCAAGACTCAGTTTGGCTACCACCTGCTGGAAGTGACCAGCCGTCAGGACTGATCCTGTCGCACGGTTACACAGCGGTTACCAAACGGCTCATCTTCAGATGGGCCGTTTTTGCAGGTGGCTTGGCGAATCAGGGATTTATCTGTAGAAGATACCGCTGTCTGCAATGCGACGCCGGGCGCTTCTACGGTCAATCGGGATTCGAGTAATGCGTTTTGTTTTTTCTTCACTGATCGCCGCAACGCTGGCCCTGGCCTCATCCTCGCTGTTCGCCGCACCGCAACACGCCCTGACCGTTTATGGTGAGGCGCCCCGCTACCCCGCCAACTTCCAGCATTTCGATTACGTGAACCCCGACGCCCCGAAAGGCGGCAGCATGCGCCGTTCGGCGATCGAAATTGGCCAGTTCGATCACCTGATGCCCTTTACCGACAAAGGCATGGGCGTTTCGCAGATCAACGGCATGCTGTATTCGCCGCTGGCGGTGCGCTCGATGGACGAGCCCTATACCGTTTACGGGCTGGTGGCCGAGAGGATGGAACGTAGCGCTGACGGCCTGTCCCTCACCTTCTACCTGAACCCCAAGGCACGCTTTGCCGACGGCACAGCGATCACTGCCAGTGATGTGAAGTACACCTACGAGCTGCTGATGACCCAGGGCAGCATGCAGTTCCGCACCCAGTTCGAAGCGGTCAAAGGCCTGGAAGTCGAATCACCGACGCAGATACGCTTCGACTTCAAACACAGCGACAGTCGTACCCTGCCCTTGGATCTCGCCTCGTTGCCCGTGTTTCCCGAGCACTGGTGGAAGACCCGCGACTTTGCCAGCGGCGCAGGCTTCGAAGTGCCGCCGGGCAGCGGCCCCTACAAGATCGCGCATGTCGATCCGGGTCGCACCATCACGTTCGAACGTGACCCTACATGGTGGGGCAAGGATCTGCCGGTCAGCCGCGGTCTCTATAACTTCGACACGTTCAGCATCGAGTACTTCGGCGACATCGACGTTGCGCGTCAGGTGCTCAAGGGCGGCGCCTACGACTACAACCGGGAGTTCTCGGCCACCGGCTATTCGATTCGCTACGACAGCCCGCAACTGAGTGACGGAAGACTGCAAAAAGCGCATCTGGCCAAGGGCGCCGTGCAAAGCTCTCAGGGCTTCGTGTTCAACCTGAACCGACCGATGTTTCAGGACCGAAGGGTACGACAGGCGCTGTCGCTGCTCTGGGATTTCGAGTGGACCAACCGGCAGATGATGCGCAGCATGTACATCCGCCAGGACAGCTACTTTTCCAATTCCCAGCTGGCCGCCACGGAACTGCCAACACCAGCCGAACTGAAGATTCTTGAACCGTTGCGCGGCCAGGTGCCGGAACAGGTGTTCGATACGGTCTACAAGACGCCCAAAACCGATGGCACGGGCTTTATCCGTGACAAGCAACTGCAAGCGCTGGAACTCATGAAGGAAGCCGGCTGGACACCCAAAGGGGACGAACTGGTGAACGCTCAAGGAGAGCCTTTCCGTTTCACTTTTCTCAACGCCCAGAACGGTCTGGAACGCATGTTGCTGCCCTACAAGCGCAATCTGGCGCAGATCGGCATCCATTTCGACATTCGCCGAATCGATGCAGCGCAGTACCTGAACCGAGTCATGGCCCGTGACTACGACATGATCGTCACCGGCTATCCGGTTTCCACCTCGCCGGGCTCGGAGCTGTACAACAGCTTCGGCTCCAGGGTGGCGATGGATCCCGGCTCCAGCAATTACATGGCGCTGCAGGACCCGGCCGTGGACACGCTGATTGCCGGGCTGCTCAAGGCCGATAACAAGCAGACGATGACTGACTATGCGCACTGCCTGGACCGCGTCCTGCAGTGGAATTATTACTGGATTCCCAACTATTACCCGCCCGGTTCCTCGACCGTGTGGTGGAACCGCTTCGGGATTCCGAAAATCCAGGCCAGCAACAACGAAGCCATCGAAACCTGGTGGGAAGTCAGCCCGACACCGCTGACCAACGAACAATTCGCGGCCAGACGCGGTGCTTCAGTCCTTGTTTCGGAGATGAAGTAGATGCTCGGCTACATTCTGCGGCGGCTGCTGCTGATCATCCCGACCCTGCTGTGCATTCTGCTGGTCAACTTTTTCATCGTGCAGGCGGCGCCCGGCGGCCCGGTCGAACAGGCCATCGCGCGACTGCAGGGCATCGGGGGCGTCACCGCAGGTGCCAGCGCCTCGGAGTCGGCAGGTGCCGGGCAATCCAGAGCTTCCCGCGGGCTGGACCCCAAGCTGATCAAGGCAATCGAGCATCAGTACGGTTTCGACAAACCACTGCATGAACGGCTGTGGCTGATGCTCAAGAACTACGCGCAACTGGACTTCGGCAACAGCTTCTTTCGCGGGGCGACGGTCACTGACCTGATTCTGCAGAAGATGCCGGTCTCCATCTCTCTGGGGCTCTGGGCGACGCTGCTGACCTATCTGGTGTCGATCCCGCTGGGCATTCGCAAGGCCGTCAAACATGGCAGCCATTTCGATATCTGGAGCAGTACCGCGATCATCATCGGCTACGCAACGCCAGCCTTTCTGTTCGCCATGCTGCTGATCGTGGTGTTCTGCGGCGGCACCTCGATGAGCTGGTTTCCGGTGCGAGGGCTGGTATCGGACAACTTCGATCAACTGTCGACAGTGGGCAAGATCGCCGACTATTTCTGGCATCTGGTGCTGCCGGTGTCGGCACTGGTCATCGGTGGTTTCGCCTCCCTGACCTTGCTGACCAAACACTCGTTTCTCAATGAGATCACCCGTCAATACGTGATTACCGCCAGAGCCAAGGGCATGAGCGAACGGCGCGTGCTGTACGGCCATGTGTTTCGCAACGCCATGCTGCTGGTGGTGTCGGGTATTCCCCAGGCGTTTATCAGTGTGTTCTTTGCAGGATCGCTGCTGATCGAGGTGATTTTCTCGCTGGACGGCCTGGGGCGCATGAGTTACGAAGCCGCCGTTTCGCGGGACTATCCCGTAGTGTTCGGCTCGCTGTTTATCTTCACGTTGTTCGGGCTGCTGATCAAACTGGTGGGGGACGTCTGTTACACGCTGGTCGATCCCAGAATCGACTTCAACGCGAGGACGGCATGATGCGCAGTCTTTCTCCGCTCGCCCGTCGCCGTCTGGAGCGTTTTCGGGGCAATCGCCGAGGCTGGTGGTCGCTCTGGCTGTTCTGTGCCCTCTTCGCCCTGACGCTGGGTGGCGAACTGATCGCCAACGACAAGCCGCTGATGGTCAGCTACCAGCACTCGTTGTATTTCCCGGTGTTCAAGCGTTACACCGAACAGCAGTTCGGGGGCGAACTGCCGTTTCAGCCAGACTACCGCAGTGACTATGTGCGCCAGTTGATCGACAAGGGCGATGGCTGGATGCTGTTCCCGCCCATCCCGTTCAGCGACGACACGCCCAACTACGAGCTGACCATCCCTGCGCCCAGCCCGCCGTCTGCGACCAACTGGCTGGGCACTGACGATCAGGCCCGCGATGTGCTGGCCAGGGTCATCTTCGGTGCCCGCGTGTCGATTCTTTTCGCGCTGGCTCTGACCTTCATCAGCGCCTTGATCGGCATCACCGCGGGTGCGCTTCAGGGTTATTACGGTGGTTGGGTGGATCTGCTTGGCCAGCGGCTGCTGGAAGTCTGGTCGGGCCTGCCGGTGCTGTACTTGCTGATCATCCTCTCGGGCTTTGTCGAGCCGGACTTCTGGTGGCTGCTGGGCATCATGGCGTTGTTTTCATGGCTGACCCTGGTAGATGTGGTGCGCGCCGAGTTTCTGCGCGGCCGAAATCTGGAATATGTCAAAGCCGCACGCGCCCTCGGGCTGAGCGACCGGACAGTAATCCTGCGCCATATCCTGCCAAACGCCATGAACGCCACGCTCAGTTACCTGCCATTCATTCTCACGGGCGCTATCTCGACCCTGACCGCACTGGATTTCCTTGGCTTCGGCATGCCGGCGGGCAGTGCTTCGCTGGGCGAGCTGATCGCTCAGGGCAAACAGAACCTGCAGGCCCCCTGGCTGGGCCTCACGGCGTTTTTCGCCCTTGCCCTGATCCTCACGCTGCTGGTGTTCATTGGCGAGGCGCTGCGCGATGCCTTCGACCCGAGGTCCTGACATGCAAGAAAACCTGATCGAAATCCGCGACCTGAGTGTTGCCTTCAGCGGGCAGACAGTGGTCAGCAACCTGAGTCTGGATGTACGGCCGGGCGAGTGCCTGGCGCTGGTTGGCGAGTCCGGCTCAGGCAAGTCGGTCACTGCACACTCGATTCTGCAACTGCTGCCCAACAGCGGCACCGTCACGACGGGCAGCATCACCTATCGCGGCCAGCAGCTGATCGGCGCCGATGACCGAACCTTGCGCGAACTGCGCGGCAACCGCATCGCCATGATCTTTCAGGAGCCCATGACGTCGCTGAACCCGCTGCACACTGTGTCCAAACAGATCGGTGAAACCCTGTTGCTGCACCGAGGCATGGCCGGACGGGAGGCCCAGAAGCGGATCATTGAATTACTGGAACTGGTGGGCATCCAGCAGCCGCACAAGCGCCTGAAGGCCTACCCCCATGAGCTGTCAGGCGGCCAGCGCCAGCGGGTGATGATTGCGATGGCGCTGGCCTGCGAGCCGGAATTGTTGATTGCCGATGAGCCGACCACTGCGCTGGATGTAACCGTACAACGCAAGATCCTGCTGCTGCTCAAGGAATTGCAGCAACGCCTGGGCATGTCGTTGCTGCTGATCAGCCATGACCTGAACCTGGTACACAGCGTCGCGCAGCGGGTCTGTGTGATGCGCGCGGGCGAAATCGTCGAACAGGCCGATTGCCAGTCACTGTTCAAGGCACCTCAACACCCCTACAGCCGTTTGCTGCTGGATGCCGAGCCTGCAGGCGAGCCATTGCCGCGTGATGCGCGGGAGAACGTGCTCGAAGTCGACAACCTGAAGGTCTGGTTCTCGTTGACGGGCGGCATTCTGAGGCGGCACAAGGAATACCTGAAAGCAGTCGATGACATCAGTCTGAGCATTGAGCGCGGCAAGACGCTGGGCATCGTCGGTGAATCGGGGTCCGGAAAGTCGACGCTGGGCCAAGCCATCCTGCGACTGCTGGACTCGCGTGGCAGCATCCGCTTTCGTGGCAACGCGCTGGACGGCCTGAACCAGAAACAGATGCGGCCCTGGCGCAAAGAGATGCAGGTGGTGTTTCAGGATCCTTATGGCAGCCTCAGCCCGCGCATGTCCGTGGCGCAGATCATCGCCGAAGGTATGGAGGTGCATGGCGGCCTGGATGCGGCTCAGTGTGATGTCGAGGTGATACGCGCACTGGAAGAAGTCGGCATCGACCCGCAGAGCCGTCATCGCTATCCACACGAGTTTTCCGGTGGTCAGCGACAACGCATCGCCATCGCCCGGGCGCTGGTGCTCAAACCGGCGCTGATCCTGCTCGACGAACCCACCTCGGCGCTGGATCGCACCGTGCAGAAGCAGGTCGTTGCCCTGCTGCGCGAGTTGCAGGAGAAGCATGGGCTAACCTACCTGTTCATCAGCCACGATCTGGCGGTGGTCAAGGCCTTGGCCCATGATGTAATCGTGGTCAAGGACGGCAAGGTGGTCGAGCGAGGCCCCAGCCACGCGGTATTCGAGTCGCCGCAGCAGCCGTACACCCAGGAGTTGCTGGCGGCCGCGCATCCGGGCTTCATTTGATTGCGTAAAAACGGACAGTCTGTGCGGCCAGGCGCCCGCTTTTGACGGAACACTCCCATGAACGACAACAATCTCAACGACTATAAAAGCATCCGGCGCCTGGCGATCCGTTCGCTGTTCGAGATCATCGAGCAATCCAGTGAAGGGACGGTCATCGTCGACAAGGACGCACGCATCGTCTGGATCAACGAGCGGTATGCGCGGCGTTTCGGGCTGCAGGATCCGACCCTGGCCATCGGGCAGCCGTGCGAGAGCGTGATTCCGGGCAGTTTGCTGCGTCAGGTGGCGAGCAACGGCCAGCCCATCCTGCTGGACATGATGGACACGGCCAAGGACCCGCTGGTGGTCATGCGCCTGCCCATCCACGATGACGCGGGCGGACTGATCGGCGCCATCGGCTTTGCGCTGTTCGATCAGTTGCAGACGTTGTCTCCCCTGCTCACCCGCTACCTGAGCATGCAACAGGAACTGGCCACCACACGCTCCCTGCTCAAGGCGCGGCAGGCCAAGTACAGCTTCGCGCACTTCATTGGTACCAGCGAGGCGTCGCTTGAGGTCAAGCGTCGCGCCAGACGCGGCGCCAATACTCAGTCAACCGTGTTGCTGCTGGGTGAAACCGGCACTGGCAAGGAGCTGCTGGCCCACGCCATTCACAACGCCTCGCCCCGGGCGGGCAAGCCGTTCGTCAGTATCAACAGCGCCGCGATCCCGGAAACCCTGCTGGAAGCAGAATTCTTCGGCACCGCACCCGGTGCTTTTACCGGTGCCGAACGCAAGGGACGCCCCGGAAAGCTGAAAATCGCTCAGGGCGGCACGCTGTTTCTAGACGAGATCGGCGACATGCCGCTGGCCCTGCAAAGCAAGCTGCTGCGCGTGCTGCAGGAAAAGGAATACGAGCCGGTGGGCTCCAACGAAGTCTTTCAAAGCGATGTGCGCTTGATCGCGGCAACATCTACTGACCTTGAAGCCGCCATCCAGCGCGGCGAGTTTCGCGCCGACCTTTATTACCGGCTCAACGTGCTACCTATCAAAGTGCCGCCCTTGCGCGAGCGTCTCGAGGACCTGCCCGCACTCAGCGAGGCGATTCTGGAAGAACTGCGCAGTCATCATGAGCTGGAAAGTGAAGCGCTGGGGGTGCTTGCCCGACACGCCTGGCCTGGCAATATCCGTGAGCTTCGCAACGTACTGGAGCGTGCCGCGCTGCTGAGTGACGAGTCGTTGCTGACCGCTGCAGATATTCAGGCAGCCATCGGTACGCTGATGCCGTTGAAGGCAACCGCCGCAAGCGTCAGAAGCCTCGTGCAAAAGGAGACGTTCAGCGAGGCGCGGCAGCGCTTCGACCGCCACCTGATCGAAACCACCTTGCATCAGTGCGCAGGCAGCGTCGTGCTGGCAGCCAGCCAACTGGGCCTGGGGCGCTCCACTCTCTACAAGAAAATGACGACCTTGGGCATTGCCGAGTCTCCATAAAGAGACAGCAGTCTCTTTAGGGAGATAGCGCTAAATCTCCCGTAATCAGGCGCTTTATGATCGCTTGATCGCCGCGCTGCAGACCTGAGCACTGTTATCTGTCTCTATTTATAGACAAAACCTCGGTCTGCATTCTGGCCAGCCTGAAAATACTCATATATTTCAACATCTTGCTCACATGGCACGAAACCCGCTATGTCGACTCCAGCTGTTCCGGTTTCATCAAAAACAATAACAACAGGAGACACCTGATGAGCGTTCTCATCGCCCTCGCAGCGCTTGCGCTGTTGATGCTTGCCGCCTACCGCGGCTACAGCGTCATTCTTTTCGCACCCATCGCGGCTCTGGGTGCCGTGCTGCTGACCGATCCATCGGCGGTGGCCCCGGCTTTCACCGGGGTGTTCATGGACAAGATGGTCGGCTTCATCAAGCTGTATTTTCCGGTATTCCTCTTGGGCGCAGTGTTCGGCAAGCTGATCGAGCTGTCCGGGTTTTCACGCTCCATTGTGGCAGCCGCCATCGGCGTGCTGGGCATGCGTCAGGCCATGCTGGTGATCGTGCTGGTCTGCGCACTGCTGACCTACGGCGGCGTGTCACTGTTCGTCGTGGTTTTCGCGGTCTATCCGTTCGCTTCGGAGATGTTCAGGCAGAGCAACATCCCCAAGCGCCTGATCCCGGCCACCATCGCTCTGGGCGCGTTCTCGTTCACCATGGACGCCCTGCCCGGCACGCCACAGATCCAGAACATCATTCCGACCACCTTCTTCAACACCACCGCATGGGCGGCACCGTGGCTCGGACTCATCGGCTCCATTTTCGTCTTCAGCGCAGGCATGCTTTATCTGCAACGCCAGCGCAACAAGGCACAACGTGCCGGTGAAGGTTACGGCACCGAACTGCGCAACGAACCGGAGACTGCCCCTGACCTCAAGCTGCCCAATCCCTGGCTGGCGCTGTCGCCACTGGTCGCCGTGGGCGTCATGAACCTGCTGTTCACTTGGTGGATTCCGCAGTGGTACGGCAAGACCCACACGCTCGCGCTGCCAGGCATGGCGGCACCGGTGCAGACCGAAGTGGCCAAGGTCACGGCCATCTGGGCGGTCGAAGCGGCGCTGCTGGTCGGTATTCTGATGGTGCTGATCTTTGGCTTCCGGTCCATTAAAAGCAGGCTCGCCGAAGGCACCAAAAGCGCGGTGAGCGGCGCGTTGCTGGCAGCCATGAACACCGCCTCCGAGTACGGCTTCGGCGCAGTCATTGCCTCACTGCCAGGGTTTCTGGTGCTGGCTAATGGTCTCAAAAGCATCCCCAACCCGCTGGTCAACGAGGCGATCACCGTCACGCTGCTGGCTGGTATCACCGGCTCCGCGTCGGGCGGCATGAGCATCGCCCTGGCCGCCATGTCGCAGAACTTCATCGCCGCCGCCAACGCCGCGAACATCCCGCTGGAAGTGCTGCACCGGGTGGCCGCCATGGCCAGCGGCGGCATGGACACGCTGCCGCACAACGGCGCAGTGATCACCCTGCTGGCGGTGACCGGGCTGACCCACCGCGAAGCCTACAAGGATATTTTCGGCATCACATTGATCAAGACGCTGGCGGTATTCGTCGTTATTGCAACGTTCTACGCCACCGGCATCGTGTAAGGAATCGATTATGAATCTGCAAGGCAAAACCGCACTGGTGACCGGCTCCACCAGCGGCATTGGTCTGGGTATCGCGGTCGAACTGGCCAAGGCTGGCGCCGACGTGATCCTCAACGGCTTTGGTGATACATCCGAAGTGATCAGTCAGGTCGAACAGGCTGGCGGCAAGGTCGGCCATCATCCGGCCGACGTGAGCGATCCGGCGCAGATCGCGGACATGATCGCCTATGCCGAGCGTGAGTTCGGCGGCGTCGATATTCTGGTCAATAACGCCGGTATTCAGCACGTCAGCAGTGTGGAAGAGTTTCCGGTCGAGCGCTGGGATTCGATCCTCGCCATCAACCTGTCCTCCGTCTTCCACACCACGCGCCTCAGCCTGCCGGGCATGAGCAGGAAAGGCTGGGGGCGGATCATCAACATTGCCTCGGTGCACGGGCTGGTCGGTTCGACCGGCAAGGCGGCGTACGTGGCGGCCAAACACGGCGTGATCGGCCTGACCAAGGTCGTCGCGCTGGAAACCGCCTCCACCCAGATCACCTGCAACGCCATCTGCCCCGGCTGGGTGCTGACCCCGCTGGTACAGCAGCAGATCGACAAGCGAGGCGGAACCGAACAGGCGCGTTACGACCTGTTGGCGGAAAAGCAGCCATCACTGGATTTCGTCACGCCGCAGCAACTGGGTGAGCTGGCGCTGTTCCTGTGCAGCGATGCGGCAGTCCAGGTGCGTGGCGCAGCCTGGAACGTGGACGGCGGATGGCTGGCTCAGTAGCGAAGTTGCCCCTCAGCTCTGGGACGGGGGCTCGTCGTCGACCAGCCCCCACTCGACCATGCTCGGCTTGGCCGCGCCGGTCGGCGCAGCAGGCGCTGTCGTGAGGGTGTTCACCCCGTTTTCGCCGTGCAACTTGAGGCGCAGACGCACGTTGTTCTGCGAATCCGCATGCTTCAGCGCTTCCTCTTCGCTGATGGCGCCCTCCACCGCAAGGTTGAACAGCGCGGTGTCGAAGGTCTGCATGCCTAGGCTGCCGGACTTCTCCATGATCCCTTTGAGCTCGTTCAACTGGTTACGCTGGATCAGATCACGAATGGTCGGCGTGCCCATCATCACCTCCACCGCTGCACGGCGCTTGCCATCCGGGGTTTTGACCAGACGCTGCGACACGAACGCCTTGAGGTTGTTACCCAGGTCATGCAGCAACTGCGGACGTCGTTCTTCCGGGAAGAAGTTGATGATCCGGTCCAGCGCCTGGTTGGCATTGTTGGCGTGCAGGGTCGAGATTGCCAGGTGCCCGGTGTCGGCGAATGCCAGCGCGTGCTCCATGGTTTCACGGTCCCGGATCTCGCCGATCAGAATCACATCCGGTGCCTGACGCAGGGTGTTTTTCAGCGCCGCCCTGAAGCTGCGGGTATCGACGCCCACTTCCCGCTGATTGACGATGGATTTCTTGTGTCGGTGAATGAATTCGACCGGGTCTTCGATGGTGATGATATGGCCGCTGGCGTTGCGGTTGCGGTAGTCGATCAGCGCCGCCAATGAGGTGGACTTACCCGAACCGGTGGCACCGACGAACAGCACCAGGCCGTGCTTTTCCATGATCACATCGAGCAGAACCGGCGGCAGATACAGGTCTTCGAAACGTGGAATGTCCAGCTTGATGTTACGCGCGACGATCGACACTTCGTTGCGCTGCATGAAGATGTTGATCCGGAAACGCCCGATGCCCGCCAGTGACACGGCGAGGTTCATTTCCAGCTCGCGCAGGAACTCCAGCTTCTGCTCTTCGTCCATCAGGCCCTGAGCGATCTTTGCGACTTCGCCCGGCTTGAGGGTTTCGGTGCCCAGTGGCTTGAGCACGCCATTGAACTTGGCGCAGGGCGGCGCTCCGGTGGAAAGATAAAGGTCCGATCCGTCCTGACTGGCCAGAATCTTCAACAACGCCGGGAAATCCATAATCACTACCGTACGAAATCAGGGTGGAAAAACGTTTGCCTGTCGCCTGAGCGCCAGATGCCGCTAGGACAGGCATAATGGCAGGCTTTTACAGTTGCTGGATATCGAGACATGAAAGCACAGGCCCGCCATATCCTGGTGAAAACTGCCGAAGAGGCCGAACAGCTCAAGCAGCGTATCGCCAAGGGCGAGGCGTTTGACGTATTGGCCAAAAAGCATTCTAGCTGCCCGTCCGGCAAACGCGGCGGCGATCTGGGCGAAGTCCGGCCAGGACAGATGGTCGGCGCCATCGATCAGGTGATTTTCAAAAAGCCGCTGCGCACCGTGCACGGCCCCATCAAGAGCAAGTTCGGCTACCACTTGGTGCAGGTGTTTTACCGGGATTGACGAAAACGGCCCGCCTGCGCGAACGCAGGCGGGCCGTTAATTTGACCTCAGCGATTACTTCGCAGAAATCGCGCTGTCCACCAGCACCTGGGCCTCTTCGACCAGACGCTTCAGGTGATCCTCGCCCACGAAGCTCTCGGCGTAGATCTTGTAGATGTCTTCTGTGCCCGATGGGCGCGCCGCGAACCAGCCGTTTTCAGTCATGACTTTCACGCCGCCAAACGCCTGATCGTTGCCCGGCGCGTTGCTCAGCACTTTCTGGATCGACTCGCCCGCAAGTTCAGTGGAGGTGACCTGCTCCGGCGACAGCTTGCTCAGCAACGCCTTCTGCTGCGGGTTGGCCTTGGCATCGACACGGGTCGAATACGGTTTGCCCAACTGCTCGGTCATGGTCTGGTAGTGCTCGCTCGGATCACGGCCGGTACGTGCGGTGATCTCTGCCGCCAGCAGCGCCGGAATCAGACCGTCCTTGTCGGTGGTCCAGACCGTGCCGTCACGACGCAGGAACGAAGCGCCCGCGCTTTCCTCGCCACCAAAGCCCAGCGAACCGTCGAACAGACCGTCAGCGAAGTATTTGAAGCCCACCGGCACTTCGTACAGACGACGACCCAGACGCGCAGCAACACGATCGATCATGCCGCTGCTGACGACTGTCTTGCCGACGGCTGCGTCAGCGCGCCACTCGGGACGATTCTGAAACAGATAATCGATGGACACCGCGAGGTAGCTGTTAGGCGTCATCAGGCCGCCGGTCGGCGTCACGATGCCGTGGCGGTCGTGATCAGGATCGCAGGCAAAGGCGACCTGGTAGCGATCCTTGAGGCCGATCAGGCTCTGCATGGCATGGCTGGACGAGGGGTCCATACGGATCTGTCCGTCCCAGTCGACGCTCATGAAGCGGAAAGTCGGATCGACGAACTTGTTCACCACGTCCAGATTCAGGCCGTAATGCTCGCCAATCGCCGTCCAATAGTTGACCCCGGCGCCGCCCAGCGGATCGACGCCAAGGCGCAGTCCGGCATCGCGAATGGCATCCATGTCGATGACATTCTTCAGGTCTGCCACGTACGTATTGACGTAGTCATGACGATGAGTGGTGTCAGCACGCAGGGCCTTTTCGTGGCTCATGCGCGACACGCCCACGATCTTCTCGGCCAGCAATTCGTTGGCCTTGTTCTCGATCCACTTGGTAACGTCGCTGTCGGCCGGGCCGCCGTTGGGCGGGTTGTACTTGAAGCCGCCGCTCTGGGGCGGGTTGTGCGACGGGGTGATGACGATGCCGTCCGCAAGACCCGAGGTACGGCCACGGTTGTAGCAGATGATCGCGTGGGAAACCGCAGGCGTCGGCGTGTACTCGTCGCCCTGGGAAATCATCACCTGCACGCCATTGGCCGCCAGCACTTCAAGCGCTGTGGCAGCAGCCGGAGTGGACAGTGCGTGGGTATCGGCGCCCAGGAACAGGGGGCCGTCGATGCCCTTGGCCTGACGGTACAGGCAGATGGCCTGGCTGATGGCCAGAACGTGCCATTCGTTGAAGCTCAGTTCGAACGAGGTGCCACGATGCCCGGAGGTGCCGAACGAAACACGCTGGGTGGCGACCGAAGCATCGGGCTGGCCGGTGTAGTAAGCCGTGACCAGTCTCGGGATATCGACCAGTAACTGCGCAGGTGCCAGCTTGCCGGCGAAAGGACTGAGACTCATACAACCTCCGTGGATAAAAAAGAAAATTCGTACAGAAGAAATCGAACGGACCGCGAGCGATGCGGCAGTTTACTGGCAGTTCGACAGCGACGCTTGAATATCGATCCTTAAGTCTTTGAGCCGACTGGACGCCACCAGGCAGGAAACAGCTGCGTCACCTTGTGCTCGCCAAAACGGTCATCGATCAGCATCACCACACCGCGATCACTCTGGCTGCGAATGACTCGGCCGGCCGCCTGTATGACTTTCTGCACGCCGGGATACAGGTAGGTGTAATCGTAGCCAGCGCCAAACAAGGCCGCCATGCGCTGCTTGAACTGTTCATTGACGGGGTTGAGCTGTGGCAGCCCGAGCGTGGCGATGAACGCACCGATCAGGCGTGCACCGGGCAAATCAATCCCTTCGCCGAAAGCGCCGCCCAGCACCGCAAAACCGATGCCCTGACTGCTCAGGGTGAAGCGCTCGAGAAAGGCATGTCGTTCGCCCTCGTCCATGCCCCGCGCCTGCTGCCACAGCGTGATGTGCGGATGCGTGCGCGCCATCAGTTCCGCAACCTGTTGCAGATAATCGAAACTGCTGAAGAACGCCAGGTAATTGCCCGGCCGTGCCTGGAACTGCTCCGCCATCAGTTCGACGATGGGCGCCAGTGACGCCTGCCGATGGGTGTAGCGCGTAGAGATGCGACTGACGATGTGCACCTCCAGTTGTTCGTGATGAAACGGTGACTCCACGTCGATCCATACCGTGCTAGCGGGCAATCCCAACAGATCGCGATAATAATGGCTCGGGTTGAGTGTGGCGGAAAACAGCACCGTACTGCGCGCCGCCGTCAGACGCGGCTGGATAAAGCGCGCGGGCACCACATTGCGCAGACTCAGACGCGACAGGCTGCCTTTGCTGCCGACGTCCCGCTTGGCAATGTCGAACAGGAAATGCTCGTCGAACAGTTCCGCGATGCGCACAAAACCGATCGCTTCCAGATAGAAGCCTTGCAAGGCAACGTCCACCGCCTGTGGGTGTTCGTTGAAATGATCACCCATGGTTGAAATACAGAGGTTGAGGCTGTTGAGGAATTTATCCGGCAGTTGGGCATAGGCCTGGTAGACGCCCGTCTGTTCCTTGTGCAGCGCTGTCCACTGCCGACTCACGCGCTGCAAGGCTTTCTTCACTGGCTCAGGCGCCGTGTGGATCAACGTCTTGACCGTATGTTGGTCGAGGCTGGCGCTGTACATCTGTCGCGCGCGCTCGACCATGTTGTGGGCTTCGTCTACCAGCGTCGCGACGCGCCACTGATTCAACTGGCCGAGACCGAACAGCAGCGCGCTCAGGTCGAAGTAATAGTTGTAGTCGCCGACGACAACGTCGGCCCAGCGCGCCAGTTCCTGACTGAGGTAATACGGACAGACCTGGTGCTGCAACGCGACATCGCGCACACCGGCCTGATCCAGCCAGGGCGATTGCACGGCCGCCGAACGTGCCGCAGGCAAACGGTCATAAAACCCCTTGGCCAGCGGGCATGAATCGCCATTGCAGGCTTTGTCCGGGTACTCGCAGGCTTTGTCCCGCGCCACCAGCTCCAGCACTCGCAATCCGAGCGTCGGTGCGCTTTTGCCGATCACCTGCAAGGCATCCAGCGCGAGTCTTCGGCCCGGCGTCTTGGCAGTCAGAAAGAATATCTTGTCGAGCGCCTGGACCGGCATCGCCTTGAGCAACGGAAACAGCGTACCGACAGTCTTGCCGATGCCGGTCGGGGCCTGCGCCATCAGACAACGCCCAGTGCTCACGGCCTTGTAGACCGACTCCGCCAGGGTTCGTTGACCGGTACGAAACGCGGGATGAGGAAAGGCCAGTGTATCCAGTGACTGATGCAGCGCCTGAGTGTGGGCCAGCTCCTGACGCGCCCAGCTCAGAAACAGCGCGCACTGCTGTTCGAAAAAACCTCGCAGCGCCTCGGCACTGAACTGCTCACGAATCAAGGTTTCCTGCTCACTGACGATGTTGAAATAGACCAGCGCGAGCGTGACGTCCTGAAGATCGAGCTGCTGACAGAGCAGCCAGCCGTAGACTTTCACCTGAGCCCAGTGCAACTGCCGGTGATTGGCCGGCATGGCGTCCAGCTCGCCGCGATAGGTTTTCACTTCTTCCAGCTGATTGCGGCCCGGATCGTAGCCGTCCGCCCGGCCCCTGACAGTCAGCTCTTCGTAGTCACCCGTCAAGCTCAGTTCGGCCTGATAGTCAGCACCCCGTCGGGAAGCGACCGTGCGATGTCCAGCGATACCTTCCTGTGCCGTGGGTGATGGCGTGAAGCGCAGGTCTAGGTCGCCCACCTTGGCGGTGAACTCGCACAGCGCGCGCACGGCCACCGTGTACCGTTGCGTCGGCAAACGGTCGAGGACAGGCACGGATTCAGCGGGGGCGGGAGCGGTCGAAGTCACTGCGAGGAGAAGCCATTAATGATGAGTACTGGACAGGCGTCCAGTTAACAGGCTCGAGGCAGCGCTGGCAAACACAAATGGATCGACGGGCAATCACTTGGCCACTTGAGTGCCATTTGCCTGCTCGAACACCTCGCCCAGTGCGATGAACAGAGGCTCGGAGTCATCGCTCCCGTTCACGGCATAGCTGATACGCAGATGCTGTCGATGCAGCCCTTCCAGGCTGAACAACTCGCCGGGACTGATGACAATGCGTTGCTCCAGCAGGCACGCGAAGACCTTTCGCATGTCCACTGTGTGGAGGCTTTCAGCCCAGATTCCGCTGCCACCTGCCGGGATTTCGTATCGCAGCGTATGTGCCAGATGGCGGTCGAGCCGCTCGGTTGTATTCCGCATTCGCCCGGCCAGTGAGCTTCGCAGCGAATCCAGGTACCGGTCCAGACGTCCACTCGTGTAAAGCCTGGCGATGGCCTTCTGGCGAATCGGCGGCAGCTCGAACGAACGCTGCAGAAAATAGCGTTGCCAGCTCTGCTTCAGCGTCTGACACAAGAGATAGCCATACGGCGCCTCCGGCCCCAGCGTTTTGGCGAAGGAACCCAGAATCAGCAGGTGTCGCGGTTCGATCAGATCACGCAGGCGGATGGCCTGATGTGCAAACAACAGCTCGCCGTGGCTGTCATTTTCCAGCACCCGGATCTGGTGGCGGTTCAGTAACAAGGCTGCAGCCCGGGTGTTGTCATCAGAACGAATGCTGCCCCGGACCGGATTGAGCACCGATGAGAGCAGCGCCAGACTGATCCGTTCGCTCAGCAACACCTGCTCAAGCTTGGCCAGATCAATACCTGCGTGCTCGTCCAGCGGCATTTCAATGACGCGGATGTCGAACGCCTGCAGCATCCGCAACAACGTCCACGGACAAGGAGACTCCACCAGAACCGTAGCGCCACGCAGTTCGAGGGTTTCAATGACGGCCTTGAGCATGCCCGGCAGGTCCGACCCTACATAGACATTGTCGGCGTACCAGACGTGTCCGGCATCACATGTATAGCGGGCTGCCAGCGCTGCGCGCAGCTCAAGGTCACCAAAAGGCTGATACCCCAGGCCATCGGGACGCGGATACAGCCGCGCCAGCTCCCGCTCCATGAGTAACAGCGGACAGATCGATTCCTTGACTGCGCTCGGCTCGTCACTGCCCAGCAGATGCAAGCCCGGACGGCGAGCGCTTCGGCAGTACAGGTCAAGAAGCGAACCGTCACTGTCGCTTTCTGCGTGGCTCTCGGCGCTGTCGACAGGGACCGAGTAATAACCCGACTTGGGCACCGAGCAGACGCGCCGCTCTTTTTCCAGCATCGAATAGGCACTTTGTACCGTCGAGATGGACACCTTGAGACGTCTTGCCAGTTGACGCAGCGAGGGCAGTTTGACGGGGGATGTAGCCTGCGCCTCGTTGACCAGACGCAACAGATAGCGGTAGACCGCCTGATAGGCGAAATCCGTTTTGTTTTTCATCGAAGAATTACCTGGCGCTCAGCCAATAAGAGATTCCAGGCGGCCGCGACCTGACCGATGCCGACATCGACACGGCCAAGGTCGCAACGCAGGCTTAACGCCCGGAAAGGATCTGCACCACGGACTCACCGGTTGCCGGATCAATCGTCAGGATCCGACGCTTGTCAGGGTCGGCGGCACGGATTCGGGCGATGATCGAGTCATCTTCGTTGAAATCCACCCGTTGCCGGGTGTACAGGCTGCGCAGTCCCTCGATCGTGAGACCGCTGATGTCCATCAACCAATGAAGCACCTGATCAGGCGCTGTGGCACCCGATAACACCTTGTGCAGGTCAGGCAGCGCAATCAGCATTCCGGGATGGCAGCGCCGCAGAAAAGCTTCCAGTCCGCGCCCTTCGTTCACAAAGGGAGAGAACAACAGGCAGATCAGTTGCGTTTCGTTAAGGCCATAGCCTTCCTGAGCGAAACTGGCGGCAAGGTCACGACGCGCCTCGATGCGTTCCTGACCCTCGTAGGCACTCAAGGCCTGCTCGACGAGCCGGGCAGGCATCTGCTTGGCACGCATCAGGGATCCTGCCAACGTCAGGTATTCGGCGATTCCGGCGGCATAGCTGCGGTCCTGCAGAAACTGCGTGGTGAGCCCTCGCATGTGCGCCATCAACAGAGGATTGGCACAATCGGACTCACTGAAACTGAACGACAGGTCGTCGAATCGAAAGCCCAGAAACTCTGTAAGCAACGTCCAGTGCTCGTCGGCATTGCAACTGACCAGATCGGCAATACCAATCAGCGCTGGCGCACTCGGTCTGAATGCAGAGCCGGAAGGTCGAGCGACCCGGTTCAACCCTTCTTCGTCGCCATACAACTCCTGGTAAAACGCCTCGCCTACATGGTCCAGCGTTCTGAGCACTGTGTTGGCGCTCTGGTTTTTCCAGCGACCGGCACCCTGCCCCGTGCCCTGCGCCAGACGCATGATCCAGGTGATGTACTGCTTCTGCTCCTTTCTCGAATCGCCACTGACCAGCGCATCGACACCCTTGCCCCAGCACGACGCCCGGCCCAGAAACTCGGCCAGCCCCAGGTAGCAACTGTTACAGAACGTAGTGCGCGCATCGCCCGCCGAGAGATGGCCTGCCAGCAACATATCGGAGCGGTTCTGTTCGCGACCTGCGCTGGAAAACGGCAGATCCGGCTCGAAGGGCTGGACGTACTGATTATCGAAAACCAGCATTTCGACCCGCGGATCATCGTAGAGAAACAGCGCGCCATAGCTTCTGTCGATATTGTCCATGACCGCCGGAGTCATGCCTGCGTGACGCCGATTGGCTACACGCAGGTTGAACGTCCCTGGCGCGCGGCAGGCAATGCTCAGTTGGGCAGCCCGAACAAACGCCAGCGTGTAGGCACTGTCCTTGCCCCCACCGAACGCGACCAGCACCTTGAAGGTGGAAATTCGTTCTATGCCGCCAGCTGCGACAATCAACCGCTGAATCAACAGTTGCAACGCCGTACGCTCGGCCCGCGAGAAATAACCCAACAAACGTTGCAGCACTTGCTGGTATACATAATTCATTGCCTGTTCGTGAATCGCACTCATCGTGTTCCCCCTGCCTGTTTATCAAGGCAAGGCACCACGCGCACGCGGTATTCAACATCAGGCTGACCAACCCATCTGAAATCGACCATGACTCATTCCCTGAGTAATAATTACCCAACTATTATCAGTATCCTTGAAACAATTACAAGGCACAGATATGTGCGGAAAAGAGTGCAGTTTCTTCTCTCCACGGGGTATTAAACATTCCGTTTATCAACAACAACTTTTACTGCCTGACTGATTGACTTTTTAAATACCTCAGCAACCGAGCCTGAAGACCGGAAAATACGGAAAGGACCGAACCCTAAGCGCGCTTGGAGCTACCCTCACATGAACACCTGCGTAGGAAAAAACAATTAATCAATGGCGTCACCGACAGAAGGATTAAACACGGTTATTCGCAAAATAAACATGACAGCCTCTTCAGAGCTGCTTTTACCGTACTTCCATGCTGATTGGTGTCAAACTACACGCCACCAAGGGATAACGCCTGTTAGTACGGTTTTTCATAAGGCTTCCGATACCAATACAAAAGGAAGCAGCTCACGCGCCATGCGTAGCGTCAACATGAGTTGATAGCAAAATAATCTAAACGAGGAATACCGGTGGGGCAGCCTGTTTGCAAATAGCCCGTTGAATACACAGCATTTCTGGCAGTTCACGCCTGATCGTTCGAAATATCGCGGTCTCAGGTTACGCTCTAGACTTACAAGGTGCTGCGGCAAGCCCGGGCACTTCTAAAAACTCACAAGGAACGTGAACCCATGGCCCTGCCTAAAAATCCCGCGACTCCCGAAGCCCACCCCGACTACGCGAGTCTGTTTCCGCAGAACATCACGCTTACCACTTCGTCCAACGCCCTGAACGCCAATGACGGACCACTGGCCTACTTGAGCGACCTTTATCAACACGCGTTGGCGATGGAGGTAATGGGTGATGACAAGGCAATACCGCTTCGCGTCAGACGGCCAGACCTGCAGCAGCTCGAGCTGGACAATAAGAGCACCCATACCCCCATGCGGGCGCTGACACGGGTGAACGAGATACTGGAACAGCATGCGAAGAACTACGCCGGCAGCCTTCCGCTGCCAGAAGCCATTGCAAAAGCTAATGCACATTCGGCATTACCGTTTCACCGTCCATTCGAACAGATCAAGGCAGTGCTGGAAGAAAAAGGCGTCCACCCGCTGGATCTTCTGCAAAAGACCTCCTACTACTACCCGAACTTCTGCTACCAGAATTTTCGCAGTACCAGCCTGCGCAGCGCCATGCTGTCAGCCAGTGGGATTGACCCTGAAACCACCACCCTGCTGCTGGATCAGCAAGCGACTTCGAAGCCTGACTTTTTCAGTATCACCTACGGGACAAACGGCGATTTCACAGCTGCGCTGAAAGCTCTGGAAGACGTCACGTATATGTGTCAACGGACTGGACTGAGTGAGCTACAACTTTGCGAGGCGCTTGCAGTGAAGCCTGTCGGTGCTGCTGCCGAAACAGGTTCCGAGACCACCGTGACACGTTCAAGGCTCGTCCAGGGCAGTGACGGTACGCCTGCTGCGAGCCATCTGTTCGGCGCATCGTTCATCAACAACGCAACGGAACCGGCCATCGCGCTCAAGAAAACTCCAGACCACCTCTCTACACAACTTGTCCACATCAACGCCGACCGACTGTACCGGATGTACAAAATCATCCGTTTGCAACACGAGCTGAAACTTCCTTACGCAGAGGTCGATCTGCTGATCATGTCAGCGCTGCGTGCCGAGGGCCAGGCCAGCGACTTTCACTTCACCCGCAACACCTTGCGTGTCATCGGTGTATTCCGCTACCTGCATGCCAGCTTCAACGTGACAACCGAGGAATTTGCAGCGCTGCTTGGAGACTTGCCTGTCTACACAACCGGCGAGCCCCTTCCATTCCTCGACCGCGTGATGAGTGGCAACGTATCGGATAGCGGGAGCGAAGCCCGGGCGAGGCTGGTTCTCGACAACGGAGAGTTCGATCCAGACAGTGAAGCTGGCGGCCTCACGTTGGCACAAATAGGCCAGGCGCTCAGTATCGATGAACAGACCGGCAGGACACTTGTTTCGTTGATCGGCCGGTTAGCAGGCAAAACCGGGAAAACACTGAAGCTTTTCTCGGCGCTTTACCGCTTTGTCCATCTGCCAAGAGTCCTGAGACTTTCAGATGCAGAGGGTCAGGCGCTTACCGAAATAATGCTGACAACCGACCAGAGTCTTATGAAACAACTGGCAGAAACCCCGGTTCTTTCAGAGACAGGTGAAGAGCCAGACATACTCGATGTGATCATGGCGATGGTCAACGTCACGCAATGGTCCAGACAACACAAGGTGAGTCTGCAGCGTCTGGCCATGCTGATCCGGCCAACTCCCGATACCACCGACCGTCCCGCGCCGGTGCCTGCGGACTGGTCGAATCTGATCACTGAAACCAATGATCGTCTGGAAAGGCTATTACTGACCGAGCAGGCGCTTATTGATGCAGCGAGTGCTCGGCAGGTAACGCTTCTGGATAAGTCCGGCACCTGGACACAGGCTCTTGGGGCGCTGGTCAGCCCGGAGGGATGGATCATTACCGTCATTCCTGAAAAGGGTCAGACGCGAGAATCGGCCATCAACGCAAGGGTCTCGCAGTGTCTTGCCGGAAAGCTAGCCCACGAGGGCACACTGGACGCAGATACTTTCCTGACATTGGGTGAAACGCTGACCGGGCTGATAAACGGTGCGCTGGTCGCTCAGGAGGATGTCTGCAAAGTTATCGCCAGGACGTTGAGCGGGATTACTGTCCACTCAGCAGGTTTTGCCTTGAGCGAACAACATATCCTGCTGCTGCTTCGCTGGCTGCATAGCGACACGGCGACCTTGCTCAGTGAAATGAAACAAAGCGTTCAAGGGACCTTTGGCAAGAAGGCATTCATGTTGTGGTCGGAGCTGAGACGGCATGCGGCATTAATCTGTGCTTTTGAGGTGAGCCCTGCAGCGATGGAGCTTTATCTTGAATCTCCGGAATGCATGGACGTCGGTAACGGATCTGCCTCGCTGGAACTGTGTTACCAATTCAGTTGCTATCGCGCCTGGGTGAACCGGGCTCAAGGGCTGGGCTACCAGGAATCGGATGTGCTCGCCTGCTTGAACACGCTCAACGGCGCGGAAGGATTGACCGCCAGCGAAACTGCGGACCGCCTGGCCAGGCTCATTGGGTGGGGAGTGGAAGAAACATCAGCGGCAATCGATACACTCTATGACCTTCCGGAAGAGCTGATTACATCAGCCAGTGGCCCGGTATTTCCAGCACCACCCGACATGTCCAATAAGACCTTTACGGATTTCATAGCCAACCTTGGCAAGGAAGCAAAAACAAGCTACGAAACCAAGCCGGAGATCTGGTACGTCATATGGCTTTATTATTACATCACTGACATTACCAAACATCCGGCAGCCGAACAAAGAGCATTAATGCAAGAGTTCCACGCATTCATAAAAGACAATCCGGGTCCGTTGATTGTTACCCGTGATCAATTCGATGAGGTTGCGGGACAACTCAAAGCTCAAGCACGACAACGTGGCGCCAACCCGGTCATCAGCTTTACCGACGGCCAGCGCATAGGCAACCCTCTGATAGGCGTAAGTTTTATCAAGACGGAAAGCAGCTCCCCAGACACCGACACAGACGTCATTAAAGATACACAACTGCATCCTTCTCAAGGAATCGTTTCAGTCAGCGACATCGACCAAGTCATGAGACTGCAATCACTTTGCCTGAAAACCAACGTATCGTGTCAATCGCTCATTAAACTAAGCAATCTGACGCAACAGTCCGCGTTCTCCACTTTCCACTCGGTGGCCACTCAGCTGCTGAGCAGTTGTACTGAAATACAGCAGAAAAATATCGAAGCCCGGCTGGACGAGCACTGGCGGGATGCGTTGGCAAGCTATCTGCTGGTCAAGTTGCCGTCCAGATCCGATTCCGGATTTTCATCACGTTCGGACGTGGACGATCTGTCAGATTACTTATTGACCGATACGCAAGTGTCCAACGAAGTCATCACAACTCGTGTTGCACATGCCACCGCAAGCCTGCAGCACTATTTGAATCGTTTTTTTGCTCACCTTGAAAACGGCTATCAGGCGGCGGCACCCGGCGTGATCAAAAATGCCCATGATGCCTGGCGTCGTTATCGCAGCCAGTATGACCACTGGCGAATTTGGCAGCAGCAGAACAACCACCCGGAAAACCTGATCCATCCCGGTTTACGCCCCGGCAAGAGCAAGGCCTTCATAGAGCTGGAAAATGAGCTGAATCAGGGGAAGCTGACCGATGACATGGTGCAGCTCGCCGTCGCCAACTATATCGGCAAGTTCGAACACGTCAGCAACCTGCAAGTGGTCAGCGGCTACCTGGACGGCATAGACCCGGCACAGGACACCTATCACTTTATTGGCAGGACCAATGTCGAGCCGCTCGAATACTACTGGCGCTCTCTGCACATCAGCCAGCGTGACGAAAAGGGACAGCTGAGTCCGCTGGCATGGAGCGAATGGGAAAGGATAGGCCTGCCTATCAGCGGTCAGATTGTCCAGATAACGACCGAGGACGGGCAAAAACTGGACGTCATCCGCCCGATCATCATCGCAGGCAGACCCTATGTGATCTGGGTCGAACGCGCCAAGACCTATATTCCCGGCAACGATGGACAGGACCAGAAGCCAACCCGATTCAAAAAGATAACGGTGTATTACTGCTACAAACAGGCTGACGGATTATGGAGCCCGGCCAACGAGTTGATGTGTCTGGATGGGACGCAGCCTGAGAATCAGGAAACCGCGACCGCCACAGCAACCAATTCGACAACTACGACACAGCCCGCGACACAGCCCGACAAGGACATACCCGAAACCAATAACTTCTTGAAGGATGAAAGTTATAAGCCTGGATTGATTGCTGTTGTCGACAAGAGCAGTGGGCGAGAGAAAGACCCATGGTTCATAATCATACTTTATGACACGAGCACGAAACAAAAGATCGGCATCGAAAATAAAGACTACTTCGTACGCGTTCGTGACTTATTATTAATTGACGACAAACCTATAAAAAAAGAAAGCACGAACGACACTAAGACAGATTTCTTTCAAGAACTCTATAGCAAATACAACCAAACTCGCAAAATACAACACATCTACTCAGGTGAAACCTTAATAATTGGCCCCATAATAGTCGACCATGAAACAAATCCAAACATACTGGATAAAATTAAAGGTTTTTATGACAACACAACAAATAATACAACATCAGAAAGGCCCGACTACCTTTCACACCTCCCCTATCGATTCCAACTATCGATCATAGATCCCATCTCCAAAAAGGCTCATATCAAGGCCACTTACACAAAGCAAGAAACAACTGAACACAAAACAAACGGAAAAGAACCAATAACGAAAATCCTCTTTAGCTCAAGGTCCCTTAAATTATTAATGAAGAGACCGAGTGAAGAAAATTTTTTCGCGCTCCACACCGGCTGGAAGAAACTTGACGGAACAGCCATGCTTGAAGCTGACTTTAATTGTGAATCACCTGGAACTTATCGCTTCGCACTTGCCGATTCGCTTGAAGATACTTATTACATATACCGGACAACAATTTACAGCGCCACTACCGTCTCTGCGCCGAACTGCAAAATAACCCGGAATTCGGACCAGGCTCTTTACCTTGATCTTACAGGCACAAAAGAATTACCTTTCAATACGATCCGTCTCAACACCCTGTTCGGAAAAAAACTGGTCAGTCGTGTCACCCAATCAGTAGACCGGGTACTTGACTGGGAAACCCAGACGCTGAACGAGCCCGCCATAGACGCAGGTGCAACAACCCAAGTCGACTTTCACGGCGCCAACGGTCGCTATCTACGCGAGCTATTTTTGCACCTGCCCTTCCTCGTGGCGTGCCGCCTGAGTGAAGAAAAACAGTTTCAGCACGCCTTGCGCTGGTGCACAGACCACCTGTTCGATCCGTACCGCACAGAACCTGGCGAGCACGGCGAACCGGCCCTCTGGAGCACTCGGCCGCTCGCCGAGCCGGATTCTGGCACCGGGCAACTGGCTGGCAATGTGGAGCCTGCAGTACGTGCTTTCACCTCGTCACGCCATTATCGTCGTGCCGTCTTTCTGTTTCTGGTGGAGCACTGGCAGCGCGAGGGCGACCACCATTACAGGCTGCTCAGCCGAGATAGCCTGACCCAGGCATGGCTCTGCTACCAGCAGGCCCTCAAGCTGATCGGTGCACTACCGACAAGCAATGGGAGCGAAACCTGGACAACGCGGCAACTGGCGCAAACCAGAAGCACAGATTTCCTTCGCCCCCTCAATCCCAGGCTTGTTGAACTGCGCAAAACCCTTGAGCAACGTGTATTCAATCTGCGTCATGCACTGACAATCGATGGCAAGATAATGCCCTTCATGCCCTTTTATGCCAGTGACGAAGCATTTCAATACGCGTCGGGGGCGCCCGGTGGTCTGCGCACCACCTTTGGCAATGGCACGGGCCCCGTTCCGGCGCATCGCTTCAAGGCCCTGCTGCCCTCCGTGCAGCAGGCAGTCGCCCGACTGATCGACATGGGGCGTCAGTTGCTGCACCTGATTGAAACCGAAGCGGATGTCATGCTCGATGTGCAGCTGCAGGAGCAGCAGATACGGCTGGCGGACTTTACGGTCAAACTGCAAACGGAGGCCCTGAACGCTGCACTTGCAGTCAGAAAAACATTGCTCGTGAGTAAAAAATCAGCGGAGCTTCGAAGGACTTTCTTCAGTTCACAACTCCTTGAAAGTCGGACCGCACTGGAAATCAGCTCGCAGAGGTTCAAGGCATTGGCAGCGGTTTATGAAACGGCCATGTCTGCACCAGAGGTCGTCAAAGGGGCATTGGATTCGCTGCCGACTATATTTGGTCTCGCCAATGGCGGATTCAAACCGTCAGCTGCTGTGGGGGCAGGTATAGCAGCCGCGCACGCTGCTACCCGCGCCGTAGGTTTCACATCGGAAATGCTTGCCACAGAAGCTGAATACGAACGCAGATCGCGCCTATGGGATTTGCAGGTCGGCATAGCAGAACATGAGCTTGAGACCATTGCAGCCGAGGTCGCCGAGCAGGACATACTGATTCGGGCAGCACAGATTTGCGTTGAGGAATCGAAAGCACAGCGCACCGCCCTTCAGGAGACGTATGTTTCGTTGACCACAGGCTTTGCCACCGTTGCTACTTACAATTGGATGGTGGCGCGCACATCCACGCTGTACGCGCCAGCCTACGATGCGGTGCTCTCTCTGTGTCTGGCTCAGGAGAATGCCTGGCGATTTGAAACGGGCGACTACGACAGACCTCGTTTCATTCGCACCAGCGCCTGGAACGACAATTATCGAGGCATGCTCGCCGGCGAATCGCTGCAACTCGACGTTCAGGAAATGGAAGCGGCCTATCTGCAAAACCACGAGCGGCGCATGAGCATCAACAAGACCATTTCGATCAGAGACCTGTTAGGTAATAGTGTCGATCAATGGCTACAGACATTGAAATCACTGAGTTCGACACCGCTCTCCTTTTCGCTGCAATCCAAGGACTTCGACAGCAACTATCCCGGACATTACCTGAGGCAGATCACGCATGTGTCCGTGTCGTTCAAACTGAAATCCGATAACCCGAACAGCCTGCAGAACCTGAGTGCCGTCCTGACTCAAACAGGCAGTACTACACTGATCAAGCCAGATATTGAAGCGGCAAAACTGCTTTATGGCGCACGTAAGGCCCATCCTCACATCAAAACCAATTTGCGGGCCTTGCAGCAAATAGCGTTGTCTTCAACACTGTCAGACGACGGTCGAGGTGTAGGCAAGGAAGGCTGGCTGTGCCAACTGCTGTTCGGCGATGGTCGGTATCTGCCGTTCGAAGGCACAGGGGCTATCTCGAACTGGACGCTGGCGTTCCCGGATGAAAGCGTTGTCAAACAGTTTTATGGCAAAGATTCGGAGAAAAAAGAGAGAGCGCTACTGGAAGACATTCAACTGCATCTGGTCTACACAGCGGCCGATGGAGGCAGCGAGTTTGCCGCTTCGATAAAGCCATTGATGAAGTAGCAAACAAAGAAACAGCCTGAAGTCGTTCTGAAACTTCAATTGAAAAAGCCTTCCTTAACAGGAAGGCTTCAGGACAACGTTCATTGAATCGTACGTAATCAGTCAGATTCGATCTCAAGCACCGCACGCCCACCAATCGGACAGGTGTCCATGTATCGGTGCGCCTGAACCACCTGCTCGAACGGGAAGCTGCGGGTCTGCAACGGAGCCAGCACGCGGTCGGCAGTCAGTTGGTTGAGGTCCTGCAGCGCACGCTTCAGCGCTTCCTCATCCTGAGTAATGCCCAGTTCCGGCTTGCCGGTGAAGTTGCCCAGGCAATGAACGTAAAACTGGATGTTCTTCTGGAAGGCAGCGCAGGCCGGGAAAGGTGTCTGGTTGCCACCTTGCAGACCGTAGAGCACCAGACTGCCTCGCGGGGCCAGCACATCACCCATCAACGACATCTGTGGGCCGCCCAGGCCATCGAAGACCGCATCGACGCCACGATTATCGGTGTACTTGTTGATCGCCATCAACAGGTCCTGTTCTTCCGTCACAACGACCTTCTCGGCGCCTAGAGACAGCAGGTAATCGCGAGCATCTTCCGTCTTGGTCGCCGCGATGACACGTACACCCAGCGCCTTGCCCAACTGCACGAAGGAAGGCCCGGCGCAGTGGCTTGCATCGGTCACCAGCACGTACTGACCCGCCTTGACCCGTGCCAGATCGACATAGGCAAAGTAAGCCACCAGATACGACGTGTAATGCACACTGGCCTGAACCGGCGTCAACACATCCGGGTAACGGACCAGCGCCTTGCGCGGCAGCACAATGGACTCGCCGTACACCGGATGCTCGTTGGCGTCCGCTGCGGGGAAGCTTGCCACCTTGTCGCCAACGCGCAGGTCATCGACACCCTCGCCCAGCGCAGTCACCACGCCGGCCATTTCGTACCCCAGACCGGCGGGTAAGCGGGCATGGGTGGAAGCCAGATTTTGTCGCCAGAGAACGTCATACCAGCTGACACCGATAGCCTGGACGCGCACTTGCACCTCACCGGGTGCAGGCAACGCGTCGGGGTGCTCTTCGATCTTGAGCACCTCGGCCGGGCCAAACTGGTTAAAACGGATCATGCGGGACATTGAGAACCTCGCCTCGTAAACCTTGATGCCACAAACTCTATCCGGGCATTGCCGGTAACACTATCAGTGGCTATTAATAGTCGACATGCCTGTCATCGATTGTCCCTGAAAGGCTGCACAGCTTGCCGGACAACGCTTGTGCGGCGATTCGCAGATGGCGGCCATTGTTCGCATGTCGACGAAACATTGCAACCCATGTGGGCATTTAACGCAGGTCAATGATCTTTCTGTTAATTTTTGATTCGTGAAATTGACGTTTGCTCGTACTATCGCACCCTGCCCCCGCTTCCATTCGACAAATGGCCCGAGACCCTTCGTATGAATCGCAACGACCTGCGTCGCGTCGACCTCAATCTGCTCATCGTCTTTGAAACACTGATGCATGAACGAAGCGTGACGCGCGCGGCGGAGAAACTGTTCCTCGGCCAACCGGCCATCAGCGCCGCCCTGTCGCGACTGCGCGGGCTGTTCGACGATCCACTGTTCGTACGCACCGGCCGCAGCATGGAGCCCACCGCACGCGCCACCGAGATCTTCGGCCTGCTCTCGCCGGCGCTGGACTCCATCTCCACGGCCGTCAGCCGCGCCTCGGAGTTCGACCCGGCCACCAGCACCTCGGTATTCCGTATCGGCCTGTCCGACGACGTCGAATTCGCCCTGCTGCCCACCTTGCTCAAACGCTTGCGCTCGGAAGCGCCGGGCATCGTACTGGTCATCCGACGGGTCAATTACATCCTGATGCCGCCCCTGCTGGCATCGGGCGAAATCTCGGTCGGCGTCAGCTACACCCAGGACCTGCCCGCCAACGCCAAACGCAAGGTCTTGCGCCGCAGCAAGCCGCAACTGCTGCGCGCCGACTCGATCCCCGGCCCACTGAGCCTCGACGACTTCTGCGCCCGCCCCCACGCCCTCGTGTCCTTCGCAGGCGACCTGAGCGGGTTCATCGACGAGCACCTGGAACAACTGGACCGCAAACGCCATGTCGTCCTCGCCGTCCCGCAGTTCAATGGCCTGGCCACACTGCTGACCGGCACCGACATCATCGCCACCGTCCCGGATTATGCCGCGCAGGTGTTGACTGCGGCCGGTGGTGTGCGGGCTGAAGAGCTGCCTATCGAGACGCGTACGTTTGAACTGCACATGGCGTGGCGTGGGGCGCAGGACAATGATCCGGGGGAGCGGTGGTTGCGGTCGCGGATTCAGATGTTTTTTGGGGATCCTGAGAGTCTTTAGGGTTCGTTGGGGCAGCTGATTATCTGATCATTTTTGCCTCTCAACGAACCATGGAACTCCCCTTCACCTCAGTTAATGACTGAACCTCGGTGAGAGAACGCGCGGAGATAGTCGAGCGGTCGCCAATAATGTAGCGTGAATCCATCAATGGATGGTTTGCAAGGATCTCAATCATGAGCCTCGTCGATACGTACCTCGCTGGTCTGCGCAAGGCCCTGCCAGCCGAACAACTCAATGAGCTGACACATGCACATGGGGCTTCGACGGCAGATGTGCAGCGGCTGAACGATCGTTATCCGCTCTGCCCCGCGAGCCTGTTGGAACTGCTTGGCCAGATCGATGGCACGCACTATGGGGATTACCCGGACGGCAGAGTCATGGTGTTGGTACTGGGCTCAGATGTATTCGAGTATCCCTACTACCTCAGTTCGATCGATCAGATCCTTGAAGAAAGTGACACTTACACCCGGAGCATCGCGCAAATTTATGCAGGCTATCTGGATGAGGAGCCCGATCTGGTCGGCCCCGGAATTGACATCACGCTGGGCATGCATGAGCGGCTATGTTTCTCGCACTGCATGAACAACGGGGGAAGCTCGAAGCTGTATATCGATTTTAATCCAGTGGCTGGCGGCAACGTGGGTCAGGTCGTGCGCTACCTTCACGACCCTGACAGTTACAAAGTGATTGCGCCAAGCTTTGATCATTACCTGCAACAGTTGATTGATGAAAACTACGCCTTCGTTTTCGAGGATGAAGACTACTGACGTCTACGCTCGGCGAAGGTATTGATGCCATGATGGGCGTGAACGGACGTCTTTGTTGTCCATACAACGACGGAGAGCCACTGACCGACGATGACTAAGCGTTCATTCATCTGAAGTCCTGAAGTCACCTCACTGCCAGGGAAACGAGCGATGGGTCACTTCCTGCAGCGGAACCGAAAGCGCAAAAAAACGCGCCTTGATCTGCATGCACTGATCGCCGGTCATGCGCTCGCCCAGACACAAGGGCAACGCCCGACAACGCTGCAACGCTGTGGCAATGTTGATTTCCAGAACAGCACTCACCTCCCGTGCTGCAACACCCAACCGATCAGGCGCGCATCCAGCCAGAAACAGGTCGTACTCGGCGTATAACTCGCGTGCCAACCCGGGTTCTGCTGCCTTCATGTCATCACCGCCGGGCACTTCCAGAAAAGCATCCTGTTGAGCGTAATGCTCAAGGGCGATAGCGTAGTCCTCCAGGGTGGAGTGCGGCTGCTGTCGCTTCTGTACACACAACACGTCTGCAAAATCAGCCGCTTCCAGGCATGGAGAAAGGTTGTACTGATCGCCAAGGTCCAAAACGCGGCGCTCATCGTCCTGATCGAGATTCGGCACCAGGTAAAAGCGACTTTCCAGCAACGCTGTATCGCCCTGAACGTAGACCCAGGCGTATCGCTGCCATAGCGCCCGATCATCAGAGCATGCAGCGATAGCCTCTACTGTCTCGCGAAACGAATTAAGCTCGAACATCCTGCAACGTCTCCCTTGCACGTACGTCCACTCGATCACATCAGGACCCATCATGCCTGCAACCACAACAGTTACCGCCGCTGAAAACCGAAAAAGCATCCTCATCGTTGTAGGGTCGGTGTTCCTGTTGTCACTGTCAGACGCTCTTATAAAGGCCACCAGCGCCGAGACGTCAATGTGGCAGCTCTATGTGATTCGCTCGCTCCTGGCCATCGGCATTATCGCCGCCTTGTTGATGCGCGGTGGTGGCACAACGCAAAGATGGCCACTCTCCCCCTTCTGGGTAGGAACAAGAAGCCTGCTGCTGGCGCTGATGTGGATCGCCTTCTACAGCGCACTGCCCTTCATCAGCCTGACCACGGCCGCATTGGCGATCTATACGACACCGCTGTTTATTGCCTTGTTCTCGGCAGTGACTCTGGACGAGCATGTCACACCGCGCAAATGGGTGGCCATTCTGGTGGGGTTCGCCGGGGTGCTGGTCACGCTCGCGCCCAGTCAGGCCGACTTCAATCTATGGACACTGCTGCCCGTGCTCGCGGCAATTTTCTATGCCTTGGCAGCGGTCGTGACCAAGGGCAAGTGCGCCAACGAGGTGCCGATGCACTTGGCCCTGGCACTGAACATCGCGTTGCTATTGATGGGGGTGATCGGCAGCGTTGTCGTCTTACAGACCGGTCCTCACCTGCCGGACAACGAAGGCTTGCGCTTCCTGCTAGGCGGCTGGTCACCCATGGGCACAGGTGACTGGGGCGTAATGGTCGTGCTGGCAATTCTGATGGTACTGGTCAGTACCGGCATCGCCAGGGCCTATCAAATCGGCGAGACCTCGATCATCGGTGCATTTGATTACACCTACCTGATCTTCGCGATTGTCTGGGGAGCCCTGCTGTTCAATGAAGTGCTAAACAGCCGAACTGCAGCAGGCCTTGTCCTTATCCTGGTTTCAGGCTTCATCCTGCTGAAAAAGCCCACCTCCACGCGCTGAACGCCTCACATGTACAGCCCTTAACAAGCAGCTGTTCATGCTGTTGGGACTGTCTCCAGGCATTGTGATATGAGAGTCGCCCGCCACTTCCGATCTTCAGCGACGACCGCCGCCGTCGTGGCCTTGGTGCAACCGACCAACGTTCTGATCGATACGCCAGGAAACCGGTGATTGGCTCTCGCGAAAGCCGCTTTGTCTCATGCGACTTAATTCCCATATCTTGGGTCTTATTGGCCAATTTTAGGTTTTAACCACAATAGAATGGATTTAATCCACAAAAAAGAGAGCCGTTGGTGCCGTCTGCAATCGCATTCTGGGCCACTGAAATCCCGGCAGCCCTCGCCACCGGGACCAAACCAATCAAAGCCCCGTCTGAGCAACCAACACCTGCCGCCGATGAGAAAACAGCTGCAGGAATGCCCCGCCGAGCGCGCAGCCTGCCATGACGAAGAAACACACCGTGTAGCCGTGAAGGCTGGTCCAGCCGCCGCCCATGCTGATCAGGGTGCCCATCAATATCGGTGCGATACCGCCACCGATGAACATCGCGGTGGTGATGATGCCGTTGGCGGTCGAGGTGGCAGATGGCTGTGCGGAGTCAGAGGCGACTGCGTAGTAAATCGGCCAGACTGCGTTGGCGACCAGACCGAACAGCAATTGCACGACGATGATGATGAATGTGGTGTTGGCGAAGTAGAACGCACCGACGCTGGCAGCCATCCACACGCCGCAGATGAGCAATGTCACCCGCCGGCCGATGATGTCCGAGAGTGACGGCCAGACCAGTTGCCCGAGGATGCCGGTCAGGGTGAATACCACACTCATGCCTGCCGATTCGGCCAGCGACAGGTGAAGGATGTTGTACAGGTACGCGGGCAGGACAATGTTGACGCCCATGTACACCACTTGCGTCAGCATCGTGTTGCCGGCGGTCAGGGCAATGTTGCGATTGCCGAGCGTCGCCTTGAACGTTTTCCAGGCCTGGCCTTTGACGTTGGTTGATGGCGTGCTGTCCGGTGGGGTCATGCCTTTGGCGGCGATGTCGACGTACAGTTGGGTGATGCGCTCGGCGGTTGAGTAGCGCGACCAGAAAATCATCAATGGCAGCGCTACAACGAACGCGAAGAAGAACACGTAGCGCCAGTTTTCTTCACCGAACGTGGTGATCACGAAGCTGGCGACAATGCCACTGAGCATCGCGCCGATGGGGTAGCCGGTGTGGTGAGCGCCAAGTGCAAAACCCCGGCGTTCCACGGGCCACCATTCTGCGGTGTTGCTGACGCCGACCGGCTCGCCCCAACCTGCTCCAAGGTTCACACCCACCCGCAAGGCAACGAAGCTGACCAGGCTTGCACTGAGTGCTTTGAAGCCGGAAAGGAACGAAAGCGCGGTGTAACCCAGCACCAGCGGTACCTGAAAGCGCGCGCGTTTCCAGCCGCCGCCGTAGCGGTCACTCCAGATGGAGCCGGGAATGTCCAGAACCGCCAGGGCCAGCATGACGACAGTCGCCAGTGTGCCCCACTGATCTGCCGACAGATCGAAGTGCTTGGAAATGGTCGGCCCCAAGCGCAGGACAATCTCGCGATCATAGGCGTTGAGGATCCAGATCAACCAACACACCAGTAACGATACCCACGAGAAACGATGGATCTGGCCCAGCGATGCTTTTTTATTATTTTGCACGGGAGAATCTCCAGGCGTGCCACGCACGCTCTGTGAAGAGAGTTCAGTCGTCCTTAACGGTCGGGTCCGATTTTTCGGGTCGATCAGCTGGCGAAGCGTTTTTCGGCGATGCCTTGCACACCCAGCCCAGTGATGGCGAACAAAGCACCCCGTTGCTGGCCGTCTTCGGGAAAGCGCGGTAGCGGAGGCTTGGCCATGGAGGTGACGAACAGCGTGTCCAGATTCGGTCCGCCAAAGGTCAGGCTGGTGACCTTCTTCACAGGCATGTCGATGATGCGATCCACCTGCCCGTCCGGCGTGTAGCGAACCAGTTTTCCGGCGTAGACCAGCGCCTGCCACAGGCAGCCTTCAGCATCCACGGTGCAGCCATCCGCAGCGCCGCCACCGGAGGTATCGACCTTGGCGAAGGTTCTGCGATTGGCGACGGCTCCGGTCGTATTGTCGTAGTCGTAAGCCCAGAGTTCTCCGGACCAGGTGTCGGCGAAATAGAAGGTCTCGCCGTTCGGGCTCCAGCATGGGCCGTTGGAAACGATGATGCCTTCGTCCAGGGTATGCAGGCTCAGGTCCGGGTCGAGACGATAGAGCCTGGCGCTCGCCTGGTCTTCCTGCGTATCCATCGAACCGACGATGAATCGGCCCTGACGATCGACTTTGCCGTCATTGAGCCGATTGTTCGGCTGCCCAGGCTCGGGGTCGACGATCAGTTCAAGATCGCCGGTTGGCAAGTCCAGACTGTAGAGCCCGTTCTGCAGGGCGACGATAGCTGCATCGCCATTCCTGCGCAGAGCCATGGAGCCGATTTTCTGCCCGACATCCCAGGCGCGCAGTTCGCGCCCGTCCCCGGTGCAGCGCAGGATCCGACCGTCGAAACTGTCGATCCAGTACAGCCGTTGCTGTTCGACATCCCAGACCGGCCCTTCGCCCAGCGTGGTCTTGACGTCCACGACGACTTCGATACGCATGTTTCACCTCTGTCTTGTTGTTATTGAGATGGCACGTTCGGTCACTGAAAACAGGTTTTAAAAGTCGACCTGGTTCTTGCCCTTCAGGTCGAGTATTTCCCTCGCCTCATCTGGCGTCGCTACGGTCCCGCCCAAGGCTTCGATCACCGTGCGGATACGTTTGACCTGATCAGCGTTGGACGCTGCCAGTTTGCCCGGCCCATCCCACAGCGAGTCTTCAAGACCTACGCGTACATGACTGCCCATCGACAGGCCCATTGTGCCCAAAGGAATCTGGTTGCGACCGGCGCCGAGAATCGACCATTGATAGGCATCGCCAAACAGGCGGTCTGCCGTACGGCGCATGTGCGTCAGATCCTCAGGGTGACCGCCGATGCCACCTCGCAGGCCGAACACCGATTGAATGAGAATCGGCGCCTTGAGCAGGCCACGCTCCAGAAAATGCGCAGCGGTGTACAAATGACCGATGTCATAGCATTCGATTTCAAAGCGAGTGCGGTTTTCAGCACAGGTATCGAGAATGTGAGCGATATCGCGGAAAGTGTTACGGAAAATCCGGTCATCGCTTTCGGCCAGGTATGGGCGCTCCCAGTCATGCTTGAACTCGGTGAAGCGATCAAGCATTTCGTACAAACCGAAGTTCATGGAGCCCATGTTCAGCGACGCCAACTCGGGCTTGAGTTGCGCCACCGGCTGCAGACGCTCTTCCACACCCATGGTCGGCGCGCCGCCGGTGGTGATGTTGATGATCACATCACTGCTGGCTTTGATCTGTGGCAGAAACTGGCGGAACAGACCCACGTCCTGACTGGGCCGACCGTCATGGGGGTCGCGAGCATGCAGGTGAACAATCGATGCACCCGCTTCAGCGGCACCGATGGCCGCGTCGGCAATTTCCTGCGGCGTGATCGGCAAATGCGGCGACATCGAGGGCGTATGGATGGCGCCGGTGACGGCGCAGGTGATGATCACCGGGCGTTTTTTGGGCATGAGTCTTCTCCATTCTTGTTCTTGGCGAGAAAGTGATTGGGGTTGCCCGACCGGAATACGTACGGCCGTTATCTTCGTTCAGATCGAGACGTCTAGAGGTACTCGACGTTGCCATCCACGCTGATGGCCTGGCCGGTCACGTTGCGCGCGGCGGGCGAACACAGGAACAACGCCATCGCCGCGACGTCTTCAGCGGTGACCATGCGTCTGAGCGATATTTTTTTCAGGTACTCCTCGCGCATCTCGGCTTCAGGCACCTTCATCTGTTCGGCACGGGCACGAATCACACCGTCCATGCGTGGGCCTTCGACGATGCCGGGCAGTAACGCGTTGACGCGGATGTCGCTTTCGCCCAACTCGGATGCCAGCGATTTCATCAAACCCACAATGGCCCATTTGGTCGCCGCATACGGTGTGCGCCAGGCGTAACCCAGGCGGCCGGCAACGGAAGCAATGTGGATCATGTGCGCGTTGGGCGATGCCTTGAGCAGCGGAACCGCGTGATGAGCAAAGCGGTATTGCCCAGTGAGGTTGATGTCGACAGTGCGCTGCCATTCTTCATCGGTGATGGCGTCGATGCCCGCCGTAGGACCTGCGATCCCGGCGTTGTTGATCAGCACATCGAGACCGCCGAAGCGCTCGCGCTGAACCTTGAACACCGCTTCGATCTGCGCAGGATCACCCACATCCGCTTGGGTGGCGACACTCTCTGGATACCGGTCGCGAAACGATGCGAGGGCGGCTTCGCTGACATCACACACATGCACGTGTGCACCGGTTTCCATGTAAGCCGCCGCCAGTACTTCACCAATGCCGGCGGCACCTCCAGAGATCAGGACTCGCAGGCCGCTATAGGGAATCAGTCGATCGAGAACGCTCATGCTTTTTTTGCTCCAGAGACAGACGACCTTGAACGGCCGCTCTTGACGATCAGGCGCGCCAGAGAATCGGCGGCCTGCATGATGTCGTCGGTGACTGCCGCCCGGGCCGCAGCCCCATCGCGCTCGGCAAGCGCCTGAACGATGCGGTTGTGTGCCTCCATCGAGCGCTGAAGGTGCGCCTTGTCGGGTGCCACCAGCGCAAAGCACGGGCCCATGTGCAGCCAGAAATTCTCAACGGCGGCGATGGTCAGCTCAGCGTTCGCTACCGCGTAGATACGCCGGTGGAAGGCAAAGTTGGTCCACAGATAACGGGGCACATCGACGCTGTCGGCGGCCTGCTGCATCTGGTCACAGAGGTGGCTGATTTCCTTGAGGTCGATGTCCTTGAGCAGAAGGACCGCTTTCTCGGCCAGAAGGCCTTCGAGCGCAACCCGCGCGTCGCGGATCTCGCGCAGTCGCTCGGGCGTCATCATGCGGACGCGCAGACGTGAGGTTTCGGTGACTTCGAAGGCATTCTCTGCACTGAGGCGATTGAGTGCTTCACGGACCGGCATCGGGCTGGAACCCAGCGCCTCGGCGAGGCCACGGATCGTTACCTTCTGGCCCGGCTGGAAACGACCGCTCATCAACGCTTCACGGATCTGACGGTAGATCTGATCCTGCAGGGTATCGCGAGAAACCTGGCGCATGCTGGGCAGGAGGGTCGGACTGTCGGTCATGGATCTGGCTCATATTGGCGTTCTTATGCGCTCAATATGTGATCACAAATAACATATGTCAAATTGTTTTTGGCCTGCATCCGGCGGTCTAGGGACGGGCATGGAAACCATTGATCCGACTGTCTGCCAGTTTGAACACGACGCGTTGGGGGTGGTTGACCGAGACCAGATACTCGACCGGCTGCCCTTGGGTATCGAATATCACGCCTCGATAAACCAATGCGGCTGTGCCGGGTTCAACCTCCAGCAACCGGGCCTCCTGGTCGTTCATCGTGGCAACGCTTAACGTCCCTTCATCACTTTCTATTTCGATCTGATAGCGCTCCGACAACAGCGCATACAGCGACGCCCCTTCAATCAGGTCGGCAGCAACCAGTTCAGGGACTTTGGCGGCGGGGATGTAGCTGGTCTCGATGCAGAAGGGCTTCTGGTCCACTGTGCGCAGACGCCTGATGGTGAGTAGCACGTCCCCTTCCTGGATCTTCAGCAGTCTGGCGACGCGAGCACTTGCAGCGGTTTGCTCAAAGTAGAGCAGCTTGCTGCCTGGGCGAGCCCCGGCCTGTTCAACCACTTGGGCGATACCCTTGCGCGCCATCGTATTGAGTGGCCGCTCAACGCCTGGTGCCGTCACGAAGGTTCCACGGTTGCCGCGACGCTCAAGCACACCTCGGTCGATCAGTATCTGCAATGCCTTGCGCAAGGTCATAGCGCATTGGTGTGCAGCAAGGCAGCGTGTTCGAAGTCTATGCCAAGCGGATGTGGGGCTTGAAGGGTGTAGAAGTAGTGCCTTATCAAAGCAGCGACCTGACCTATTCGGACTTGATCAACGGAAGGCTCGATGCTGCTTTTGACGACGCCATCGCGATCAATGAAGGCTTGCTCAAGAAGCCGATAGGCAAGGGTTTCAGCTACGCCGGCGACGTCGTCAAATCACCCGAAATATTCGGGCCGGGAACAGGAATCGGCTTGCGAAAGAGTGACACCGCGCTGGCCACCGACATCAACCAGGCGCTCAAGAAGATTCACGAAAACGGCACCTATGACCGTATCGCCAGAAAATACTTCGACTTCGACATTTCGCCTCAATAAACCACCACTGCGGAGCCTGAAATCATGTTCCTTGAGGGGTACGGCTATCTCATTTTTCAGGGGGCATGGTTGACCGTTCAGGTGGCCATCTGGGCTGCCTGCGTCGCGGTCCTGCTCGGCCTGCTGGGAGCCTTGGCAAAACTGGCGCCACTGGCACCGCTGAGGCTGATCGCGACCCTCTACACCACACTGGTGCGCAGTGTTCCGGACCTGGTCCTGATGCTGCTCATTTACTACAGCGCACAGATCGGACTGAACCAGATGGCGCAAGCGTTTGGCCAGGATTCATGGCCTTTGAACCCTTACGGCACTGCCATCGCAACGCTGGGATTCATTTATGGAGCGTACTGCGTGGAGACCTTTCGCGGCGCGTTCCAGGCCATTCCACCTGGGCAACTGGAAGCCGCTCGTGCTTACGGCATGAGTCACTGGCAAGTGCTGCGCCGCATCCGGTTTCCGTTGATGATGCGCTTTGCGTTGCCTGGCCTCGGCAATATCTGGCAAGTCCTGTTGAAAGGTGCCGGACTGATTTCGCTGCTGGGTCTCAACGACATGGTGCAGGTAGCCAAGCAGGCCGGTAACGCGATTTCAAGGCAGATGTTTTTCTACCTGGTGGTTGCCGCGATATTCCTTGCCTTCGCAATCCTTTCAAGTGTTGCGCTCAAACAGCTTGAGCGGCGTTACAGCATCGAGCCAAAGCGGAGGCTATCGTGATCGACATACTGAAAGAGTTCGGGCCGAATTTCCTGTGGTCAGACGGTTACCACTGGAGCGGTCTGGCCGTCACGTTATGGCTACTGGTAACGTCCGCCGCCATTGGTTTGCTCGCCGCAATACCGTTGGCCCTGATACGCACCTACAGCAGCCCATGGTTCGCTCTGCCGGTCAGGCTCTACACCCTGGTGTTTCGCGGTACGCCGCTGTTCGTCCAGTTGTTGATTATCTACAGCGGCATGGCCAGTCTGAGCGTCATCAGGGAGTCGCCGGGCTTGTGGTGGTTCTTCAAGGACGGTATGCATTGCGTGATTCTGGCGCTGGCCTTGAATACCTGTGCCTATACCATCGAAATTCTCTCCGGCGTATTGCGCACCACACCCCGTGGCGAGATCGAGGCTGCTTTGGCGTTGGGCATGACGCGCAGCGGACTGTTCCTTCACGTGCTGATACCCGGCATGTTGCGCCGGGCACTCCCCGCTTACAGTAACGAAGTCATTTTTGTCCTGCACGCCACGGCCATCGCCTTTACCGCAACGGTGCCCGATATTCTGAAAATTGCTACCGACGTCAACGCTGCCACCTTCAAGACTTTTCAGGCCTACGGGATAGCTGCGCTGCTCTACATGCTGGTGGCATTTACTCTGGTTGGCCTGTTTCGAGCGACCGAGCACCGGTTGCTGGCGTATCAACGGTTGCGCTGACGTCTCGGTATTTTTTCATTCCGTAAAAGCACAACCACCACCCGGCAGGCTCATACGGCAACGGAATGAAAGATGTAGTCAGTCTGTTTTCCAAAATCCATTTCAACGCCCGCCAAGTCCAGACGGCGATGAAGATCGGCATCATCGGCACGAACTTTCCAGAACACGTTTGCAGGCCCAGGATCCCCAGCCCTGACGAGCCTTATGGCCTGTCGCAGTAACACGCGGTCAGCCAGATAAACAGCCAGGGCATCGCCTTTCCAGGCGGCGACGTTCATTCCCATCTGTTCACACACGGCAATCTTGGCCCCGGCGTCGTCTCGGTCAGCCTGGCGAGAGCGTTGAATCTGATCTTCCAGGACAGGGTCAACGACCCGATCGGAAAACAACACGTCGCCCGACTCCCAGACTTCCGGCGGACACACCTTTTCTTCAGGACGCAGGGTCAGAAACGGGTTGATTTCCATGGGATAGATTCGACAGACCAGCGGCCGGTCTTCGTAGATTCCGCAGCGGTTATCCTCACCCAGACTCGGACACTGTGTCAGCGCGTTACCCGCAAAGACGGCGACCACCTGGATGCGTGCCTCGCCACTGATCACTTCCGCAGCGCGCTTGACGCTGTGGGCGTAGTGCGCCGGATCGAGGTAGGTCGAGTGGTCGAACGCTTCAAGTATGACGGCGACATCGTTACCGCGATCCAGCCATTCCTCGGCCTCTTGTAGCGTGAGAGGTATGAGGCGTCCTTTGCAGCAGATTCCGCATCCATTGCATGCAAACGTAATCGGGCCGCTTTTCGCCTGCATGGCGGGTTGGCTTTCGGGCTTCATGGTCAGTCCTTAACGCTCACCCTTCACCCTTCACTCTTCGTGCAGCGGCGACGGCAAAAAAAGAAAAAGGGTATACATCAAATGCGGGGCGGCAATCAGCCAACAATTAGTTACCAATTATATGTAAGCAAGCCTTGATCGAAGCGACGCCAACCTGTTCAGCCAACGGGTCTCCGGATGTCGGCGAAGCAGCCTCAACACGACCGTCATTCACGCCTTGCCTTGCGGCCATGCGAGCATGGCGACGTCAATGAGACGGGTAAGCGTCTGGCTGTTAGCACCCACCAGAGGCAGATTTACAATCGACTGCAATATTCCGAAGTAATACCAGGCCAACAGATCCACATCCACGTCGCGCTCGATCTCACCTGCCACTTGCCCATCCATCAAAATCTCCAGAAAAATCTGCCGCTGCTTGCAGGCAGCAGCGTTCGCAGCGCTCTTTCCTGCGGCACTAAGACCTTCCTGCTCAGCGTTGCTGCGCGAAATCAGACAGCCTGACGGACGCGTTACATCAGACTCTTTGGGCAGAAACTCACGTAGCAGCGCTTCCACGCTCGCTTTGGAGGTCTGTACGCGAGTCGATTTCATCCGGGCAAATACGCGCTCGGTATACAGCTGGAGGGACTCGTTGAAGAGCCCGTCCTTGTCTTGAAAGCGCTGATACAGGCTTGATCGAGACAGCCCCGTCGCCTCGGTCAGATCGCTCACAGAGGCATTTGCATACCCATGGCGCCAGAAAACGCCTGTAGCGGCTTTCAACACCGCATTTTCATCATATTGCGGTTTACCGCTCATGATTCCTCCGTTGACACGCTGGAACGATCAGTACAGGATAGATGGACTGATCGTTCCATGATACGGAAAATTCATCATGATTGACCCATCCAACAGGCAAACGAAACCACTGCGCATCGCCATTGCAGGCGCTACGGGCCGCGTAGGCATGCAGTTGATTAATCAACTCGCACCTGACCCGGTCACCCTGGTGGCGCTTACACGCCACCAATCATCCCCGCCCTCCATCGCGAAGCTGGCGTCTGCGACAGTGGATTTTGATCAACCGTCAACGCTCGGAAAGGCGCTTGCAGATGTCGATAAACTGTTCATTGCTCACGGTACGTCTGTGCAACAGGTCGCCAATGAAATTGCCCTCATTGACGCTGCCGTAGAAGCAGGTGTGCAGCACATCGTAAAGCTCTCGGTCATGGGGCCATCGACCCCTATGAATCCATTCGCCTGGCATTCAACGATAGAAGCTCATCTGGGTCAGCAATCCCTGGCTTCTACCGTATTGAGACCCACCACATTCATGGACGTACTCAAACGCGCCGGCAATGCCATTGCTGCGGGCACCTGGGCCGGTGCCGCAGGGCATGGGCGCGTCAACCTGATCGACACTCGAGACGTGGCCAGTTGTGCGCGTATAGCGCTACTGGAAGATGTGGAGAAAGGCTCCCGGCGTGCCTATCACCTGACAGGATCTGGAAACTGGACCATGCCGCAAATTGCCGAGGAACTATCCGTTTTGCTAGGTCACGCTGTCAGCTATACCCACAGGACTCCCGCCGCCCAGCATGCTGCGCTGGTTGCCGACGGACTCTCTCCGTTCGTGGCTGAAATTCTCGTGGGGCTTGACCGGGTTTTCCATGACTGCGTACTGACAGAACGGACCTTCACGGTAGAAGACCTCACCGGTAACGCGCCCCGCTCGTTGTCCGATTGGCTTCGTGAAAACCTTGATGCTTTCAGAGGTCAGGTGCGCTGAAAACCTCGCATCCGCTCCAACCGTTCTGCGTTAAAGGTTGCTGATCATGAGAGCACTCAA
The DNA here is from genome assembly GCF_030209155.1 of Pseudomonas sp. fls2-241-TYG-175. Taxonomy (NCBI): domain Bacteria; kingdom Pseudomonadati; phylum Pseudomonadota; class Gammaproteobacteria; order Pseudomonadales; family Pseudomonadaceae; genus Pseudomonas; species Pseudomonas sp. fls2-241-TYG-175. The sequence continues at coordinate 68,689 of NZ_JARVSO010000001.1, read as the reverse complement.
ACATCCGGAAGCCAGTGAGTTCGTTCTTGAGCGTGTTCTCTATGCCTTGAGCGACCCTGTACGCATGGAGATCATCCGCCGTCTCGACAGCATGGCCGAAGCGACCTGCGGTGAGCTGGATGGAGGGCGCCCCAAATCAAGCGTCTCTCATCACTTCAGGGTTCTGCGTGATGCGGGATTGATGCGCACCCGCACGGTTGGTACAACCCACATGAACTCTCTTCGCAAGGATGAGCTTGAAAGACGCTTTCCAGGCTTGCTCGATTCAATTCTCAGTCATTCCACCTAGTCGGGCTGTTGCGTTCGATCAAACACTCAGCAACCGCTTCGTCGTCTCCATCGCCCTGCCCAGTGACTGCCCGGTGCGCTGCAACTTGTTCAGCAGACTGGCCCCCAGCCAAAGCTGATAAAGCGTCTCCGCCAGTGCACGGGGATCGCCGACAGGCAGGCACTTGTCGGCTTGTCCTTGCTCGATGCAAACAGTGATACGCGACACGACCCGCTCCGTACCGTCACGCAACGTAAGACGCATGGTTTCGGACAGGTCCGACACCTCGGCACTGAGCTTGACCACCAGACATTCGTCGCCCTGCCCGTCCGGCACGCAGCGATCCTGCCAGCCCTGCCAGTAGTCCATCAAACGCTCGTAAGCGCTCAGACCGGGCAGCGTGAGACGTCGCTCCATGTCAGCGAGGTAGCCGACAAAGTAGTCCTCCAGCAAGGCCTGGCCGTAGAGTTCCTTGGACTTGAAGTAGTGATAGAACGAGCCCTTGGGCACGCCTGCCGCCTGCAGCAGTTCGTTCAAGCCGACGCTGGTGAAGCCTCGCTCGGCCATCATCCGGTGGCCGGTGTCGAGCAGGTGTTGGCGGGTGTCGTCGTAGGTCGGTTTCATGGGGCGGATTACCAGGCAATAGACCAGTCGTATTCGAAGGACCGAGAGTTTGCCACATCCGGTGGTGAAAAACCTCGGGTTAAAAAAACCACTAGACGACTGGTCTAATTAGAAACTATGCTGCGCCCCGTCAACCTATTCCACAGGTACTCGGGACACGCAAATTCATTGCACGTCGCTGATGCCTGACCAACTTACAGGGTGCGCTATGAAAATCTTGATGGTTCTGACCTCACACGATCAGCTCGGCAACACCGGCAAGAAAACCGGCTTCTGGCTGGAAGAATTCGCCGCCCCCTACTTCGCCTTCAAGGACGCTGGCGCAGAGATCACACTGGTTTCGCCAGCGGGCGGCCAGCCTCCGTTGGATCCGAAGAGCGATGAGCCGGATGCACAGACCGCCGAGACTGATCGTTTCCGCAATGACCCTGCTGCTCAGCAGGCATTGGCCACTACCGGTCGCCTGGCCGATGTCAGCGCTGATGACTTTGATGCGGTGTTCTACCCAGGCGGTCATGGCCCGCTGTGGGACCTGGCAGAAGACAAGCATTCCATCGCGCTGATTGAAGCCTTTGATCGCAGCAACAAGCCTCATGGCTTCGTTTGCCATGCGCCGGGCGTGTTGCGTCACGTAGTCAGAGCAGATGGCAAGCCGTTGATCCAACACCGCGAAGTGACCGGCTTCACCAATGCCGAAGAAGCTGCGGTCGGCCTGACCGACGTCGTGCCTTTCCTGATCGAAGACGAGTTTCAACGCCTTGGCGGCCACTACTCCAAAGTCGCTGACTGGCAAGTCCACGTGGTCGTTGACGGCCAACTGGTCACGGGTCAGAACCCCGCCAGCTCGGCTGCAGTGGCCGACAAGCTTCTGAAGATGCTTGGCTGATCCGCAGGCCAGTATTTTTCTTCAGCAGCTCATGAAACCGTGTGCCTGGCACGCGGTTTTATTTTCACCCAAATACTAGTCGACTGGTCTAATCAGACCAAACAAGGTACACCGATGAAAAACAGCGCTTTCTTCACCCCAGCCAAACTGGGTTCCCACACCCTGAAAAACCGCATTGTCTTGCCGCCGCTGACCCGCCAGCGCAGCACACAACCGGGCAACGTCGCCAACGAATTGATGGCCGAGTATTACCAACAGCGCGTCGGTGCTGGCCTGCTGGTCACTGAAGGCACGCAGATCGAGCCGCGCGGTCAGGGTTACGCCTGGACTCCAGGTATTCATACCGCAGAGCAGATCGCCGGATGGCGCAAAGTGACCGAAGCCGTTCATGCCAAAGACGGCGTGATCTTCGCCCAGCTCTGGCATGTGGGCCGTGTATCGCATACCGCCTTGCAGCCAAACGGCGATGCCCCGGTGTCGGCCTCTGCCGTTGCCACCGATCGCGTCAGCGTGTTCATCGAAACCGCCCCCGGCGCAGGCGAACTGGTTCCACCTTCCGCTCCACGAGCGCTGAGCACCGATGAAGTCCAGGAACTGATCCAGCTCTACATTCAGGCTGCGCGCAACGCCATGGAAGCCGGCTTCGACGGTATCGAACTGCACTGCGCAAATGGCTATCTGGTCAACCAGTTCATTTCTGCTCACAGCAACCTTCGCACCGACCAGTACGGCGGCTCCCTGCAAAACCGCCTGCGTTTTCTGCGCGAAGTGGTCGCTGGCGTGGCCGAATGCATCGGCAAGGAAAAGGTCGGCGTGCGTTTTGCGCCACTGTTCACGACCACCGACGAAGCCCGCACTTACCTGGGCATGGTCGAGGAAGACCCGCACACCACGTACATCGAGGCGATCAAGATCCTTCAGGATGTGGGCATCGCGTACCTGTCCATCGCCGAAGCCGACTGGGACAACGCCCCTGCCATGCCGGAAACCTTCCGCCGTGCAGTACGCGACACGTTCAAGGGCGCGATCATCTACGCAGGTCGCTACAACGCCGAATCGGGTGCCAGATTGCTGGACTCAGGACTGGCAGACTTCGTTGCGTTCGGCCGCCCGTTCATGGCCAACCCCGACCTGCCTGCGCGGATCAAACATGACTGGCCCTTGAATACGCTGAACCCGGCGACGGTGTATGGCGGGAATGCCGAGGGGTATACGGATTACCCTGTTTATCGTGATTGACCCGCAGGGTTTATCAGGCGCGCGCTTTTTGTAGAAGAGCGCGCGCCAACTTGTCAGCGCATTTTTCCGGAGCTCATTCTGGACACCGACCGCTTTGGCACTTCGTTTGCTTGTGTATTTGGCACACACATGCATGGAGCACAGAAATGAGAAAATGGATAACCGATGACAAGGTCGGTAGTGACGTTCTGCAGAGCATTAGAAATGGCGTCATCGACACCGGACGCGATTTATCCGAGCCACTAGGCGGAAATGCCAAAGCCATTGCCTGTGCGCTCACTGAAGACTCGTTGCTCATGGGTGGTGCTACAGGCCGCACAGAGTTTCAACGCTTGTTTGTCAATTTCCTGTGGGTCGATCAACAATGGCGCGGAACCGGGCTCGGCGCCGAGGCACTGCACAAGCTAGAGGCGCTGGCGCTCGAAAGAGGCTGCGTGGATTCAATCATTGAAACGCTGGATGACGGGGTTGCCGGTTGGTATCAGCGCATCGGCTATGTGCTGATCGCATACATCCCCAACTATTGCGGACCGTGGAATCGGCACATTCTTTTGAAGTCGCTTGTTGGATAATTCAGTCATACCCAGACTGTCTTGCTTTGACCAGCGCCTCAATGTCATCGAAAAGCCACACAATGACGCATTCGCAAAAAAAAGGCTGAGCTCACAGCGCTGTTTACTCACAAGGAAGTTCCCACCATGTCGTTACAACGCATTCGTCCCCTCGCCATCTGCATCTTCCATCACCAAGGGAAGATTCTGGTGAATGAGTTCTACGACGAGGCCAAACAGCAAACCTTCTTTCGCCCCGTCGGCGGAGGTATCGAGTTTGGCGAAAGAAGCAGCGATGCCATCGTCCGGGAAGTCCAGGAAGAGCTAGGCCTATCAATCAGCAACCTGCGACTGATCGGCACGCTGGAAAGCATTTTCACTTACGCTGGCAAGCCCGGACACGAGATAGTCCAGGTGTATGACGCGGCGTTTGATGACGTGACTGTTTACGAAAAGCTCCTGCTGGACGGGTATGAGAGCGACGGATCGTGTTTCAGGGCAGCGTGGCGTAAAGCGTCCAGCTTCTCGGCTGAATCTCCCCTCGTACCTGAAGGCCTGTCAGAGCTGCTCGAGAGGGCTTCGCTGCTTTGATGTGCAGCGGAACCATACAAAGCAGCGAACTGTGTGATGCCCCGCCATGTCTTCGACGTAGCGCTGTCGCTCAGCAAACACGGACCGTAGGAGCGCGCTTGCCCGCGATTGCGTCAGTTCAGTCGCTGATTTTCTGTCTGTAAGCTCCTATCGGATTGCCGCCCAGACCAAGCGCGCTCCTAAAAAATCTTTTCTCTTCAGTAAGTTACAGGTTATTTGATAAGAGGCAGCTTACCTGCGATCTGCCGGGGCCCAGCAGCAAAACCTGCACATCCAACGCATTAGATGAAACCGCCAAAATATCCCGCGCCCTGCGTGCAAAAGCATATCTCTGCACTTCAACCATTCCCCACCATCTGCCACAACGACGCCCCCACCCCGGTAATACTCTCCCCTGCAATCAGCCCCGCAGCCGCGGTAATCGCGAATCGCTCGGTCAGGCTCGCCCAGCGGCAGCTCACCAGCCAGGTCACGATTGCGCCGAGGGCCATCATCAGCGATACCGATGCGGGCAGCACAAAGGCCAGACCCAGCGCGGCGGTGCTGGGGAGGAATCTGGCGCGGCGTGCGGGCAACACACTGTCGAGAATGCCCAGCAGCAGCCCGGCCAGCCCGCCGATGAAGATCGCCCAGCGGATGCTCGTGGAAAGCGAGTCCAGCCCGTGGGTCAGGGTTTGTGCCACGGCTTTCCAGGTAGCGACGGCGGGCGCAGGCCATTCTTCAGTGAGGAGCATGTTCTGCGGGTCGGGGATCAGGGCCAGATAGGCAAACACGCCAACAATGCTGCCGACGAAGATCCCCAGGGTTTGCGCGATCAATTGTTTGCGCGGTGTCGCACCAATGGCGCGGCCGACCTTGAAATCGTTCATCAGGTCGGTGCATTGCCCGGCCGAGCCACCTGCGGTGTTGGCGCTCATCAGGTTGATCGGCACCTGACCCGGCGCGACGATGCCAAAGCTCAACTGGGAAAGCTGGCCAATGGCGCCAATGGGTGGAATGCCAGTGGCGCCGACCACTCGGGCAGCCACTGCAGCCAGGCAGATGGCCAATGGAATGGTCAGCAGCGCCATCCACAGATTGATGCCGAACAACAGGGCCTGCAGGCTGACCACCAACACGATTGCCAGCGCGAAACCGGCCGCCGGTCCAGGCTTGGGCAGGGTCCAGGTTTTGCCGCCCTCCGCCCGGGTGGTTTTGTGCAGTGACCAAAGCCGTATCGCCAGCGACGCGAGTGTCGAGCAGACCATCAGGCTCACGCCCGGCCACAACAACCACTCCACCAGCGCGGCGAACTGTGGTCCGCTGCTGTCGGGCGGCAACTGCACCAGCCCCTGCTCCAGCAGCCAGGGCGCCAGCCCGCCCCACGCCAGAGCGGCACCGAGCAGCAACGTCAGGCCCACGCGAATGCCGATGATGGCGCCAAAGCCCACCAGCAGCAGCGAGGGGTCGGCGGTAAAGGTCAAACGCTCCAGCTGTGCGTTCGGCGACCAGCGTGGCAAGGCCCACATGAAAGTGTCGACCCACTTGACCGATGCCGACAGCAATGCAGCGCTCAGCAGCACTTTGAGACGTGTCGCGGCTTCATGGCCGTGGTTGTAGATGTGCAGCAGGGTTTCCAGCGTCGCCATGCCCTCGGGAAACTTTAGCGCCTTGTCGTTGAGCAACGACGGGCGCAGGTACCAGGCGATCCAGATGCCCAGAAAGCTCACCGAGAACACCCAGGCGATCATCGGAATCGCATCCAGTTGCTGGCCGGTGAGCAGCGTGTAGGCAGGAATCGGCGCAACCAGCCCGCCGGAAATGATCGATGCGGCGGCAGAAGCGACCGTCTGGTTGATGTTGCTTTCGTGCAGGGTCCAGGGCAATTGCGTACTCGAACGCCGGGCCAGCCCCTGCCAGATGCCATAGCCGATCAGCAAGGCAATGATCGACATGTTGAACGACCAGCCGATCTTGAGTCCCGCGTACACATTGGAAGGCGTCAGGAGGATACCGAGCACGATTCCGGTAACCACAGCGCGCAGGCTGAGCTCACGCTCTACAGGTCCGGCCAGCGAAGTCGTCGACGAAAGCGATGGCGAGGCTTGGTGCATGCGAATTCCTTATCGGCAATGGGACAGCGCGGTCACTCAACGCGGCGGCTTAACAAGTGAGCGCTGTATCGTCGGAAGGTTCAGGGTGCAGTGCAAAGCTGCCGGGCGAGATCGATGAGACTGTCGGCTTCGTAGTCCCAGTCCTGGGCATAATCCGCGTCGGGCGCAGGCGCTCCACCGTACTCCATGGGCCTATGGACAAAAGCCGTCATCAGGCCGCAATCCCTGGCTGCCGCCAGATCGCTGTGATGGCACGCCACCAGACATAACTGCTGGGGTTTCAGGCCCAGTGCATCGACTGTCGTCAGGTAGGCGGCAGGCTCCGGTTTGTAGGTCTGGGCAAATTCGGCTCCCAGCAGTGCGTCCCACTGCAAGCCGTTGTAGCGGTTCATCGCGATCATCAGCTCGACGTTGGCGTTGGACAGGGTCACGACAGGCAGATGCTCGCGCAGTCGCACCAGCCCTTCAGGCACATCGGGCCAGGGATCCAGTCGGCGCCAGGCATGGGCGAGCCGCCATAACTCATCGGGCTGAATCCGGCCGACGTCCAGGCCGTGGGTCGTCAACAGCTGTTGCAGCGTCTCGTGGTGCAAGGTGTCCAGCACCACGAAGCCCCTTGCCTCATTGATGCACTCGCGCATTGCCGGGGCGTACAGCTTGCGCCACTGCAACGCGAACTCGGCCGGGCTGACCGAAGGCAGGTTGTTCGCCAGAAACGCTGCGGTTTCGCGGGCAATACCCGAATGCCAGTCAACCACTGTACCGAAGACATCAAACGCCAGCGCTTTTGGAAGCGTCATCGGGCTCCTCCTGAAGTTGCCATCGGGAACCACTGTAGTGAGTAAACGCGCGTCTGGCGAACATGGATTGCTCGGGCGATGCCAGCCGGATCAACCTGGCTGGTGAGACGGGCGTGCCTGCGAAGGTGATTTTGCGTCCAGTTTCAGGTTCTTGCGGATGGCCGCATCCAGAAAACCCGCTGGCGCAAAGCGGCGCATGAATTGAAACTGGCCAGCGGTTTTACCGGCGGTATAACGCAACTTGGGACGCTCGGCACGCGCAGCCTTGAGCACCACTTGGGCGACTACCTCCGGGCTGTCGGCATTGGCCATGGCGTGGTTGACCGCTTTGGACACCCTGGCCCGCACGTCCTGATAGAGCTCAAGCTTGGCGTCGGCTTCGAGGTTGTTGGTTTCGAACGAGGTCTTGGTGTAGCCAGGCTCGATGATCGTGACCCGGATGCCAAAGGTGCGCAATTCGTGATCCAGAGATTCCGAGTACCCTTCCACTGCGTGCTTGCTGGCTGCATACAGCGCAACGAACGGCACCGGCACGATGCCCAGAATGGAACCGATGTTGATGATTCGGCCGCTGCCCTGCCGACGCATGTGCGGCATGACCGCACGAGTGGTGCGCACAATGCCCAGAAAGTTGGTGTCGAAGATCGCCTTGGCCTGCTGGATTGAGCTCTCTTCTGCTGCTGCAGGCGCAAGCCCGAATCCGGCGTTGTTGACCAGCAGATCGATGCGCCCTTCCAGCACCAGCAGTTCCTTGATCGCCGCCTCGACGGACGCATCGTCCGTCACATCAAGGGCCAGCATCGAAAAGTTACGCTGTCCGCTCTGATTCCCTTTCCGGCTGGTTCCGTACACGGTATAGCCTGCCGCAACGAGCGCATTGGCAGTGGCTTCGCCGATACCGGAAGAAGCGCCGGTCACCAGTGCTACAGGTTTAGGAGTCGTCATGGGAATTCCTTCGCGGGTCGATTGGCTGAAGATGGCGCTATGATGATGAACGTAATCGTAGCCGTCAACGACTTTGATGCTGATCGACATCAATAAATGTCTATCGCACGAATGAAAATCTTCTATCCGCCGCTCGCGGCAGGCACCGGAATCCGTCGCAACACCTCGTCGTAAGGTGCAAGGTCGAGAAACGCAGTGGCTTCAAACGCCTTGCCGTCACGCATGTGAAAGATCCACGCGTAGCTGTTGTTGTAAGCCTGTCCGTCCCGCGCCACGCCAACGCCGTCCCACTGCACGATGACGTGATCACCCTCTGCCCAGACGCGTTTGCTTACCGGCCTGACCGGACTGGACAACCGCGACACGAACGGTTGCACCGCCTGCTGAACGAATGAATCGACGCCTCGATAAACGCCCGCGCTGGGACCCGAACCCTTTATGGTCCAGACCACATCCGGCCACAGCATGTCAGTGAAGAAGGTCGTTCCTCCAGCCGCCCAGCGATCAAAGGCCTGAGTCACGAGCTGCTTGTTGTATGCCTCGGTATCCGGGGCGCAAGCGGCATGAGCATTGCCGGAAATCAGCCCGGTGCCAATCAGGGCCGCCACTGCCAGCGCCAACGCGTGGATTTTTTTCAGAATGGAAATGTGCATCTAAAGACTCCTTTGGCCGTCACGGCATTGAAGAGCAGAAGGCCCGCCCAGGATGAGCGGGCATTTTCGAAGCTGTCACATCCGGTTTTGCAGCCGGGCACCGCCGAAGATCAGTTGCTGAACCATGGGCCGCGACACGAAGCGCTCGGGGAAGATCGGCGCGGGCGCACTGACCTGATCCAGCCGGGCGACCTGCTCCTCATCCAGTTGCAGATCAAGTGCGGCCAGATTGTCCAGCGCCTGCGCCAGCGTCCTGGCACCCAGTACCGGCGCAACCACGGCCGGGTTCATGAGCGTCCAGGCCAGCGCGACCTGTGAAGCCGTGACGCCGATGTCTTTCGCGATATCGCCAACGACACTGGCGATCTCCAGCGATCGCTCGGTCATATGCCCCGATGAACTGATCACGCCCTTGCGCGTGGTCGAAACCCCCGCTTCGCTGACCTGCTGCAGATCGTCGCGGCTGTACTTGCCGCTCAGAATGCCGCCACCCAGCGGCGACCACGGCAGCACGCCAAGCCCCATCGCTTCGGCCATCGGAATCAGCTCGTGCTCGACACTGCGTTCGACCAGGCTGTACTCGATCTGCAGCGCAACCAGCGGCGACCAGCCACGCAGCAGCGCCAGGGTTTGCAACTCAGCGACCTTCCACGCCGGGGTGTTACAGATACCGAGGTAAAGCACCTTGCCGGCGCGCACCAGATCGTCGAGCGCACGCATCACTTCGTCGGCGGAGGTGGTGAAGTCCCAGGCATGCAGGTAGAGCAATTCGATGCGGTCAGTGTCGAGCTGCCTGAGGCTGGTCTCGACCGAACGCATCAGGTTCAGCCGATGGTTGCCGCCCGAGTTTGGATTACCCGGATCACGCGCCATGGTGAACTTGGTCGAGACGACGAGGCGCTCGCGCTTGCCCTTGAGAAACTGCCCCAGGATGCGCTCCGACTCGCCGTTGGTGTAGTTGACGGCGGTGTCGATGAAATTGCCGCCCTTGTCGACATAGGCATCGAATATCTGCCGTGCCTGATCGGCCTCGGCGCCCCAGCCCCAGTTGGCACCGAAGGTCATGGTGCCAAGGGCCATGGGCGAGACGCGCATACCTGATCGTCCGAGCAGGCGGTAGTGGTCGAGTGCAGTGATAGCGGGCATGATGGCCTCCTTGTGGATGTGAAGTTCTGAACAGTCGGGTTCAGTCTGCCGTCAGGGAGGCGCTGCGCTGTAGCCGGATCGTCCTGCGTTCTTGCACGATTATCCGAACGGGATTGAAGGCTGTTTTCATCATCGTGCGACCGGAGCCGCTATGGGTTCTCTTGAAAAACTGATCGACGTCATCAGCCGGCATGCAAGGACCGACGGCATGCACACCACGCCTGTCGCAGGTGTCAGCCTGGTTCGCTCGGGCGCGCCTACCGTGCCGATGCCGGTGGTCTACGAACCGACCCTCTGCCTGATCGTTCAGGGCCGCAAGCAAGTCGCGGCTGGTGCCTTGTCCTATGTGTACGATGCATCCACCTATCTGGTGGCGTCGGTGGACATGCCGGTCATGGGCTCGGTCATCGAGGCAAGCGAAGCATTGCCGTACCTGTGTCTCGTGCTGGATCTGGACATGGCCATCCTGAGCGAACTGGCGCTTCGGCACCCGGATACCAGCGAAACGAGCGACCTGCCGACTGCTGGCATCGAACTCAACGCCACCACGCCGGAGTTGCTTGACGCCGCAGCCAGGCTTGTCGGTCTGCTGGACACACCCAAGGATATCGACGCACTGGCACCGCTCATCATCCGAGAGATGCTGTATCGGTTGCTGAGCGAGAGCGGCAACGGCATCGTCCGGCAACTGGCCCGGGCAGACAGCCGACTGCGGCAGATTGCCAAGGCGATTGCCTGGATGCGCGAGCACTACCGACAGGGTTGCCGGATTGATGACATCGCCGAACTGGCGGGCATGAGCCGCTCCACATTCCACGCGCATTTCAAGGCCGTGACCTCAATGAGTCCGCTGGAGTTTCGAAGTCAGTTGCGATTACAGGAAGCACGTCGCTTGATGGTGGCCGAAGCTGTGGATGCGGCCGGTGCGGGCTATCAGGTCGGCTACGAAAGCCCCTCGCAGTTCAGTCGGGACTACGTGCGCCTGTTCGGTCTGCCACCTGCGAGGGATGCCAGCCGGTTGCGAAGCGCGATCGAGATGGGCGCAGGAAAATGAGCAGGCAGTCCGCCAGAGACCGACAGGTCAATGCACCCAGCGCACCTTGTACAGATGCAGATCCGAGACCGGCACACGCACCCCGCCGCTACCGTCGCGCTCGGCCAGATGAAAACCAAAGGCCCACCAGCTTTGCTCCACTTCGACCCAGGCCATGCGCTCATCCATAACGCTCAATGCCTTGACCCTTGAAGCCGAGCGTAAAGGCTCGAACGTCGAAAACACACCGCTGTCCGGGCTGAACAGCCAGACTCCATCATCGGTTGTGACCGCATAACGACCATCGCCAAGCGCCGACAGGTCATGGCCATCGCGCCTTCCCGGCAACGTCCAGCGCTCAGATTCCTGCAACACGGGTGATGCGCGGTCGCCGCTCAGCGTGAAGGCCTGCAACAGGTCATGGGACAACGCGAACAGACGCTGACGCTGCTCATCCCAGACCACGCCGTGCCCCGAGGGCAGCGGCGTCTCGAACAGTGGCGTTTCATTGCGGTACCGATCGTAGAGCTGCAGCCGGTCGCCCTTGGGCTCAATCGACAACGCGACGGCGATCAAACCGTTGGGCAGGTACTCGGCCGAATGCGCCATCGGCGCCAAAGCTTTAAACAGAACCCGACCCGAGGCCCGATCGAGCAAGACCACACCGCCCGTCGAAGACGTCACCAGAATGGCGCGGCCACCTTCGACCGGCTTGCATTCGTCGATATGCGACAGCAGCTTCTGCCGGTAGGCGTCCGGCAAGTCCTTCGCCTGAGCCGCACTCCAGCGCCAGATCTCGTTGGCACTCGTCGCTTGCACACGGTACTCGCGAACCTGATCGTCTCCGCAGGCATACAGTCTTTCGGCCGACCGGGCGACAGTCGCTGTGGCAGTCAGCAGAAATATGAGCAGGCAGTGCAGCGTTCGCATTATTGAACCTCATGGACCGGACAGACGAAAAACCGCTTACAGGAAAAAGCAGGCCCGCAGCGGAATCAGCGCCGCGCCGCGGGCGGCGGCGTCACAACTCTGTTGCCCCATCACCAGACTGGGTCGTGTGGCCGTGATGCCGTAGCGGTCGCCGCCCCAGTATTCGACTCGCGCCATCAGCGCTTCGCCAAGCGCGACCGGCAATTGCCCGCCAAACACGATGGCCTGAGGATCGAGAATGCCGCTGAGCGAGTTGATGATGCGGTTCAGGCAAGGCATCACCCGGTCGACCCAAGCATCAACGCCTGGCCACCGAGGGTCGAACCGCAACGAAATGTCTTCGATGGAATCGACGTCAACGCCCTGCTCCTGAAGCATTTCCAGCAGGTAACGCAGGGCCGGACGCACCTCCTGCTCTTCGCGCGTCAGTATCGAACTGAGTTCGCCAGCGTTGCCATTGGCACCGAAAAACGGTTTGCCCTCGATTACCAGGCCGCCACCGAAACCGTAGTTGAACCCCAGGTACACAAAGGAACGCGCCCAGCGTCCGGCACCGCACAGGCTCTCGCCTACGGCAGCCGCGCTGACGCTGTTTTCGATCCAGACCGGCAGGCCGAAGGTTTCTTCCAGCAGTGGCTGCAGATCGATCAATGACCAGTCGCGTAACGGCTCCGGCGCGTTGATCTGCCGACGGTTGGCGACGAAGTAGCCGTTGATCGAGAACCCGACGCCGATCAGGCTCGCCTTGTCCACGCCATTGCGGACACAGACCCTGTCCAGCGCCGTGCTCAACCGCTCCAGCGTGGTCTGGCGACTCAGCGGCGGAAACCGGAAGCGCACCTCCTCCACCAGTTCGCAATCCAGCGCGGTCAACGACAGGATGGCGCAATCAGTATTGATCGCGATGCCGACGCTGAAAACGGTTCTGGCTGCCAATTGAAGGCTGGGCGAAGGCTTGCCGCGTCCTGCACCGGAGGCAGGCGGCCCGGCCTGCAACAGGTCGCGCGCCAGCAGCGCGCTGATGATCCGGTGCGTCGACTGCTGGGTCAGTTGGCTCAGTTGACCGACACGGGACTGGCTGATACTGCCTTCACGCCGGATGACATCCAGAATGAACCGCTCGTTATCCGATACGTGAATCCCTTCATTGAGCGTGCGATTGGGCAAGAAACGTCTCCTTTGTCAGAGTGCGTGTGAGTACGACGCATATTTTCACACTTAATGTTTAAATCTGATGACAATATTTGGATTTCGAACGTACGCAGCTGCCTGCCCAGGCAGACCTTTAGCAAAAGCCTTTTCAGCCCTGCCTATGAACACGGCGCGCATCAAATCCTGATGAAATCTCCAACCGATTACAGCCAGTCATTTTTATTTAACACTTTAAGCGTAAATAAAAAGCCAGACCTCTTCGGCCTCCACGAGATTTCACCATGATGACCAGAACCCGTGCCTGTTACCCGCTTGTTTCCGGCGCTGTGCTGCTTACCCTCATCACCCCTGCAGTTGCCCAGGATTCATCCGGCAAAAGCGATACGCCAGCGGCGGAAAGCGTCACGGTCACGGGGTACGTCAAACAGAACCGCGAGGAAATTCGCGCCAAACGCAACACGTCTCAGGTCGCCGACTTCATCTCGTCCGATGAACTGGGCCAGCAGCCCGACCTGAACGTGGCCGACTCCCTGCGTCGTCTCCCGGACGTGACCACCGAATTCGATGAAGACGAAGGTCGCTTCGTCTCCATACGCGGCCTGCCCTCGCGCTTCACGACGACCACCTTCGACGGCGCGATGATTCCTGATGGCTGGTTCGCGCTGGGCCGACAGACCGACCTGGAAGCCATCCCCGGCGTCGCCCTCAAACGTGTGGCGGTCTACAAGAGCCTGACGCCCGACCTGCAACCGGCGATTGCCGGGATCGTGGATTTGCAGCCGATCAGCGCATTCGACTACAGCGGCTTTCAGGCCGTTGCCGACGCCAAGGTCGGCCACTACAGCAACATGAGCGTACCGGGCGGGCCTTCCAGCCCTTCCGCGATCATCGACGGCAGAGTCAACGACCGCTTCGGCGAGGACAAACAATTCGGCTACATGCTGGCGGGCAGTTTCTCCGACCGCAGTCGCGATCAGGAAAAGGACATCCGTACCGTCAACTACAGCGCGGCCGGCACGCCGTCGGTGGACCGTCGTGATCAGGCGCAGTACACCAACCGGCTGGATCGCTGGAGTCTGCTGGGCCGCCTGGAATACAAGCCCAGCGAAAACCTTTACTCATCGCTGCTCGGCGCGCACTACAGCTACGAATCGGACGAATACCGCTACCTGAACATTCTTGAAGGTCGCTCGCCGCGCAACATCACCGATGTCAGCGGCAGCTATGCCCAGGGCCGCAATCGCTATCGCGTTGACTACTTCCCGGAAACCACGGCAACGGATCTGGCCATCTGGGACGTCGACTTCAAGCCTGCCGATCAACAGCGCCTGACCAGCAAACTCTACGCGGCCCGCAGCACCTATGAGCGCAAGGATGACGGCCAGTTTGAATTCCGCTCGGCTTACGGCTCCAATTTCGGCTACCAGTACGACCTGACGAGCCAGGACGCCGACAATCGCGACATGTCCACCATCACGCCCGCCAACCCTTCGGCGGCCAACACGCCATCGAACTATCAGTTGTTCAACATTCAGCCGGAAAAGCTGGAGCGCCAGCAGACCATCAAGGAATGGCAAGGAGCCTACGGTTTCAATACCGACCCGCAGGACCGGGGACTGGGTGCCAAGGTGGGCACAAGCTGGCGACGCATGGAGGTCACTCAGGACATCGATCAACAGACCTTCCTGCCCACCAGCGCAGCTAGCCTCCCTGCCAGCTCGTTCAGCAACGCGGGCGATTACTACAAGGCAACCAACCGTTTCTTCGCCGACAACCCCGGACTGTTTCGGCTCGATCAAGCCAACAGCATGCTGCTCAGCACCCAGAACGACCTCAGTTATCAGGAAGACATTGCCGCAGGCTTCGGTCTGCTCAGGTATCGCGGCGAGCGTTTCGAAGTGCTCGGTGGCGCGCGCTATGAACACACCCGCTTCGATTCCTCGGCCTTTCAGAACAACAGCGGCACACTCAACCCCAGCAGCAACTCCGGCAGCTACGACAACGTATTGCCCTCGTTCAGCGCCTTCTACGACCTGACGCCCTCGGTGCGCCTGCGTGCGGGTTACAGCCAGTCACTGGGTCGGCCAAATCCGGAATACGTGGTGCCGCTGAACAGCGTCAGTCAGGTGGACGGCGCTATCAGCATCAACCGTGGCAACCCGAGCCTCAAACCCATCACGTCCAACAACTACGATCTGGCCGCCGATTACTACTTCGGCCAGGGCGCGCTGCTGTCCATGGCGCTGTTCCAGAAGGACCTGAAAAACGAAATCTTCGTCGGCAGCTCCAGCAGCACAGACAGCACGGGTATTCAGACCACGATCTCGCAACCCCTCAACACCTCGACGGCGCAGGTCCGTGGCGTGTCGATCAACCTGATCAAGGACCGCCTGGCCTTTCTGCCCGCGCCGTTCGACGGGCTGGGTTTCAAGCTCAACAGCACCTGGCTCGACGGGTCGATGAATGTGCCAATGGCCGACGGCTCGACGCGCCGGGCGAGCCAGTTGGTCGGCGCGCCCAAGCAGCAATACAACGCCACGCTGATGTACGGCATCGGCGATCTCAAGTCGCAGATCAGCTACGCCGTGGTCGGCGACCGGCGCACCAGTCTCAGCGTTCAGAACCCACGCCAGGACAAGTTCGAAGAGCGCTATGGGCAACTGGATGCCCAGGTCAGCTACGCGCTCAACGCCAACCTGACCCTTTACACCGAGGGGCGAAACCTCACCGACCAGAAGCGTCTGATCCGCGACGCGGACAACAACCTGCTTGAGCGCAACAGCTTCGGGCAGTCCTTCTGGGTCGGCATGAAAGTCAAACTCTGACGCGCCCTGCTGCCTCGCTTTCCACACCTGAACACCACGGAGATACCTGTCGATGCAATCGTCCATGTCCATTGTCAGCTTGATCGAAGGCGCCAGTCCGGTTGCCCAGACCGTCATGTTTATCCTGTTGCTGGCCTCTGCGGTCAGTTGGTTACTGATCTTTCTTCGCAGCTACGATCTGCGGCGCGACAGCGGTGAACTGGCCGATTTCGAGCGACGCTTTCATTCAGGCACCGACCTCAACCAGTTGTACAAGGAACTGCCCGACCAGCCCGGTGGCGCAGGCAAGGTGTTTCGCGATGGCTTCCGCCACTTCTGCCAATTGACCCACGCCAACACCGATCCGATCGTGACCATGGACGCCGTGGGCAGCGCTCTGCGTCTGGCGTTGTCGCGCGAAGGCATGCGCCTGAATCGTCGCCTGGTGATCCTGGCGACTATCAGCTCGGTCAGTCCCTATATCGGCCTGTTCGGCACGGTGTGGGGAATCATGGGTTCGTTTCAGGCACTCGGGGCCACGGCGCAGGCGACGCTCGCCACAGTGGCGCCGTGGATTGCCGAAGCGCTTGTGGCCACCGCAATCGGTCTGTTCACCGCCATTCCTGCAGTGATCGCCTACAACTTCCTGTCGAAAAAGGTCGCCGATTTGCAGACCCGGCTGGCAGACCTGGCCGAAGAGCTGCACACCCTGCTGCTGACCAGCCTGCATGCCCGCAGTCATCTGCACATGGCCTCGAGGGAAAGCGCATGAATCAGAAAGGCTCGTTCCACGCAGTATCACGGGGCAGGATTTCCAGCGAAATGAACGTCGTGCCGTTCATTGATGTGGTGCTGGTGCTACTGGTGATTTTCATGGTCGTCACGCCACTGATGACTCAGGGGGTGCACGTTGACCTGCCGCGCCTCGGCGCGCAGGCGATCGACGCACCGGATCACCCGCCGCTGGTTATCAGCATCGACGCCGAAGGCCTGTATTACCTGAATCGCGGCGAGGACCCGCGTGTCCAGCTGGCGCTGCCCACCGTAGGTCAGCAAGTGCACGATGCGCTCGGCGACCAGGCCAATACCGCCGTGCTGATTCGCGGCGACCGTGCTGTCAGCTACGGGCGGATCATGGAGTTGATGGGCGCCTTGCAGCAGGCCGGTGTGCCCAATGTCGGGTTGATCTCACAAACTCCGGATACCGCGCCATGAAGACCGCTCTGAAACACGCGATGCACACCGCATCCCCACTTCCCGACATGGGCATCTCGTTCACTGCGGCCAGCAATCAATTAGCCGAATCGGGCGTGCGCTGTCGCTTCAACCCTCAAGGTAACGATGGCGCATGGAAAGCCGCGCCTGTCAGCTACCTGACAATCAGGCCCGACCTCAGGCTGGTCGCCCCGCTACGCACGTCACCGGCAAGCGATCCTGTGCCTGCATCGGCACGCGCGGCATTGCTGCTCATCCCTTTGGTGGTGGCCGTGCATTTTCTGGCGGCGTGGCTCGGCAGCACGGCATCTGCCCCCTCGACAGCCGAGCCGGACAGGCAGACGGTGGTAATCCACACCGGACTGGCTGCGGACCCCGCCATTGCGGCCGCTGCGGCAGCAAGCGCTCGCGCTGCAGAGGCGCAACGTCAGCAGGCGGCCGAACAACAGAAACAGGCGGTGGCAGAACAGGCCGCCAGACAACAGGCTCAGCTCGAAGCCAGCCGACTGGCAGAACAGGCTGATATTCAGGCGCGACAGAAACCGCCACGACAACCGTCCAAACCAGCGCCGCACCCAGCCCCCGCTGCGCCCGCCAAAGCCTCAACGCCAGCACCTGCCAGCTCAAACACAGCCCCGGCCGCAACCGAGGCGAAACCTGCGCCGTCGGTACCCGGACCCGCGACCGATGTCGCCGCAACCGCTGGCAAACAGTACCTGCCGCTGACCAAGACTGCTCCCGACTACCCGGCGTCAGCACTTGAAAACGAGCTGGAAGGTGACTGCACGGTGGAGTACGACCTGATGCCCGATGGCACAACGACGGCAGCACGACTGGTCAAGGGGCAGTGCGATGCGTCCCACTTCGGCGCAGCCTCTCTCAAGGCCGCCGCCGGTTTCCGCTACAGCCCGCAAGTTGCCGACGGCCACCCGGTCAAGGTCATCGGCGTGCGCAACACGTTTCGTTACCGGCTGCAGAATGCTCAGTGAGGTTGCGCAGCAGCGTGTGTAGGGCTGGCGGCGAAGATGACGTTCATCATTACGGATGATAGTAACCTTCGATTTATTCGATTCGTTAATAACACCCTGCGCGCAACAGAATCCGCCCATCCTTTACTTTCGGCGGAACTTCCCATGCCCCAGACACTCGCTCATCTGCGCTATCCCCTCACTGCCCTCGCACTGGTCGTGATCAGCGCCTGTGGTCGCGCACCTGAGGCCACTCAGGCCCCCGCAGCCGCCAAGGTCAGCGTCGCCAAGGTGCTGGAACAACCCGTCAACGAGTGGGACGAGTTCACCGGCCGCCTCGAAGCACCGGAAACCGTCGAAGTTCGTCCGCGCGTCTCCGGCCAGATCGATCAGGTGGCCTTCACCGATGGCTCGCTGGTCAAGAAAGGCGACCTGCTGTTCCAGATCGACCCGCGTCCGTTCCAGTCTGAAGTACGCCGCCTCGAAGCCCAGCTGCAGCAAGCGCGGGCCGTGGCCGTACGCAGCGACAACGAAGCCCAGCGCGGCGAGCGTCTGCGCACCAACAATGCCATTTCCGCCGAACTGGCAGACTCGCGCACCACCTCCGCGCAGGAAGCCAAGGCCGGCGTCGCCGCGATTCAGGCGCAACTGGATCTGGCCCGCCTGAACCTCAGCTTCACCCGTGTGACCGCGCCTATTACCGGCCGCGTCAGCCGTGCCGAGATCACTGCCGGCAACATTGTGACGGCCGATGTGACAGCGCTGACCAGCGTGGTCTCCACTGACAAGGTCTACGCCTACTTCGACGCCGACGAGCGTGTATTCCTCAAGTACACCGAACTGGCCCGCAAGGGTCAGCGCGGTCAGACCACCCCGGTTTACCTGGGCCTGTCCAACGAGAACGGCAACCCGCACCTGGGTCAGATGAACTTCGTCGACAACCAGGTCAACCCGCGTACCGGCACCATCCGCGGCCGCGCCGTGTTCGACAACACCGATGGCAGCTTCACCCCCGGTCTTTACGCACGTCTCAAGCTGGTCGGCAGCGGCACCTACTCCGCCGTGCTGATCAACGATGAAGCCGTCGGCACCGACCTGGGCAAGAAGTTCGTGCTGGTGATGGACAAGGACAACAAGCCGGCCTATCGCCCGGTCGAGCTGGGTCCGAAAATCGAAGGCCTGCGCATCGTGCGCAACGGGCTGGGCAAGGACGACACCATCGTCGTCAAAGGCTTGCAGCGTGTACGTCCCGGCCAGCCTGTGGACCCTGAAGTTACGCCGATGGCCAGTGCCGACACCCTCGCCCTGCTCCTCAAGCAACGTCAGGCCCTTGAAGCCAGCAACCCGCAACAGTCGGCGCCCAATGCGACCGCCAAACTCGCCAGCGCCACTGCGCCTCGCGGCTAAGGGACTCGTTCGATGAACTTCTCAAAATTCTTTATCTCGCGGCCGATCTTCGCCGCCGTGTTGTCACTGCTGATCCTGATCGCCGGTGCCATCTCGCTGTTCCAGTTGCCGATCAGTGAATACCCGGAAGTCGTGCCACCTACCGTCGTGGTACGGGCCAACTTCCCGGGCGCCAACCCCAAGGTGATCGGAGAAACCGTGGCCTCGCCACTGGAGCAGGCCATCACCGGCGTCGAGAACATGCTGTACATGTCGTCGCAGGCCACTGCCGACGGCAAGCTGACCCTGACTATCACCTTCGCGCTGGGCACCGACCTGGACAACGCCCAGGTGCAGGTGCAGAACCGCGTGACGCGTACCGAGCCCAAGCTGCCTGAAGAGGTGACGCGGATCGGTATCACAGTGGACAAGGCCTCGCCCGACCTGACCATGGTCGTGCACTTGACCTCGCCGGATAAACGCTACGACATGCTGTACCTGTCCAACTACGCCGTCCTGAACATCAAGGATGAGCTGGCGCGACTGGGCGGCGTGGGCGACGTGCAACTGTTCGGCATGGGCGATTACTCGCTGCGGGTCTGGCTCGATCCGAACAAGACCGCTTCACGCAACCTGACCGCAACCGACGTGGTCAACGCGATCCGCGAACAGAACCGTCAGGTTGCTGCCGGCCAGCTGGGCGCGCCGCCCTCACCCAATGCCACCAGCTTCCAGATGTCGATCAACACGCAGGGCCGTCTGGTCACCGAGGAAGAGTTCGAAAACGTAGTGATCCGCGCCGGTGCCGATGGCGAAATCACGCGCCTTAAAGATGTGGCTCGTGTCGAACTGGGTTCCAACCAGTACGCCCTGCGCTCCTTGCTGAATAACCAGCCCGCCGTGGCATTGCCGATCTTCCAGCGTCCGGGCTCCAACGCAATCGACATCTCCAACGATGTGCGGGCCAAGATGGCCGAGCTGAAAAAAGGCTTCCCCGAGGGGATGGACTACAGCATCGTCTATGACCCGACCATCTTCGTGCGCGGCTCCATCGAGGCGGTGATCCACACCCTGTTCGAAGCACTGATTCTGGTGGTGCTGGTGGTGATCCTGTTCCTGCAAACCTGGCGCGCGTCGATCATTCCGCTGGTCGCGGTGCCGGTCTCGCTGATCGGTACATTCGCAGTAATGCACCTGTTCGGCTTCTCGCTCAACGCGCTGTCATTGTTCGGGCTGGTACTGGCGATCGGTATCGTGGTGGACGACGCCATTGTGGTGGTGGAGAACGTCGAGCGTAACATCGAGCTGGGGCTCGAACCGGTCGCAGCGACACATAAAGCCATGGCCGAAGTGACCGGGCCGATCATCGCCACGGCACTGGTGCTCTGTGCGGTGTTCGTACCTGCCGCGTTCATTTCCGGGCTTACCGGGCAGTTCTATAAACAGTTCGCGCTGACCATCGCCATCTCGACCGTGATCTCGGCGTTCAACTCGCTGACCCTGTCGCCTGCGCTGGCCGCGGTGCTGCTCAAGGCTCACGATGCGCCGAAGGACCGCTTCTCGCGCTTCCTCGACAGGATGCTGGGTGGCTGGCTGTTCCGTCCGTTCAACCGCTTCTTCGAGAGAGCCAGCCATGGCTACGTCGGCACGGTTGCACGTGTGATTCGCAGCAGCGGCATCGCCCTGCTGGTGTACGCAGGCCTGATGGTGCTGACCTGGATGGGATTCTCCAGCACACCTACCGGTTTCGTGCCCAGCCAGGACAAGCAGTACCTGGTCGCCTTCGCCCAGTTGCCGGATGCGGCCAGCCTGGACCGGACCGAAGAAGTCATCAAGCGCATGTCTGACCTGGCCCTGAAACAGCCAGGCGTGGAAAACGCGATTGCTTTCCCGGGCCTGTCGATCAACGGCTTCACCAACAGCCCGAACAACGGCGTGGTGTTCGTCGCACTCAAGCCTTTTGATGAACGCACAGACCCGAGCCAGTCGGCCAATGCCATCGCCGGCGCGTTGAACGGCCAGTTCGCT
Organism: Pseudomonas sp. fls2-241-TYG-175; assembly: GCF_030209155.1. Classification (NCBI taxonomy): domain Bacteria; kingdom Pseudomonadati; phylum Pseudomonadota; class Gammaproteobacteria; order Pseudomonadales; family Pseudomonadaceae; genus Pseudomonas; species Pseudomonas sp. fls2-241-TYG-175. Next base: position 47,377 of record NZ_JARVSO010000001.1, on the reverse strand, counting down.
TCAATTCAGGAAGCCTACATGGCGATCTTCCCGCCACCTCCGGTGCAGGGTCTGGGTACCATCGGCGGCTTCCGCCTGCAGATCGAAGACCGGGGCAATCTGGGTTACGACGAGCTGTACAAGGAAACCCAGAACATCATCGCCAAGAGCCGCAGCGTGCCTGAGCTGGCCGGTCTGTTCACCAGCTACACCGTGAACGTGCCGCAGGTCGATGCGTCCATCGACCGCGAAAAGGCCAAGACCCACGGCGTGGCGATCAGCGATATCTTCGACACCCTGCAGGTCTACCTGGGCTCGCTGTATGCCAACGACTTCAACCGCTTCGGTCGTACCTATCAGGTCAACGTTCAGGCTGAACAACAGTTCCGTCAGGATGCCGACCAGATCGGTCAGCTCAAGGTGCGCAACAACCTGGGCGAAATGATCCCGCTGGCGACCTTCGTCAAGGTCACCGACACCGCAGGTCCCGACCGCGTGATGCACTACAACGGCTTCATCACGGCCGAGATCAACGGCGCTGCCGGACCGGGCTACAGCTCCGGCCAGGCCCAGGCGGCCGTCGAGAAGCTGCTGAAGGAAGAACTGCCCAATGGCATGGTCTACGAATGGACCGACCTGACCTATCAGCAGATTCTGTCGGGCAACACTGCGCTGTTCGTCTTCCCGCTCTGCGTACTGCTGGCGTTCCTGGTACTGGCCGCCCAATACGAAAGCTGGAGCCTGCCGCTGGCGGTGATCCTGATCGTGCCAATGACGCTGCTGTCGGCGATCGCCGGGGTAATGATTGCCGGTAGCGACAACAACATCTTCACCCAGATCGGCCTGATCGTACTGGTGGGACTTGCCTGCAAGAACGCGATCCTGATCGTCGAGTTCGCCAAGGACAAACAGGAAGAAGGCATGAGCCCGCTGGATGCGGTGCTGGAAGCCTGCCGCCTGCGTCTGCGCCCGATCCTGATGACCTCTTTCGCCTTCATCATGGGTGTCGTACCGCTGGTGCTGTCCAGTGGCGCCGGTGCCGAAATGCGTCATGCCATGGGTGTAGCGGTGTTCTCCGGGATGCTCGGCGTCACCTTCTTCGGCCTGCTGCTGACCCCCGTGTTCTATGTGCTGATCCGTAACTTCGTCGAGCGTCAGGAGGCCCGCAAGGCCGCACGGGCGCAGAAACTGCAAACACTGCCTGCGGAGATGCATTGATGAGCGCGCTTAAACTCTTCGTTCCGAGCCTGCTGGTTCTGGCGCTGGCGGCCTGTGCCGTCGGCCCGGACTACAAGGCGCCTGAGACCGCACCGGCGAAACTCGCCGCTGCCGCCCAGGGCAACTACGACCGGACCAAGGCCGATGCCTTGTGGTGGAAGCAGTTCGACGATCCGACCCTCGACAAACTGGTCACTCAGTCACTCAATGGCAACCGGGATCTGCGCGTCGCGTTTGCCCGCCTGAAAGCGGCACGCGCCATTCGCGACGACGTGGCCAACGACGCCATGCCGGTGGTGACCAGCCGGGCCAGCAGCGATCTGGGCAAGGGTCAGCAGCCTGGCGTGACTGACCGACGCGTCAACACCGAGCGTTATGACCTGGGTCTGGACATGGCCTGGGAGCTGGACCTGTTCGGACGTATTCAGCGCCAGCTGGAAGCCAGCGACGCCGATGAAGCGGCCGCACAGGCCAACCTCTATCAACTGCAAGTCACGCTGATCGCCGAGGTGGTCGACGCCTACGGGCAGTTGCGTGGCGCACAGTTACGCGAAGCCATTGCTCGGGACAACCTGAAAAACCAGCAGGATTCTCAGGGCGTCACCACGCAGTTGCGCGACGCCGGTGTCGGCAATGAACTGGATGTGGTGCGCGCCGATGCACGACTCGCTGCCGTTGAGGCGACAGTGCCGCAACTGCAGGCCGAACAGAATCGTCAGCGCAACCGCATCGCCACCTTGCTGGGTGAGCGGCCGGAAAACCTGAGCGTGGACCTGAGCCCGACCAAATTGCCAGCCATCGCCAAGGCGCTGCCGATTGGCGATCCGACCCAGGTGCTGCGCAATCGTCCGGATGTGCTGGCTGCGGAACGCCAGCTGGCGGCTTCGACCGCACGCATCGGCGTGGCAACCGCTGACCTGTTCCCTCGGGTCAGCCTGAGCGGATTCCTCGGTTTTACCGCAGGACGCGGCTCGCAGATCGGCTCGTCAGCGGCCAAAGCCTGGACGCTCGGTCCGAGCATCACCTGGGCAGCCTTTGATCTGGGCAGTGTTCGGGCGCAGATCCGCAGCGCCAATGCCGATGCCGAAGGGGCGCTGGCCAACTACGAGCAACAGGTTCTGCTTGCACTGGAGGAGTCGGAAAATGCGTTCAGCGATTACGACAAGCGCCAGCAGCGACTGCTGTCTCTGATCCGCCAGAGCGAATCCAGCCGTGCCGCAGCCCGTCTGGCCAACGTTCAGTATCGTGAAGGAACGGCTGATTTCCTCGTTCTGCTGGACGCCGAGCGCGAACGTCTGGCTGCCGAAGACTCCCAGGCTCAGGCCGAGATCGAGCTGTATCGCGGGATCGTCGCCATCTACAAGGCATTGGGTGGTGGCTGGCAGCCTCAGGCCTGACCGCCACATCCGGGTCTGCCATGCCCCGCCTCTTTCAGAGGCGGGGCATTTTTTTGCCCGTTCGAGTACCCTCGCCGTTTGACACTGACCAGCGACTCCACGAAGCTGCAAGCCGCCAAGCAATGGATATCGGTATGCCCGGCTCATCTCCCCAATCCGTCAAACGCCGTCGCTTGATCAGCGGCGTGATCGCTGTACTCGCCGTATTGCTCGTCGCCGCGCTGTTCTGGGGATGGCGCAATGTGCCCACGCAAAGCACGCCTGCCAATCTGGCCCACACCTATACACAGGCACTGAAGCAGGCACATGAGGGTAAGCCTGGCGCGGCGCGCGTGCTGTATCAGCAACTGGCGCGCACGGACCTTTCCGATGCGCACCGGGTCAGCCTTCTTGCCGAACTGAGTAATTACCCTAGTCCGCAAGCTCTGAAGCTGATTGACGCCAGCCTCAAGGACGAGTCGGTCGAGGTACGCCAGGCGGCCATCGCCACCAGCGTCAAGCTGGTATCCAGCAGTCAGCGCAGTCTGTTGCTGGGTCCGATGCTGGATGACAAGGAGCAATCGGTCAGATTCAGCGCGACCAGCGCGCTGCTGGGCCTGTCACCCGACGACCTGGGGCTGTATTTCGCCGTGCTGCAGCAGAGCGCCGAGGCATTCCAGGAAGCCCTCGAAAGCCAGCCCGCAACCGTGGACAACCAGTTGCAACTCGCCAGGCTCTACCTGCAGACCGGCGATCTCGAACCTGCACTCAAAGCCTTGCAACGTGCCACTGCTCTGGATCCCCAGAACATCGAGGCTGCGCTGGCCCACATCGAGCTGCTGGACAAGAAAGGCCAGGCCGAGAAAGCGCGCAGCCTGTTCGCCGGACTGCTGGAGCACCATCCCGACTCGGCGCTGCTGCAACATGCGCTGGGCATGTGGCTGGTGGACCATGGGCAAGGTGAGTTCGCGTTGCTCAGCCTGGCCAAGGCGTCGGAGCTTGCACCACAGAACAACGACTACCGCTACGACCTGGCTGTCGCGCTGCATGACCTGGATCAGCTTGAAGCAGCCCAGAAACAACTGGTGCAGATCGTTCAGAACGATCCGGCGAACCGTCGGGCACGGGTTCTGCTGATCCAGTACTGGAAGGAAAATGGCCAGTTGCAGAACGTACAGATCCTGCTGGCGGAGCTGGAACAACTGAACCCTGACGACCCCGCCCTGCAGCAGGGGCTGTAGGCCAAAGGGCTGAGCGGCATCCGGCAAATGGCCATGCCGTTCGCCGCTCCAGCCCTTTTGCAGCGGTGCTTTCAGACAATTCCCACACATGTATGGAGAACTCGTATTTGTCTGTCAGACATTTCGTATGTCCTGCCGCGCCAGCGATTCGTCCGCCAGTTTCAGACGACAGCTATTATCAGAAATAACTTACACATCGCTTCCCCGGATAACACACGGCTCGCCCACGACAAACAACTGCTGCGCACAGTTGGTTCTTGTCAATTTCAACAAGACTATTTTCTAACTCAAAAAAAAGGTGCATTATTTGTCCGCTACACAGTTGTAACTACCCTCTATCTGCGTAACGGCAAGCCAGGAAGGCTTATTTTTTGCGGATAACGCGGGTAAGGGGCAGTGACCGTACGAGCGGATCAGCCAAACAGTTTTGTCTTATCGCTTTATTGGGCTGGCAACAGCCATGACATTGTCGGAGTGTGTTATTTGTCCAGACTTGCCGAGTTTCGAGCAGCAGAAAAAGCCCTTCAGGAGCAGCTGGCACAGCTGGAAGCCCTGAAGAATGACGCCGGCCTGAAGAAGGAGATTGAATTCGAGCAAAAGCTCCAGGAACTGATGGGTAGCTACGGTAAAAGCCTGCGCGACATCATTGCCATCCTGGACCCGGGCAGCTCTACCTCACTGGTTGCACCCGCCGGCCCCAAGCGCCGCCGCGCACGCGTCGTCAAGGTTTATCAGAACCCGCATACCGGTGAACTGATCGAAACCAAGGGCGGCAATCACCGGGGCCTTAAAGCCTGGAAAGAGCAATACGGTGTCGATACTGTTGATTCATGGCTTCGCGCCTGATCACAACTATGCACCCGGAAGCCCTGCACTCGCAGGGCTTTTTATTAGCGGTAAAGGCAGGGCCGGCTTATTGTCAGTCGTCTGTATCAGTATCGCGCTGGCGTGCAGCAGACTTGTCACCCCACCGAAGCGTCCCCCCCCAAACAACACTGACTGAACTGACCCGTACATATATGAACGTCCGGCATCACCGCAAACAAAATAATGACGCCAATATTTCAGCTGGCGCTCATACGATTCAGCTCACAGTTATAACTTGAAAGTTTCGAGTCATTGTTCAGCCAACAGTCAGCTTTGTAGCGGCACAGTAGTTAATTAACGCCAAACGTTTGCGGCACTCGAAAAGCGGTGCGTGTGCGTCAGGCGACGAACGTGAAAGAGGTTCACAGATTTTTCACATGCCCTGTTCCATAGTGAAGGCCGCTAAAGGAATAGCGCCCCATGCCCGCCTCGGCGGGCTTCTTTTTGCCTGCAGAAAAGTCCTCCCCTCAAGGCTCCCCATCCAGACGCAGGCTTTCCCGAATCTGCAATGCCTCATCCTTGTTGGCCGCGTAACCCTCTGCCGACCCGGCATACGACAACGACCATGCCTTTTCCTTGTTGGCCGCCGCTACCAGCGTCTGCGTGAGCACGTGTACGCCGTTCTGGGTGACCGTGCAGGTAGTCTCCAGCGCTGGGACGACGCTGAGCTTTGAATCGCGTACGTGAGTACAGACGCTCTGAAAACCGCTTTTGGCGAAATTCACCTGGACCGCCTTGCGCATTTCCAGCAAAACGCCCTGCACATTGACTTCATGCCCGGGCGCCAGACGTGTCTGGGTCAGCTCCATGACCATCAGCGGATTACCCGACTGATCGTTTTTGACGGCACGCTGTCTGACCTGCACGGAAGGTTGAGAGGGAGCGTCCGCCGCTGCCGGCAAAGACTCCACCTCCCAGCCTGCGGGCCAGATGATCATCACGTCGGCGGCTTGCACAGGTGCACTGCATGCCAGCAGGCACAGGCTCAAGAGCGAAAATCGGCATTGCGGGAAAATCATGGTGGTCATGGCCATCGGAATGATTGACCGGAAAGTCTGAGCCTGTCGCCAGCGACTCGCAAGGGGCCAGGGTCTTTTATCCCGGCAGGCGTTTGGCACAGGCCGCCCCGCTCCGTATCATCTGGCACCATTAATACCCATGTTGGAGACACTCATGAGCCTGCAAGACCTCAATTCCATTCCAGGCGTGACCGCCGAACCCGAAGCCGCTACACAGCAGTTCGTGTTCAACCACACCATGCTGCGTGTCAAAGACATCACTGCGTCGCTGGATTTCTACACCCGCGTGCTGGGCTTCAGCCTGGTCGAGAAGCGCGACTTCCCGGAAGCCGAGTTCAGCCTCTACTTTCTGGCACTGACCGACAAAAAGGCGATTCCGGCCGATGATGCCGCTCGTAACGAGTGGATGAAGTCGATTCCAGGCATCCTGGAACTGACCCACAACCACGGCACCGAGAATGACCCCTCGGCCGTTTATCACGACGGCAACAGCGACCCGCGCGGCTTTGGCCACATCTGCGTGTCGGTTCCGGACGTAGTCGCTGCCTGCGAACGCTTCGAGAAGCTGAACGTGAAGTTCCAAAAGCGTCTGTCCGATGGCCGCATGAACAGCCTGGCGTTCATCAAGGACCCGGATGGCTACTGGGTCGAGATCATTCAGCCAACGCCGCTGTAACCCTGCGCCAGAAACGAAAAAACCCCATGATCGCTCATGGGGTTTTTTATTAAGCAGCGGCCTGTCAGGCTGGCGCGGACGTACGGATCAGGTGGTCAAAGGCACTCAGCGAAGCCTTGGCACCCTCGCCCAGAGCAATGATGATCTGCTTGTACGGTGCCACAGTCACGTCACCGGCAGCGAAAACGCCGGGTATCGAAGTCTCACCGCGCGAATCGACCACGATCTCGCCACGCGGCGACAGCTCGATGGAGCCCTTGAGCCATTCGCTGTTAGGCAGCAGGCCGATCTGCACGAAGATACCTTCCAGCGGCACGGTGATTTCTTCACCAGTCACGCGGTTCTTGTAACGCAGGCCGTTGACCTTCTGCTCGTCACCGGTCACTTCAGTGGTTTGCGCACTGGTGATGACGGTCACGTTCGGCAGACTGTGCAGCTTGCGCTGCAGAACCGCGTCAGCACGCAACTGCACGTCGAACTCCAGCAGGGTCACGTGAGAAACGATGCCCGCCAGGTCGATGGCCGCTTCAACGCCGGAGTTACCGCCGCCGATCACTGCAACGCGCTTGCCCTTGAACAGCGGACCGTCACAGTGCGGGCAGTACGCCACGCCCTTGTTGCGGTATTGCTGCTCGCCCGGAACATTCATCTCCCTCCAGCGTGCGCCGGTGGCGAGAATCACGGTCTTGGCCTTAAGGCTCGCGCCGCTGGCGAACTTCACTTCGTGCAACTCACCGGCTGCGCCTGGAATCAGCCTGTCGGCGCGCTGCAGGTTCATGATGTCGACTTCGTACTGCTTGACGTGCTCTTCGAGCGCTACAGCCAGCTTCGGGCCTTCGGTGTGCTGGACCGAGATGAAGTTCTCGATGGCCATGGTGTCGAGCACCTGACCACCGAAACGCTCTGCGGCAACACCGGTACGAATGCCTTTACGTGCAGCATAAACAGCAGCTGCCGAACCGGCAGGGCCACCGCCAACCACGAGAACGTCGAACGCCTCTTTGGCATTGAGTTTCTCGGCCTGACGAGCCCCTGCACCGGTGTCGATTTTGGCCAGAATTTCTTCCAGGCCCATGCGGCCCTGACCAAACAGCTCGCCGTTCAGGTAGATGCTTGGCACCGACATGATCTTGCGATCGGTAACTTCGTCCTGGAACAGCGCGCCGTCGATTGCGACGTGCTTGATGTTCGGGTTCAGCACTGCCATCAGGTTCAGCGCCTGGACAACGTCCGGGCAGTTCTGGCAGGACTGCGAGAAATAGGTTTCGAACTTGAATTCGCCTTGAAGATTGCGAACCTGCTCGATGGTTTCCGCACTGACCTTGGGTGGGTAGCCGCCGACTTGCAGCAGCGCCAGGACCAGCGAGGTGAATTCGTGACCCATTGGGATACCAGCGAAACGCAGGCTGATATTGTGGCCAGGGCTGTTCAGCGAAAACGATGGCGTGCGCGCATGGGTGCCGCTGTCATTCAAGGTGACGTCTTTGGAAACACTGATCACATCGTTGAGCAGTGCAAGCATTTCCTGAGACTTCGCGCCGTCATCAAGGGACGCGACGATCTCGATGGGGCGAGTGACCCGCTCCAGGTAAGATTTCAACTGGGCTTTAAGATTGGCGTCCAACATGTTGCGGCTTCCTTTGACAAAATTTTCAGAGAGTAGAAATAACAACGCCCAGGCGGTGACCGCCCGGGCGTTTTTTGGGGCGATGCGGTTTACTTGCTCAAGAGCTCAACGCCCCTAGCCGATTCATACGACTCAGATCTTGCCGACCAGGTCCAGAGACGGAGCCAGAGTGGCCTCGCCTTCTTTCCACTTGGCTGGGCAGACTTCACCCGGGTGAGCAGCAACGTACTGAGCAGCCTTGATCTTGCGCAGCAGCTCGGAAGCGTCACGGCCTACGCCGCCATCGTTCAGCTCGACGATCTTGATCTGACCTTCAGGGTTGATCACGAAAGTACCGCGGTCAGCCAGACCGGCTTCTTCGATCAGCACGTCGAAGTTGCGCGAAATGGTCAGGGTCGGGTCGCCGATCATGGTGTACTGGATCTTGCCGATTGCAGGCGAGGTGTTGTGCCATGCAGCGTGGGCAAAGTGGGTGTCAGTCGAAACGCTGTAGATTTCAACGTTCAGCTTCTGGAACTCAGCGTAGTTGTCAGCGAGGTCTTCCAGTTCGGTCGGGCAAACGAAGGTGAAGTCGGCCGGGTAGAAGAATACGACAGACCACTTGCCTTTGAAGTCGGCATCCGAAACGTCAACGAAAGAGCCGTTCTTGTAAGCAGTTGCCTTGAACGGTTTTACCTGGCTGTTGATGATAGGCATCGGTATATCTCCTGATGGGTTGTGATTTCGATGAAGTGAAGCTTACGCATGATCGATGACAAAGGCTCATTGGCAAACCTGATGTCACTGATTGCTTTTCGCTATGGAAGCGGCTTATCAATAGAAGAAACCTTCAGGCCGCTCTGGCTCTCGGGAGAGCTCAAAAATGGTGCGGCCTCAATGTAACGCATCGCGGACTTCATGTCCCTCCAGCCCACATAGGCCATCAGTGACTTGAGGTCCCAGCCGCTACGGTGCGCCCAGCTCGCGAAACCACGACGCAGCGAGTGGCTGGTGTACTGTTGCGCGGCAATCCCGGCGCGGCTCAGCGCCTGACGCAACACAGGAATGATGCTGTTGGCGTGCAGCCCCTCCTCGCCCAGATTGCCCCAGCGATCCACGGCCCGGAATACCGGGCCGCGCACCAGTGCCGAACAGTTGATCCAGTCTATATAAGCCTGAACCGGACACAGTCGCTGCAAGGCCGGCGTCTGGTAAGTCCTGCCTGCGTTTTCCCGATCACCTTTGCTACGGGGCAGATAAAGGCTGATGCCCGCACCGGAAATCGCTTTGACGTCCTGAATCTGCAGACGACACAGCTCGTCGCTGCGAAATCCCCGCCAGAACCCCAGCAGGATCAACGCCGTGTCCCGTCGACAGCGCAACAGTGCGGGCTGATCGTTACGGGCCTGCGCCTGAAGCGCTTCGACCTCAAGGCAAGTGACAACCCGCTCCAGATCATGCAACTGCAAGGGCTCGGCCTGCTTTTCCTGCGCCGGATGCAGGGCGCGAATACCTTTGAGCACCTTGCGCACGACAGGTGAGCGCGTCGGATCGACGAACCCCTGACTGGAATGCCACTGAGACAACGCCGACAGGCGCGACTTCAAGGTATTGACCGACAGCTCACCCGCGTACTGCGCCAGATATCGCGACACGCTCTCGCTGGTCGCCGGCAGAAATCCGCCCCACGTCGCTTCGAAGTGCTCGATGGCAGCCCGATAGCTGCGGCGCGTGTTGTCTCGGGTGGCCGCTTCCAGATAACGATCGACATCATTCATGAGCAAAACCTGCGTAGGTGTACCGGCCGGGAGCGCAAATCATCGTCCAGGGCGTCTGACACGGGATAATACGCCAATATCCCGTGCCATTGAATTCTCATAATGACGTTATTTCTTAATCGATATAGTATGTAAATACAGGGTACATACCACAGTACGAAATCGTAGGAGCAGACATGGCACGGGGCGGCGTAAACAAGGCATTGGTGCTCAAGGCAAGGTCCGCCCTGCTCGCCCGCGGTGAAAACCCCAGCATTGATGCAGTACGTATCGAAATGGGCAATACCGGGTCGAAAACCACCATCCATCGGTATTTGAAGGAGCTTGAAGCCGCTCATTCACCTGCGCCCGATATCAATGAAGAGCTGACAGAGCTAGTTGCCAATCTTGCCGACCGGTTGCAGGGACAGGCGCAGGAACGCATTGACCTGCTATGCGTGGACCACGCCGCCAAGTGCGCAACCTTGCAGGAAGCGCTCTCGGCGGCGCAGAAGAAAACGGAAGATCTGAGTGAGCAGATCCAGCAGAAGGATCAGACGCTGGAGCGACAAGCCACTGCCCTGCTCGACTTGCAAGAAACCCTGCTCACCGTGCGAAGCGAAAACACCCGACTGACTCAAGCCAACTCGGACCTGGATTCCCGCCTGCTGGACAAGAATGAGCAGATCCGCTCCCTTGAAGAAAAGCATCAGCATGCGCGCGATGCGCTGGAGCACTATCGCAATTCGATCCGGGAGCAGCGCGAGCATGAGCAGCAACGCCATGAAGGTCAGGTCCAGCAGTTACAGATGGAGCTGAGACAGGCACAGCAGAGCCTGAGCATTCGACAGGAAGACATCACCCGCCTGAACCGCGACAACGAACGATTGCTGGCAGAGACTCGCAGCACACAACGCGACCTGAATATTCAGAAGGACCTGACGGACAAGGCCGGCGCTCAAGCCGCAGCATCGATGAGGGAACACCAGCAAGGTCAGACCCAATGCGCCCTGCTGGAGGAAAAGGTACGAAACCTTCAGGAAGACACTGTCGACCTCAAGCAAGGCCTGAAGGATGCTCAGCAGCAGAACCGGGTGCTGGAGCTGCTGCTGATCAAAAAGGAAGTGGCGCTGGAAGCTCTGAAAGCTGCTGGCGAGCCATCTCCCAAGGTCAGTTCGACCCGGAAGAAACCGACCGCACCCTGAGGCATGAGAGGACGTTCAGTTCAGTGAGTCCGTTTCACAGGGCAGATACAGATCGACACGAGTCCCCTGCCCCTCAGCGCTTTCGATCTGCACATGCCCGCCGGTCTGCCTGATGAAGCCGTAGACCATCGACAATCCCAGCCCTGTCCCCTGGCCGACAGGCTTGGTGGTGAAGAACGGATCGAACACCTTATCGATCACCTCCTGACTGATACCGCAGCCATCATCCGCAACGCTGAGGACAACGTACTCGCCCGGTGGCAGCGCACCCTGCGGCTTACTGATGGTTACGGCCCGAGTCAGCACCTGCAACCGACCGCCGCCCGGCATTGCATCGCGCGCATTGATGACCAGATTCAACAAGGCGTTTTCCAACTGATGCTCATCGGTGCGGATCAACCGCAAAGCCTCATCGAATTCGAAATACAGGAAGATTCGGTCGGATAACGTGCCCTGCAGCAGTTCCTGCATGGAGCGAACCATCCGATTGACATCAACCGCACAGGTATTGAGCGCCTGACGCCTGGCGAACGTCAGCAACCGCTGGGTCAGCGCTCCGGCGCGATTGGCGGACGCAATCGCAGCATTGACGTAGCGCTCGACATCATCGAGACGACCCGCTGCAACCCGGCGCCTGATGAAATCCAGCGCACCCAGCACGCCCGTCAGCATATTGTTGAAGTCGTGAGCAATGCCGCCAGTCAATTGGCCGACGGCGTCCATCTTCTGCGCGTGACGCAACACCTCTTCGGCCTGCGCCCGTTCGCTGATCTCGATCTGCAGCAACTCATTGGCACGCGCCAGTTCCTGAGTACGCTCGGCAACCCGCTGCTCCAGATTTTCGTTCAGCTCGCGAAGCGCTTCTTCGGCCCGCACCTGAGCCGTGATATCGGTGTGAGTGCCCAGCCAGTAAGTGATGTGACCCTGCTCGTCGCGCATTGGCGATGCCCGCGAGAGGAACCAGCTGAAAGCGCCGTCCCTGGAACGCAATGCAAAAGTGTCTTCCCAGATGGAGCCTGTAGCAAAGCAGTATTGCAGACGGGCCATGACGCGCTCGCGGTGCTCGGGATGAAGAACGGAACGCCAGCCCAGCGCTCGCATTGCCTCAAGCGAAGACCCGGTATACAAATACCAGCGTTCGTTGTACCACTGAACATGGCCACGGGGATCAGCCGTCCAGGCCAGCTGGCTCATGTTGTCGGCGAGTAATCTGAATTGACGCTCGCTCTCGCGCAGCACATCGATCTGCTGCAGGGAGCCCTGTTCGTGACCGGTCGAATGCAAGGGCATCACGGACGTCGGTTTTTGCCTGTTCATTGGAGGGGTCCTTCCTTTGGTCTATGTCACTCCGGGACTCATCCTGAGTCCCGGACATTGCCTGATCTAGCGTTTAACCGGTGTACGCATGGTGACAAACTCTTCTGCAGCGGTCGGATGCACACCAATGGTGTCGTCGAACACCTGCTTGGTCGCGCCCGCCTTGATCGCAATCGCCAGACTCTGCACGATTTCGCCCGCATCCGGCCCCACCATATGGCAACCCAGCACGCGGTCGGTTTTGGCATCGACCACCAGCTTCATCAGGGTGCGCTCCTGATCGTCGGTCAGCGTGAGCTTCATCGGCCGGAAACGGCTTTCGAAGATCTGCACCTCATGCCCAGCCTCGATCGCCGCCTCTTCGGTCAGACCCACCGTACCGATGTTGGGCAGGCTGAACACCGCCGTCGGGATATGGTTGTAATCCACCGGACGGTATTGCTCCGGCTTGAACAGGCGCCGGGCCAGCGCCATGCCTTCGGCCAGCGCGACCGGAGTCAGTTGCACACCACCAATGACATCGCCGATCGCCAGAATGGATGGCTCGCTGCTCTGGTAGTTTTCGTCGACTTCAATATAGCCGTGCTTGTCGAGCTTGACATTGACGCTGTCCAGCCCGAGGTTATCGAGCATCGGACGACGGCCCGTGGCGTAGAACACACAGTCGGTTTCCAGCGTGCCGCCGCCTTTCATGCTCAACTTCAGCGTGCCATCAGCCTGCTTGTCGATACGCTCGATGTCGCTGTTGAAACGGATATCCATGTGACGCTTGAGCAGTTCTTCGTGAAGATGCGTGCGCACACTGCCGTCGAAACCACGCAGGAACATTTCACCCCGGTAAACCAGCGTCGTTTCCGCGCCCAGACCGTTGAAGATGGAGGCGAACTCGACAGCAATGTAACCGCCGCCCACCACTACGATGCGCTTCGGCAATTCCTTGAGGAAGAAAGCTTCATTCGAGGAAATGGCATGCTCGCGACCCGGCACATCAGGAATCTGCGGCCAGCCGCCGGTTGCAATCAGAATACGTTCGGCGCTGTAGGTCTGGCCGTTGATCTCGACCTTTTGCGCACCCACGATCTTTGCGTGACCTTCATGCAGCGTGACGCCGCTGTCGACCAGCAACTTGCGATAGATGCCGTTGAGGCGGTTGATCTCGCGATCCTTGTTGGCGATCAGGGTCGGCCAGTCGAAACTCGCCTTGCCCAGTGACCAGCCAAAGCCTTTGGCGTGCTCGAAATCCTCAGAGAAATGCGAGCTGTAGACCATCAGCTTTTTGGGAACGCACCCGACGTTGACACAGGTCCCGCCCAGATAACGGCTTTCGGCAACCGCCACCTTTGCACCAAAACCGGCAGCAAAACGTGCCGCCCTGACGCCACCTGAACCCGCGCCAATTACAAACAGATCGAAATCGTAAGCCATCAATGTCTCCTTAGCAGGGGCACAGCATAACCGCTTGGCGGCCAGTCAGAAATGACAAAGCCACCCGAAGGTGGCCTTGACTTGAAACACGGCAGGCAGATGAATCAGTAAGCCTTGCCAGTCTTGTAGAAGTGCTCGAAGCAGAAGTTGGTTGCTTCGATGTAACCTTCGGCGCCGCCGCAGTCAAAACGCTGGCCCTTGAATTTGTAGGCCAATACCTTACCTTCAGCGGCCTGTTTCATCAGAGCATCAGTGATCTGAATCTCACCGCCTTTGCCCGGAGCAGTGTTTTCGATTTTTTCGAAGATATCCGGCGTCAGGATGTAACGGCCGATGATCGCCAAATTGGAAGGCGCGTCTTTTGGATCTGGCTTCTCGACCATATCGGTAACACGGAAAAGACCATCTTCAATTTCCTTGCCCGCAATAACGCCGTACTTATTGGTCTCCTGCGGATCGACTTCCTGAATGGCGATGATCGAGCAGCCATAGTAATTATGCAGCTTGACCATCTGAGCCAGAACACCGTCGCCGTCCAGGTTGACACACAGGTCATCCGCCAGAACGACAGCAAAAGCTTCGTTGCCGATCAGTGGGCGACCACTGAGGATCGCGTGACCCAGGCCTTTCATTTCGGTCTGACGGGTGTAGGAGAAGCTGCACTCGTCGATCAGCTTACGGATACCGACCAGGTATTTTTCCTTGTCGGTGCCCTTGATCTGGTGCTCGAGCTCGTAGCTGATATCGAAATGGTCTTCCAAGGCGCGCTTGCCGCGACCGGTTACGATGGAAATCTCTTTCAGGCCTGCAGCAAGGGCCTCTTCTACACCGTATTGGATCAGTGGCTTGTTGACCACCGGCAGCATTTCCTTGGGCATGGCCTTTGTCGCTGGCAAAAAGCGAGTGCCGTAACCGGCTGCTGGGAACAAGCATTTCTTGATCATAAAAGTCCTTGATAAGGGCTGTTGGTGTTAACGGCGCAGTCTAATCAGGCGGCAGTCACCTTACAATGCCCGCCACAGGCCGTAGGATGTCATGGTAGAGGCACATGAGCGCAGATAGTTCCGCAAAAACGCTTATATAGCGACCATCGAACACAACCTGCCGAGCCCTTGCGCAGGCATGGCGTTTGCATTGAACTGCGTGCCCAGACCACACACCGCCAGTTTACCGACGATGCATGCAGACCATGATCTGCCCAAGCGTAGCCGAGATATGTGCGTCCGATAAATGAATCCATCGGTCACTTCTCAGCTCCTGACGAAGCGGCTTCCAGCGCGATGGCAGAAAAGTGACGCGCTGTATTTATCCTTGAAACATGGCGGAACGATGGCACCGCTCGCCAGTCCAAACACCGCATCCGCCAGTCCGCTGGCCTTATTCTTCTGAAGCGAAAAACATGATCAGACTTTTGTCCATTATTGCCGTACTGGGCCTCACCGGCTGTGCCACCGCATCCAACACCTATCTGAAAAACGGCAAGCAGGGGCTGAGCATCGACTGCTCGGGCGAAGCCATGTCCTGGGCGAGCTGTTATGAGAAAGCCGACGCCTCGTGCGCAGGCACCGGCTACGAGATCGTCGGCACCGACGGCACGCCACAGCCGGCAGAAAGCGAAAAGACCCTGGGCGTGGATGTCGGCAACTACAAAAGCCGCAGCGTTCTGGTCGTCTGCAAGTAAGCCGTTGATTCAGCCCGCCTCGGCATCAGGCTCGGCGGGCGGCCTCTATCAACCCGATATGCAGGCCTCTGCAGCATGCTGAACGTCGCGAAAGCGGATCGGCACATTGGCCAGACGCTCATAGACCTTGATCGAGCTGCCTCCCGAGCGGGTTTCAACGTCAATCACGGCGGTCGGTGACTTGCTCATTTTCTGCGCGACAATCAGGCGCAGTCCTTCGTGATGAGGCTCTACAGAAGGCGTCGCGCGACTGCTGCTGATCTTCTCGATGAAACAGTCTGCGTACTCCTGAGGGTTCTTGCCCGAGATCACGCTCATGGTGGCAGGCGTATGCTCGATGTCATTCACCGTCGCGCAGCCAGTCATTGCCAGTGCCAGGATTACAACTGCCAGTTTCATACAATCCTCCAAATAAAGGTGGTACGACCAGCATGGGCCCGATTAAATTCCCGAGAAACGCTTTTTTGTCCATAAAGAGCACAATTAACCGCTCTTTGACGTCAATTGGCCTACGCCGCATGCTATCGTTTTGATTTTTCAGAAAAAGACATTCCCCGGAGTTTTACATGAAATTCGTACACCAGCGTGAGCACCTGAACGAGGACGATCTGGTCGTCATCCAGTGCTCACAGCTCTGTAATATCCGCCTGATGAACGACGCCAATTTTCGCGCCTTCAAGAACGGCGGTCGTCACACTTATCACGGCGGTGCGTTCGATACGTTTCCGGCCAAGATCGCAGCGCCAAGCACCGGTTTCTGGAACATCACCATCGACACCACCGGACGCAAGCCGGATGCCAATCCGGGTCGCAAACCGGCCTTCACCCATTCCATCAAGATCGTACGTCGCTCGACCTCCAGCCTGCGCTGATACGCCGATACAAGGAATCGCCATGAACAGTCCCGCTCGCACCACCAAATACGCCGTCAGCTACAAACTCAACGGCGAGCGCCGCTTTGAATTCGCCCAGTTGCAGTCTGCATCCGTCGAAGAAGCCCGCGCTGCGCTGGAGAAGATGCACGGCCACGGCGACGACCAGATCAGCGACGTCAAAGTCAGCAAGGCTCTGTAGACCGTAGCAGGTATTGAATCCGATCATGCAGCGCAAGACCGACCTTTCCGCTACCTTCGATCTGTTTGCCGGTGAAGAGCCCCAGCCCGCGTCCACCCTGCAGATAGGTCCACAGTCATGGCTGTTTCGCGGCCTTGCCCTGCCGCTCATCGAACGGTTATTGCCCGCACTGCATGAAACGCTGTCCGGGGCGCCGTTCAGGCACATGGTCACACCTGGCGGCCACACCATGTCAGCGGCGCTGAGCAGTTGCGGCTCGCTGGGCTGGGTTACCGATCCTCACGGCTATCGCTACAGCCACAAAAACCCGCAAACCGGCCAGCCCTGGCCCTCAATGCCTGACATCTTTCTGGAACTGGCTCAAGACGCCGCGCAGAAGGCCGGCTTCGCCGACTTTGTGCCCGATGCCTGCCTGATCAATCGCTACGTTCCCGGTGCGAAGATGTCCCTGCATCAGGACAAGGACGAACACGACCACCGCTGGCCGGTCGTGTCCGTATCACTGGGTATTCCCGCCATATTCCAGTTCGGCGGCCTGCAGCGCAGCGACAGGCCTGAGCGTATATCGCTGTTTCATGGCGATGTGGTGGTCTGGGGCGGCGAAGATCGACTGCGCTTTCACGGGATACTGCCCGTCAAGCCAGCCGTGCATCCCCAGCTAGGCGAGCAGCGCATCAACCTGACCTTTCGCAAGGCCGGCTGACGCTTCAGCAGTGATAATCAGACGCAGCCGTCGATCCCGCCGGAAGTACGCGCCCTGGCAGGACACACCGTCCCGTGAAGGTTCAGCGCGGTATTGATGATGCCGATGTGACTGAACGCCTGCGGGAAATTCCCGAGCATACGCCCAGCCTTCGGGTCGTATTGCTCGGCCAGCAGGCCGACGTCATTGCACAGGTCGCAAAGCCTGCCAAACAAGGCCGCCGCTTCGTCGGCCCTGCCCAGTAGCACGTAGGCATCGGCCAGCCAGAACGAACAGACCAGAAACGTGCCCTCGCTGCCCGACACGCCATCCACACTCCGCTCGCCGTCGTAGCGCAGCAACAGACCATCCTGCATCAACGTGCGCTCGATCTCGGCCACTGTGCCGATCACACGTGGATCATCGGCAGGCAGAAAACCGGTCAGCACAATCTGCAGCAGACTGGCATCGACCTCTTTGGCACCGTAGGTCTGCACGAAACTGTTCAGCTGCGCATCGAAGCCGTTATTGCAGACGTCGGCGTGGATTTCATCAGCCACGTGCCGGTAATGCCTGGCCAGCGCGCGGTCTTCGTCGCTCTCGGCCGCTTGAGCGATCTGCGTGGCGTTACGGTCGAACGCGACCCAAGCCATGACCTTGGAGTGGGTGAAGTGTCGAGGCTCGGAGCGGATCTCCCAGATCCCGGCGTCTGGCCGATGCCAGACCTTTTCCAGAAACGGCATGACCACTTTGGAAATCGCGACGCTGCGGGGATGACGTGGCATGCCGCCCTTGAGTGCCTGAATCATGGCATCAGCCACTTCGCCATACACATCCAGCTGAACCTGAGTGGCAGCGCCGTTGCCGATACGCACGGGTTGCGAGCCCTCATAACCGCTTAACCAGGGCAGTTCATATTCGGCCAGGCGTCGCTCACCGCCCACGCCATACATGATCTGAATCTGTTCCGGGTTGCCTGCCACCGAGCGCAGCAGCCAGTTGCGCCATGCCGTCGCCTCCTCGAAGTAGCCCAGGTTCATGAAGGCCAGCAGGGTCATGGTTGCATCCCGCAGCCAGCAATAGCGGTAATCCCAGTTGCGTTCACCACCCAGTTGCTCGGGCAGCGAGGTCGTGACGGCAGCCACGATTCCGCCAGTCGGGGCGAAGGTCATCGCCTTGAGCGTGATCAGCGAGCGCTTGACCTGATCGGTCCAGGGGCCGACGTCTGGGCAGCGATCCGAAAACTCGCGCCAGTAGCGCTCGGTTTCTTCCTGCGCGTGCACCGTATCGATGCTCGCCTGAACCGGCAGATAAGACGCCTGGTACGCCAGGGTGAATACCTTGCTCTCGCCCTCGACGACCTTGAAGTGACTGGCGGTGTGATGATCCTGAGGGAGCAGCGGTACCGGACTGCGCAACACGAGCATTTCCGGCCCTGCGACAGCTGTCAGCGTGTGCGGATCCTTCTTCTCGACCCAGGGCACGCTGCTGCCGTAATCGAAGCGAATGGCCAGATCCATGTCGAACGCGACCTCTCCGGACAGACCGACCACATTGCGCACGACATGCCCGGACGTGTTCATGGGCATGAAATCGACCAGCATTGCCCGACCCTCACGGGTTTCGAACACGGTTTCCAGAATCAGCGTTCCGTTGCGGTAACGCCGCTCGACGGAAACGATTTCTGCGTGTGGCGCGATCTTCCAGCGGCCGTGGTCGCTGTCGCCCAGCAAGGCCGAGAAGCAGGAAGGAGAGTCGAAACGCGGGAAGCACAGCCAGTCCAGCGACCCATCGCGTGATACCAGCGCGGCAGTCTGACAATTTCCCAGCAGTGCGTAGTCTTCAATCAATGCGGCCATTCGTAATGCTCTGATTTATGAACAGTTGCCGTCATGAATACCCGCTCTTGTGAAGCCCACGCAAGTTAAATACAGACAAGGGAGATACAGACAAGAAATACAGACAGGTGAGATACAGCATCGCCGCCCCAGCGGGCAGCGACGTTGTCAGCCCAGGATGTAACGCCTGATAGCGGTTGCGACACCATCCTCGACATTGCTGCCGGTGACATGGTCAGCCTGACTCAGCACACTGGCCTCGCCCTGCCCCATCGCAATCGAAACACCGGCCTTGTGAAACATCGCCACGTCGTTGCCGCCGTCGCCGATGGCTGCCGTGTGCGCGAGGTCAACACCCAGGTAGTCGGCCAGAGCAACCAGCGCAGAGCCCTTGTTCGCTTCCAGCGCCGTGACATCCAGGTAATAACGCTGCGAACGCGCCGCCAGCGCCAACCCGTCGATGAGTGGATTCAGACGTGTTTCAAGCGTCTTCAGCAGTTCGAAGTCCTTGCTCGCGGCGACAATCTTGTCGACACGATCCAGATAGGGCTCGAAGCTGCTCACCCGAACCGGCTCATAGCCCAGCGCATCGCGCTCATGCTCGACATAGTCGCCCTCGGGATCGAGCAGCAGCCAGTCGTCATCGGCGAACACCCAGATCGAGACTTTCTGGGTCGCAAAGAGATCAAGGCAGGTGCGTACTGCCGACGGGTCGATGCGGTGCGCCGCCAGCAGGCGGCCATCAGCGTGGGTAATGGTCCCGCCGTTGAACGCAACCGTTGGCAGCTCGATGCCCAGCGCCTCGATCACTTCACGCATCGCACGCGGCGGTCGACTGCTGGCCAGGGTGAAATGGACACCCGCCAGTTGCAGATCATGCACGGCGTCGATGTTGGCCTGACTCAGGCTGTGATCGGGGCGAAGCAATGTACCATCGATATCGGAAAGCAGAAAACGTACAGACCGTTCGGACACAGACACATCAGTGTGTTCAGACATTAAGTTCCCGCCATTCACGACCATCCCGGCTCAACAACTCGTCACCGACTTCAGGACCATCCTTGCCGGCCTCGTACAGCGTGACCTCGGGCTTTTTGGCCCAGGCATCGAGAAACGGCTGCACGGCGCGCCAGCCGTTTTCGATATTGTCAGCACGCTGGAACAGCGTCTGATCTCCAGTAAGGCAGTCGTAGATCAGCGTTTCATAGCCGGTCGACGGCTGCATCTCGAAGAAGTCCTTGTAGGCAAAACCAAGCTCGATGTCTTCCATCTCCAGCGTCGGGCCAGGGCGCTTGGCGAACAGATCGAACCACATGCCTTCGTTGGGCTGAATCTGGATGCGCAGATAGTTCGGCTTGAGCCGATCCACCTCGGTATCGCGGAACTGCGCATAGGGCGCGGGCTTGAAGCAGATGGCGATCTCGGTACTGCGCGCACTCATGCGCTTGCCGGTGCGCAGGTAGAACGGCACGCCTACCCAGCGCCAGTTGTCGACCATGACCTTGAGCGCCACGTAGGTTTCCGTGGTGCTGTCAGCTGCAACGCGGTCTTCCTGACGATAGCCCGGCACCTTGCGGCCGGACATCTCACCTTCCGCATACTGACCGCGTACCGAATTGGCCAATGCCTCTTCTTCGCTCCAGGGACGAATCGCCCCTACCACCTTGGCCTTTTCGCCGCGCACGGCATCGGCACCAAAGGCGGCCGGTGGCTCCATGGCAACCATCGCCAGCAGCTGAAACAGATGATTGGGAACCATGTCGCGCAGAGCACCGGTGTTTTCGTAGAAACTGCCACGGGTTTCAACGCCAACCGTTTCCGCAGCAGTGATCTGCACATGGTCAATGTAATGGTTGTTCCAGAACGACTCGAACAGCCCGTTGGAGAAACGGCTGACCAGAATGTTCTGCACCGTTTCCTTGCCCAGATAATGATCGATGCGATAAATCTGCTTTTCGCTCATCACCTTGAGCAGGCAATTGTTCAACTCCACCGCACTGGCCAGATCGGAGCCGAAAGGCTTCTCGATCACCACGCGACGAAATCCGTCTTCGGTTTCCTTCAACAGACCGGACGACCCCAGACGCGCCGCCACTTCACTGAAGAAGCGCGGTGCCGTAGCAAGATAGAACACCGCGTTGGCAGAGCCGGTGCTCTTTATCTTGCTTTCGATGTCCAGATAAGTGGAGTCATCCAGGAAGTCGCCCTGCACATAACTGATTCGCTCGGCAAGCTTGCCCCACAATTCGGGGTCCAGAGGATCCTTGCCCGACTCGGAGACCTTCGCGGCAGATTCGTCACGAATGAAGTTTTCAAGCTTCTTCGCAAAATCGGCGTCGCTGATCGCGTTGTGATCGACACCGACAATGTGCAGGCCTGAGTCAACCAGACCGTCACGCGCCAGATTGTAGAGCGCCGGCATCAGCAGGCGTTTGACAAGGTCCCCGTGCGCACCGAACAGAAACAGCGTTGTTGGCGGTGCGACGTCGGCTTTTTGCTCGGATGTGCCGCGTGACAGGCCCATTACTTGGGTTCCTTGTGACCACCGAAACCAAAGCGCATGGCCGACAGCATCTTGTCAGCGTAGGAGCTGGTCTGGCGGGAGCGGAATCGCGCAAACAGCGCGCTGGACAATACAGGAACCGGAACAGCCTGCTCGATGGCGGCCTCGATGGTCCAGCGGCCTTCACCGCTGTCGGCAACCGAGCCGGAGAACGCATCCAGCTGTGGATCGGTGGCCAGTGCGTCAGCTGTAAGGTCCAGCAACCAGGACGAGACGACGCTGCCACGACGCCACACTTCAGCGATGTCTGCAGTGTTCAGGTCAAAGCGCTGTTCGGCTGGCAGGTGTTCGGAGTTCTTCTGCTTGAGCAGATCGAAGCCTTCCGCGAAGGCCTGCATCATTCCGTACTCGATGCCGTTGTGGATCATCTTCACAAAGTGACCTGAACCGGCAGGGCCGGCATGGATATAGCCATGCTCGGCACGGTGATCGGTCGAATTGCGATCCCTGGTGCGCGGGATATCGCCCATGCCGGGCGCCAGCGTGGCAAACAGCGGGTCGAGACGATCAACGATCGCTTTCTCGCCACCGATCATCATGCAGTAACCGCGCTCCAGCCCCCAGACACCACCGGACGTACCGACGTCCACGTAGTGCAGCCCCTTGTCGGTGAGTTCCTGCGCACGACGGATGTCGTCTTTATAGAACGTGTTGCCGCCGTCGATGATCACGTCATCGGGCTCAAGCAACTGGCTCAGGATCTGAATCGTGTCCTCGGTCGGTGCGCCCGCTGGCAGCATGACCCAGATTGCACGCGGCGCCTGCAGGGCACCCACCAGTTCGGCCAGATCGGCCGCTGGCGTCGAGCCTTCATTGGCCAGGGCGCTGCGTGACGCTTCGTCACGGTCATACACCACGGTGGTGTGACCATCGAGCATCAAACGCCGTGCGATATTGCCGCCCATGCGGCCCAGTCCAATAATCCCAAGTTGCATGAAGTTGCTCCTAAACTCGTAAAAGGGGCCTCACTTGTCGTCCAGCGCTTCAACAGTCAGTGAGCATGCTGGTTAGTCAAGCGAGACAGAACGTCGGTTCCCCTGAGGGACGTGACAACAGCGGTGCTGCCAGTGAGTGCATTTTGTCGCGATCGATAAACGTTCGCGACCATGAAAAATAAAAAAGTTCCAATTTAACGCAAAAGAAATCAGAATCTGTGCCGATAGAGAGGTTAGCAGCGGCCACTCAGGGATTGATAGTCATTGCCACGGACCTTTCCAGGTTGAATCCACCATTTGCGAGGTGAGCAATGGGCACTGTACTACCAGCACTGGCACCACAAACCCTGTATGTGACAATCCGCCGCGACGAACTGCGTGCGTTGAAAGAAGAACGTGAGCAACTGCAGAAGAAGGTCGCTCATCTGAGCATGATGCTTCAGCAAACCCAGCTGACCTCTTCCGGTACAGCTCTTCAACTCTGAAGATTCACCCCCTGCGCAATGACCGCCCCGAGGCAAGCCCGATCCGCTGGCTTGCCCGCCTGATCCCCTCCCCGCTCTTCCTGTCCGGCTACGCCGGCAAGCAGCCGTAATCAACGGTCCCAAAGCTTTTCCGGATCAGACAGTGCGCACATTTTGCGCCAGTTCGGTTTCGCGGGCCAGACACATTTCGCAACGCCAGAAACACTGCCACCGCGTCAGAGCGCTGTGCGAAGCCCTGATCTGGCTGCGTCGCCGCGATTACAGCGTTTTTTGCCAAAACATGGCGCGGCCCATTTCCGGGTTCAGCTGATAGCTGTCGAAACCGACCTTGCGATACGCTGCCTGCGCGACATCGTTGCCTTCCAGCACCTCGAGCGTCAGCTTGCAGCACCCGCGCTGGCGCGCAATTTCTTCGACCTTGGCGAGCATTTTTTGGCTGATGCCTTTACCGCGGTGCTCGGCAATGACCGCGACGTCGTGGATATTGACCAGGGGACGACAGGCAAAGGTGGAAAAGCCTTCGAAGCAATTCACCAGCCCCACAGGCTCACCGGCGATGAATGCCAGAACGCTGAATGCATGAGGCCGCTTGGCCAGTTCGATCGCCAATTGCTGGCGCGTATCGCTCGACAACGGCTTGCCCGTACCCATGGCATCCAGCGCATATTCGTTCAAGACGAACCCGATCGCAGCTGCGTGTACCGGATTGGTGTAACTCGCCTGCAGTACCAACACCTCTGGGCCTTCCATTTCCATCCCCGTCAACCAATGAGTCTTCATACAGCGTTTACGATGAGGCCTGCGCAATCAATGGCAGGCCAAAGGACCGTGATTCTATCCCGCCCTGCTCCAAAATGTTCCAGCACAGATGTAGGAAGTTTCTTCTGGTACTCGTGAATTGACCATTGCCTGCACCTGGAAAAGGCAGCGTGCATCCATTCAGCCGGAAAAAGCAGAAAAGGCCTGGGCATTTTTCACGAAACGAATGGGATCCCGTTGATTGTCGAACAATCCGACGGCCGGTCATCACCCGATAAGTTCGTCGAACGCCGCCCTGAAAAAGCGCAGACATTGCACCGGCGATGCCCGCAAACAGGCCGCCAAGCCTTGCTCCAGACGACCGCCGGTAAAATACTCGAAACTTCTCCAAAAGCGCCGGGTCAGGTGAATAGAGCGCCTATGCTGTTGGCTTATTGCCCGCAATGCCTCCATCACGTTGCATCGCTGCTATGTATAGTCCAAGTCGGTACTGTTTTTGCGTAGTGCAGGTGCACGTACCCGGCCATAGGAAATGGCCAATAAAAATCATGTGATGCACCAACACTGTTTTAACGGGAGAAAACGATGATTAGCGCCGCTGTCAAAACCCAGAAGGGAGAGAGTTTTAATCAGCCGGCCAGCGAGCTGACTCATCTGCCGGTTTTCGCTACGACGAGCGTTCCACTGCTGCAACTGCCGACTTCGACTTCACAGCCCACACTTTCCCAGGTCAACAAACGCAAAGTCCTGTTTGTGACTTCAGAACTGGCTGACCTGGTGAAAACCGGGGGTTTGGGCGATGTGTCTGCTGCCTTGCCGCGAGCCATGCGTCACCTGCACGATGTCCGTGTGCTGATACCCGGCTACCCGCAAGTGATCAATAGCGGCAACCCTATTCATATCATCAGCCAGCTGGGCGGCTATGCCGGGCTGCCTGCGTGCAAGGTTGGGCGGATGGACATGAAGGACGGTCTGGTCATTTATGTCCTGATCTGCCCTGAACTGTATGAGCGTGAAGGCACGCCTTACGCCGATCGCCACGGCCGTGACTGGTCCGACAACCACATCCGCTTTGCGCGTCTCGGACTTGCCGCAGCTGACTTTGCAGCAGGTGCAGTGAAAACGCAGTGGTGCCCTGAACTGGTTCACGCCCATGACTGGCCGGCCGGACTGGCCCCCGCCTATATGAAATGGCGCGGCCAGACCACGCCCAGCATCTTCACCATTCACAATCTGGCCTACCAGGGCACTGTAAGCACCGGTTCAAGCCGCGAGCTCGGCATCCCTGACGAAGCCCTTCAGGCCGAAGGCATGGAATTCTACGGCAAGCTGTCGTTTATCAAGGCAGGCATGGCGTACGCGAACCACATCACGACGGTCAGCGCGACCTACGCCAGGGAAATCACCACCCCCGAATTCGGCTGCGGCCTGGAAGGTTTCCTGCAGAGCAAGGCCGAGAAGGGTCAGCTGAGCGGTATTCCCAATGGCATCGACGCCAGCTGGGACGCCTCCACCGACGAACACCTGATCTGCCACTTCGCACCCAATGAATGGCTGCGCAAAGAGATCAACGCCGACTACGTCCGTGAACTGTTCGACCTCGACGCTTCGACCGGCCCGCTGTTCGCAGTCGTCTCGCGCCTCGTGTACCAGAAAGGCCTGGACCTGACGATCGGCGTGGCCGAGCACATCGTCAACAATGGCGGCCAGATTGCAATCATCGGTCGCGGTGAGCCTGAAGAAGAAGACGCCATGCGTGCGCTCGCAACGCGCTTCCCGGGTCGCATCGGTGTGCGTATCGGCTTCAACGAAACCGACGCCCGACGCATGTTCGCAGGCAGTGACTTCTTGCTCATGCCTTCCCGTTACGAGCCTTGCGGCCTGAGCCAGATGTACGCCCAGCGCTTCGGTTCGCTGCCGGTGGCCCGCAACACAGGCGGTCTGGCAGACACCATCGAAGACGGCGTGACAGGTTTCCTGTTCAACGAATCGACCGTGGAAAGCTACACCGAAGCCCTGAACCGCGCGTTCCAGGTATTCGCTCACCCAGAGTTACTCAATGCCATGCGCTGCCGCGCCATGGCCGCCCCGTTCAACTGGCATCAAGCGGTAGAGCCCTACGCAGAACTGTATCGCGATCTGTTGAAGAAAAATGCGGGTGCTTCAATTCACTACTAAGGAAAAAGGGGTCAATGGATGCCTCTGCGCACAGAAAACAGCTGGCGCCACGGCGCCGTTTTGGTAAATCCCGAACTCACCCGGTTTGCCCTCTGGGCACCGGATGCCCACGAGGTCACGCTTGAACTGGAGGATGGTCAGTCACTGGCCATGACCTCTGAGCCTGAAGGCTGGTTTGCTCTGGAGGCCCGCTGCAAGGCGGGCACCCGGTACCAGTTCAACATCAACGGGGAGCTCAAGGTCCCCGACCCCGCTTCCCGCGCTCAGGCTGACGACGTTCACTCACACAGTGTTGTCGTCGACCCGCTTGCTTACCAGTGGAAAAACACCGACTGGAATGGCCGCCCTTGGCACGAAGCAGTCATTTATGAACTGCACGTTGGAGCATTGGGAGGCTATGCAGGCGTTGAAAAACACCTGCAACACCTGGCCGACCTTGGTGTGACCGCCATCGAACTGATGCCTCTGGCGCAATTTCCCGGCGACCGCAACTGGGGCTACGACGGCGTGCTGCCGTATGCGCCGCAGTCCTCCTACGGCACGCCCGAGCAGCTCAAGCACCTGATCGACACGGCGCACGGGCACGGTCTGGCGGTCATTCTGGACGTCGTCTACAACCACTTCGGGCCGGATGGCAATTATCTGGGCAGTTACGCCAAGGAATTTTTCCGCAGCGACCTGCACACGCCATGGGGCGACGCCATCGACTTCCGACGTCCGCAAGTACGTGAATACTTCGTCGACAACGCACTGATGTGGCTGCTCGAATACCGTTTTGACGGTCTGCGCATGGACGCTGTGCACGCGATCCGCGACGAAACGTTCCTGCCCGAATTCGCCGAACGTGTACGTGAACAGATCGAACCAGGTCGACACGTGTGGCTGAATCTGGAAAACGAATTCAACCAGGCCAGCCTGCTCGCCGACAAGGGTTTTGACGCCCAATGGGATGACGATGGGCATAACACGCTGCATGTGCTGCTGACCGGCGAAACCGACGCCTACTACTCGGATTTTGCACAGGAGCCGACACAGAAGCTGGCCCGCCTGTTGAGCGAGGGCTTCGTGTATCAGGGCGAACAGACCCGACACGGCCACACACGCGGCGAGCCCAGCGGCCATCTGCCGCCCAGCGCATTTGTGTTGTTCCTGCAGAACCATGACCAGATCGGTAACCGCGCGCTCGGCGAGCGCCTGCCGCAACTCTGCCCCGCTCCTGCACTCAGGGCGGCCACCGCTCTGTTGCTGCTGTCGCCAATGATTCCGCTGATGTTCATGGGTGATGAATGGGCGGCCAGCGAGCCGTTTCTGTTCTTCACCAGTCATCATGGTGAACTGGCGGATCTGGTGCGCGAAGGTCGACGCAATGAATTTGCCGATTTTGCCGCATTCGCCGATCCAGAGCGTCGCGAACACATTCCCGACCCCAATGATCCGAAAACCTTCGAAGCCTCGCGCCCAGCTTTTGCAGCGCTGGACCTGGAAACGGACGCAGGACTGGATCATCGCAACTGGCTGGCGCTCTATAAACAATTGCTGGCCTTGCGTAAGGAAGAAATCATTCCACGCCTGCCCGGTGCCACCGCGATAGGCACCAGGATTCTGGCGGATCATGCCGTCAGCGCCTCCTGGCGCATGGGCGACGGCAGTGTGCTGCGCATCGACCTGAACCTGAGCGGGGAAGCTGTCAACGCTTCGCAACAGAAAGGTGCGAGAGTGATTTTCTCCACGCAGCCAAAATCGTCCGAACTTTCACATCAAGGCATCCTCAATCCTTACACGGCGATTGTCAGCCTGACAGGCCGTGATGTTCTGGAGGAACAGGATGAGCAATGAGCAATTGGAAAGGCTTGCCACCGAAGCAGGCCTGTCGGTGCACTGGGTCGATGCCAACGCTCGTCCACAGACTGTCAGCCACGATGTGTTGCGCAAGGTTCTCGAAGCGCTGGGCTATCCGGCCGATGGCAGCGAAGCCATCGATGCCAGCCTGCAGCGCTTGCAGGCTGCCCGCGAGGGCGCCGGCGCACCGCCGCTTTTGACTGTCGATCAAGACTGCAAGCTGGACCTGTCCGCCTGGTTCAAGCCCGAGACGCCCTTTACCCTGCATCTGGAAGACGGCTCATCACTGGACGCCAGACTGACTGCCAACGCCGAGCTGCCCGCCCTCGCGCCGCCGGGTTATCAGCAACTGGACATCGAGGGGCAACACCTGACCATCGCCGTCGCGCCCAAGACCTGTTTCAGCATGTCCATGGCCACCGACACACGCAAGCCTCGTGCATGGGGCCTCACGGCCCAGCTGTACGGATTGCGGCGCGAAGGTGATGGCGGTTTCGGTGATACACAGGCACTGGAATCACTGGTCCGCTCAGCGGGCGAACGAGGCGCCGATGCGCTGGCGATCAGTCCGATTCATGCCATGTTCGCCAGCGATCCGCATCGCTACAGCCCTTACTCGCCTTCCAGCCGACTGTTTCTCAACAGCCTTTACGCCTCGCCGGGCGCCATTCTGGGCGAACGGGCCTGGCGTCAGGCAATCGAAGACGCCGGCGTTGCCGATGAGCTGAAACGCCTTGAGGCCCTGCCGCTGATCGACTGGCCCGCCGCTGCTGCCGCCAAGTGGAAAGCGTTGCACGCCTTGTACGAAGCATTCAGCGCCGGTTCGCACCCTCTGCACGAAGACTTCAACAGCTTCCGCCACAGTGGTGGTGAAGCGCTGGAAAACCATTGCCGATTCGAAGCCTTGCGCGCCGAATGTCCGGGCATGGGCATCAGTGACAACTGGCACGAGTGGCCCGATGAGCTGAAAGATCCCCGCAACCCGGCAGTGTCGGCATTCGCAGCTGAACATGGCCCGCAGATCAGTTTTCATGCCTTTACCCAGTGGCTCATTGCTCGCGGTCTTGAGCGTGCCCAGGTCGCTGCACGCAGCAGTGGCATGCGCGTCGGCCTGATCGCCGATCTGGCCGTCGGTGCCGATGGCGGCGGCAGCCAGGCCTGGAGCCGTCAGGACGAACTGTTGTCGGCCCTCACGGTTGGCGCGCCGCCTGACATCCTGAATCGCGCCGGCCAAAGCTGGGGCATCTCGGCGTTTTCTCCCGACGGCCTGAAGCGCAATGGTTTCCGCGCTTTCATTGAAATGCTGCGCGCCAATTTTGCCCATGCGGGCGGTCTGCGCATCGACCATGTGATGGGCCTGCAACGCCTCTGGGTGATACCGCTAGGCTCGCCACCCAGCGAAGGCGCTTACCTGAATTTTCCGCTGGACGACATGCTGCGTCTGCTGAGCCTGGAGTCGCTGCGTCATGAGGCGATCGTGCTCGGCGAAGACCTCGGCACGGTGCCTGAGGGCCTTAGCGAAAAACTCAGCGCCCGCGAGATGCTGGGCATGCGCGTGCTGTTGTTCGAACAGAACAACGGTTCCTTCAAGCCGATTCTGGATTGGTCCGATGAGGCACTGGCAACCACCAGTACCCACGACCTGCCGACGCTGGCCGGCTGGCTCAGCGAACTGGACATCGAATGGAACGCGCGACTGGGGCATGTGGACGCGCAAAGCGAACAGCACTGGCGTGAAGAGCGTGCGCGTGAGTACAACGCGTTGCGTCGGGCCTTGAGCCAGAGCAATGACGGCTTCGATGAACACACTGAAGACCCGGTGCAGATTATCGATGCCAGCATCCGCTACCTGGGCCACACCCGTGCGCCGCTGGTGCTGCTGCCCATAGAAGACGCGCTGGGCGTTCAGGAGCAGGCCAACCTGCCCGGCACCATCGACAGCCACCCTAACTGGCGCAGACGCCTACCCGGCGATGCCGCCTCACTCCTTGATACTGAAGATGCTGCTCGACGACTGGAATTGCTGTCCCAATCCCGGCTGCAAGCTGCGGAGCGTGACCAATGAATCGCCCTTTACAACCATTGAGAGCCACACAACGTCTGCAGTTTCACAAAGACTTTACCCTGGATGATGCGGTGCCACTGGTGCCGTACTTTGCCAGTCTGGGCATCAGCCACCTCTATGCGTCGCCGATTCTCAAGGCGCGCGCAGGCTCCATGCACGGCTACGACGTGGTGGATCCGACCATCATCAATCCCGAGCTGGGCGGCGAGCCCGCCCTGCTCCGTCTGGTGGCGGCCCTGCGTGAGCATGGGATGGGCATGATCCTGGACATCGTTTCCAACCACATGGCAGTGGGCGGTGCAGACAACCCGTGGTGGCTCGATCTGCTTGAGTGGGGACGTCGCAGTCCATACGCCGACTTCTTCGACATCCAGTGGAATTCACCGGATCCGTTGCTCGCCGGTCAGCTGCTTCTGCCGTTTCTGAGCAGCGATTACGGCACGGTGCTGCAGGCAGGCGAAATTCCGCTGCGCTTCGATGCACAGCGCGGTGCCTTTCATATCGAGCATTATCAGCACCACTTCCCGATCTGCCCAACAACCTATGACTCGCTGTTACAGCACACTGACCACCCGAAACTGAAAGAACTGGGTGAGCGTTTCGCAGCGCTGAATCAGTATCCGCAAGCGTACGAACGAGCACGTCAGGCCAAGGCAGAGCTCGCCGAACTGGCGAACGATCCGCAGGTGCTCAAGGCCATCGAACAGGTCATTGCCCGATTCGACTCCAGTCAGCCTGAAGGTTTTGATCGTCTTCACCAGTTGCTGGAGCGTCAGTACTATCGCCTGGCGAGCTGGCGCACCGCCGGTGACGACATCAACTGGCGGCGTTTCTTCGACATCAACGAGCTGGGCGGCTTGCGTGTCGAGCGTCCGAATGTCTTCGAGGCCACCCACGGCAAGATCTTCCAACTGATCGCCGACGGCCTCATCGACGGCCTGCGTATCGACCACATCGACGGCCTGGCCAACCCACGCGGTTACGGACGTAAGCTACATCGTCGCGTCCAGGGTCTGTTGAGCCAGCGACCGGCCGAAGCCAGACTGAATCATCTGCCGATTTTTGTAGAAAAGATTCTTGGCCCTGACGAACCCCTGCGCGAAGACTGGAGCGTGGACGGCACGACTGGCTACGAATTCATGAACCAGGTGTCGCTGCTGCAACACGACCCCAAGGGTGAAGCCCCGTTGGGCGCGCTGTGGAGCCGCCTGAGTGAACGTACTGCCAACTTCGATGAGGAAGTGCTGGTGGCGCGTGATCTGGTGCTGCATGGCACGCTGGCGGGTGATTTCGAAAACGTTGCGCAGTCGCTGCTGCAGGTGGCGCGCAGCGACCTGATGAGCCGTGACCTGACGCTGGGGGCGATTCGCCGCGCACTGCTGGCTCTGATCGTGAACTTCCCGGTGTACCGCACCTACATCACCGTCTGCGGGCGTTCGGCAGAAGACGAGCGATTCTTCCAGCAGGCCATGGAAGGTGCACGCTCAAGCCTCAACGAAGGTGACTGGCCTGTGCTGGATTATCTCGCGCGCTGGCTGGGCGGCGAGCCGTGGAGAAAGCTGCCGCGTGGCCACCTGCGCAAGCTGTACAAGGACGCGTGCGTGCGCTTCCAGCAGTTGACCTCCCCTGTGGCGGCAAAATCGGTGGAAGACACCTCGTTCTATCGTTCTGCCGTACTGCTGTCGCGCAACGATGTAGGCTTCCATCCGCAACATTTCAGTGCGCCGGTTGAAGAGTTTCACAAGGCATGCATCCAGCGCATCGAGACATTCCCGGACAATCTGCTGGCCACTGCGACCCATGATCACAAGCGCGGCGAAGACACCCGTACACGTCTGGCGGTACTCAGCGAATGTGCTGACTGGTACGCCGAGCAGGTAGAGCGCTGGCGCCAGCTGGCAATGCCGCTCAAAGGTGAAGAGCCTGTGATCAGCGCGGGTGATGAGCTAATGCTCTATCAGGCGTTGCTGGGCAGCTGGCCGCTGGATCTGGAAGGCGAGCACGCTCACGAAGACTATGCAAAGCGCATGGTGCAATGGCAGGAAAAGGCCCTGCGTGAAGCCAAGCTGCAAAGCAGCTGGAGCGCGCCGAACCAGCCTTATGAAACGGCGTGCCGAGAGTTTCTGCAACGCATCCTGCTGGCCCCTGAAGCCCTCGCGCTGCGCCAGTCCCTGAGTGCCACCGCCAATCGCATTGCCACTGCCGGTGCGCTCAATAGTCTGGCGCAAACCTTGCTACGCTTGACGGTGCCCGGTGTGCCTGATCTGTATCAGGGCACCGAGTTCTGGGATTTCAGTCTTGTCGACCCGGACAACCGCAGGCCTGTGGACTACGCTGCTCGGCAACAGGCTCTGACAGAGAATGTCAGCGCACCCGAGCTGTTGACTCACTGGCATGACGGCCGGATCAAACAGGCGCTGATTGCAGCGGCGCTCAACGTGCGTTCCGCGCATCCGACGCTGTTCAGCGAGGGGGAATACCTTCCTCTGGAAGTGAAAGGCAGTCATGCCGAAAGGGTACTGGCGTTCGCGCGGGTAACGGCGAACGAGCGTGCAATCGTGGTGGTGCCGCGCATAAGCAGTGAACTATTGGGCACTGCGCAGGCTCCATTCATTAATCCTGCTCAATGGGGCGACACACGTATCAGCGTGCCGTTTGCAGATTCAGATCAGCAGTGGAAAGGCCTCTTTTCCGACGTCGTCGTGATGAGTGATGGGGAAATACCGCTCAGCGCAGCGCTAGAAGAATTTTCCGTCAATTTGCTTATTCAAACTATGTAATACCTGGGAGTGTCGAGATGAGTGCCGACGAAAAAAGAATCCGTGAATTTGCCTATCAGATCTGGGAGTCCGAAGGTAAGCCTTCCGGCCACGATGCACGCCATTGGGAAATGGCGCGCAAGCTGGCGGAAGCAGAGGCCCTGGCTCCGGACAAGAGCACTGCGCGCAAATCCAACAAGCCCAAACTGCCGGAAGTCGACAGCGCCAAGGCACCCGCCAAAGGCCCGGCCAAGCCGGTAGCCAAGGCAGTACCCGATGCCAAGCCTGCTGCCAAACCCGCAGCGTCCAAGCCGGCAGCGGCTCCCAAGCCAAAAGCCCCGGCCAAGCCTAAACCGGCTCCTGTGGCCGCTTCGGGTGACGCACCAGCCAAGCCTGCACCGAAGAAACCACGCAAGCCATCGAATACTTGAAACTCTTCTGTCTTCACACAAGTCCATTGTCGCAGGCTTCATCCGGTTCCCGGTGAGGCCTGCGGTAACTCCAAACTTTAACTTCAGTGTTGAAGCCCGCTCGGCTTCGATAACGGTTTCGGCCGCTTAGAAAATCATTCGACGTCAGGAAGGCACCATGAATACGAAGTCCACAACAGCGGCAGATGACAGTTCGGCCACACCAGAAAACCCTGCCAGTACCCCGTCACGTATCCGTGAAGGACTTCCCTTCCCGCTCGGTGCCAGCTGGGATGGCCTGGGCGTCAACTTCGCGATCTTCTCGGCCAACGCCACCAAGGTTGAGCTGTGCCTGTTCGACGCCTCGGGCGAAGTGGAACTGGAACGCATCGAGCTTCCGGAATACACCGACGAGATCTACCATGGCTACCTGCCGGATGCTCACCCGGGCCTGATTTACGGCTACCGTGTATACGGACCGTACGACCCGCAGAATGGCCACCGTTTCAACCACAACAAGCTGCTGATCGACCCGTACGCCAAGCAACTGGTCGGCGAGCTGAAATGGTCGGAAGCCCTGTTCGGCTATACCATCGGCCACCCCGACGGCGACCTGAGCTTCGACGAGCGTGACAGCGCGCCTTTCGTGCCCAAGAGCAAAGTCATCGACCCGGCGTACACCTGGGGCCGTGACCAGCGCGTCGGCATCCCGTGGGACAAGACCATCGTCTACGAGACCCACGTGCGCGGTTTCACCATGCGTCATCCATCGGTCCCGGAAGAGCTGCGCGGTACGTTCGCGGGCCTGGGATCAGCCGACGTGGTCGATCACATCCGCAAACTGGGCGTGACGTCGGTCGAGCTGCTGCCGATCCATGCGTTCGTCAATGACCAGCACTTGCTGCAAAAGGGCATGACCAACTACTGGGGCTATAACAGCATCGCGTTCTTCGCCCCTGATCCACGTTACCTGGCACACGGCAAGATCGCCGAGTTCAAGGAAATGGTTGCGCACATGCACCATGCCGGGCTCGAAGTGATTCTGGATGTGGTCTACAACCACACCGCCGAGGGCAACGAGCTGGGCCCTACCCTGTCCATGCGCGGTATCGACAACGCGTCGTACTATCGCCTGATGCCGGATGACAAGCGCTACTACATCAACGATTCCGGCACCGGCAACACGCTGGACCTGAGCCACCCGTGCGTCCTGCAGATGGTCACCGACTCCCTGCGCTACTGGGCTTCGGAAATGCATGTCGACGGCTTCCGCTTCGACCTGGCAACCATTCTGGGTCGCTACCACGATGGCTTCGACGAGCGTCACAGTTTCCTGGTTGCCTGCCGTCAGGATCCGGTCCTGCGTCAGGTCAAGCTGATTGCCGAGCCATGGGACTGTGGCCCCGGCGGTTATCAGGTCGGCGGCTTCCCGCCGGGCTGGATGGAATGGAACGACAAGTTCCGCGACACCGTTCGCGCCTTCTGGAAAGGCGATGAAGGCCAACTGGCCGACTTCGCTGCACGCATGACAGCCTCCGGGAACATGTTCAACCAGCGCGGTCGTCGCCCTCAGGCGTCGGTGAACTTCATCACCGCGCATGACGGCTTCACGTTGCACGACCTCGTGTCGTACAACGACAAGCACAACGAGGCCAACGACGAAAACAACCAGGACGGCAGCAACAACAACCTGTCCTGGAACCATGGCGTCGAAGGTCCGACCGAAGACCCGGAAATCAACGCGCTGCGTCTGCGTCAGATGCGCAACTTCTTCGCCACGCTGCTGCTTGCTCAGGGCACGCCGATGATTGTCGCCGGTGACGAGTTTGCCCGTACCCAGCACGGCAACAACAACGCCTACTGCCAGGACAGCGAAATTGGCTGGGTGAACTGGGATCTGGATGGCGACGGCGAAGCACTGCTCAAGTTCGTCACCCGCGTGATCAAACTGCGTCAGAGCTACCCGATCCTGCGTCGTAGCCGCTTCCTGGTGGGCGATTACAACGAGGAAATCGGCGTCAAGGACGTGACCTGGCTTTCGCCGGACGGCAACGAAATGACCGTCGATCAATGGCACGACAGCAATGGCCGTTGCCTGGGCATGTTGATGGATGGCCGCGCACAGGAAACCGGTATTCGCCGTCCGGGCGCAGATGCCACGCTGTTGCTGGTGGTCAACGCGCACCATGATGGCGTCAACTTCACCCTGCCGGAAGTACCGGAAGGCACGCACTACACCTGCCTGATCGATACCAATCAGGACGACGCACGCAGCAAAGAGCAATTCAGTTTCGGCACTGAATACACCGTTACCCCTCGCTCGCTGCTGCTGTTCGAACTCAAGCGTGAAGATCAGCAATGACCCAAGCCTTGAGTGAGTTTCTCGACTGGCGCAGGCACGGCTATGCCGATACGCGTGCGCTGGGCGAGTGCTTGCAGGCAATGGTCAACGAAGGGCTCGACCGGATCCCCCTGCCTGCCAGCGGCCAGACGCTTGAGCGCTGGCAGGCACTGGCCTGCGTTGCAGGCCATGATCTGGGGTTATGCAAGTTGTACGAGGGGCACACGGACGCAATGGCAATCATGGCGGAACTGGGTGCCCCGCCCCCTGAACACTTCAGTACCTGGGGAATGTGGGCGGCCGAGCCGCCGCAAGCCCGGGTACTTCTCAGCGGCGAAGACGATTCGCTGAGACTCAATGGACGCAAGGCTTGGTGCTCGGGCGCCTCGGCGCTCAGCCATGCCCTGATCACCGTATGGGACGACCATCAGCGTCAGCAACTGGTGGCAGTGCCGCTGGACCAGCCGGGCGTGACAATCGGCACCGACGGTTGGCGCGCCGTCGGCATGGCCGCGACCGGCAGTGTCGACGTGCTGTTCGAACAGGCCACCGGATATCTGGTCGGCACTCCCGGCGACTACCTGAACAGAGCAGGCTTCTGGCAAGGCGGCATTGGTATCGCGGCCTGCTGGTATGGCGCCTCTCGGTCCATCGCACAACGATTGCTGCAACAGCCGGGCAAGCGCGACGATCCCCATGCGCTGGCGCATCTGGGCGCAGTGGATACAGCGCTTCATGGTGCATCCAGCGTGTTACAGGCAGCGGCTGTCGAGATCGATAGCACGCCGCTTGGCGACGCTCAGTTACTTGCCAGGCGCTGTCGCGCAGTCGTCGAACAGTGCGCCGAGCAGGTCATTCAGCACGCAGGTCGTGCATTGGGTGCAGGCCCTTACTGCAAGGATGCGCACTTTGCTCGCCTGAGCGCTGATCTTCCGGTGTTCCTGCGCCAGAGCCATGCCGAACGGGACCTCGCCGCGCTTGGCGAACAGGTGCGTACTCATCTCGCGGCTGCCAGTACCTGGTCGCTGCTCAAACAGGCCGTCGATCATGAGTGAAGGTTTTGTTGTCAGTGAGGACGGTTCGGGTCGCGGCACGCCGCTGGAAGCCTGGAACGCCTCGAAGAAACTGGGTGCGCTGGCGGCAATCACGGCTGACCTGCTGGTGCCGCCCAACTGCAGGGCGGTCATCATTGCGCCCCACCCTGACGATGAAGTGCTGGGCTGCGGCGGCCTGATGCGGCAGCTGGCGCAACTGGAGCGCACGCTGCTGCTGATTTCGGTGACTGACGGCACCGCGAGTCACCCTGGCTCGCCGTTATGGCCCGTGCAGCGTTTGAGCGCGATCCGGCCACAGGAAAGCGCCGAGGCGCTCGAGCGTCTGGAGATCCCACAGGACCGACTGGAGTGGATTCGTGGCGGGTTTCAGGACGGCGACGTCGTCAGCGATGAGGACCGTCTGGTGGCGCTTCTCGAACAGCACCTTTGCCCGACCGATGTGGTGTTTGCCACATGGTCGAAAGACGGTCACGGGGATCATGAGGCGGTTGGCCGAGCCGCCGCACGTGCCTGTGCGAGCACTGGCGCGCAGCTGCATGAAATCCCGATCTGGGCCTGGCATTGGGCCGACCCGGAAGACGAACGTCTGCCGTGGGATCGGGCGCGCAAGGTGCTGCTGGACCCGCAAACCATCGCTCGCAAGCGTGACGCTGCCCATGCCTTTGCCAGCCAGTTGCAGGGCGACCCCGGCATCGGTTTGTTGCCGGTATTGCCGAACAGCGTATTGGAGCGTTTGCTGCAACCTTTTGAAGTGGTTTTCACATGAGCGTGGCCGACAGCTATTTCGACGAGCTTTTTCGCAACGACAGCGATCCGTGGGCGTTCAAGCAACGCTGGTACGAGCGACGCAAGCGGGCGCTGTGCCTGGCTGCGCTACCCAACGAACACTACGCCGCTGTCTTTGAACCCGGTTGTGCCAATGGCGAACTCAGCGCCGGACTGGCCACACGCTGCGATGCGCTGTTGTGCTGTGATACCTCGCAGCGCGCCGTCGAGCTGGCTCGCGGGCGACTGATCGACGCTCCCCACGCTCGCGTGGTGCAGGCGCGCCTGCCGCAGCAATGGCCGGAAGGCCGGTTCGACCTGATTGTGCTCAGCGAACTGGGGTATTACCTGGACCTGGAAGACTTGCACCGCTGGATCGACTGCGCGCTGGAAGCGCTCACGCCGGACGGCCAGATCCTCGCCTGCCACTGGCGGCCTGACATCGACGATTGTCCATTGAACGCACAGCGCGTCCACGACGTGTTGAACGAGCGGCTCTCCATGCACCGACTTTTCAGTCATCACGAACAGGATTTCCTGCTGGATCTCTGGAGTCGCGATGACATATCTGTAGCAAGAAGGGAATTTGCGGATGATCGGCGTTCTGATTCCGGTACATAACGAAGAGCGGTTGCTGGACCAGTGCCTGGAAACGGTCCTGATGGCTGCGGCGCACCCGAGTCTGAACTGCGAACAGGTCGAGGTGTTGGTAGTGCTCGACAGCTGCACTGATCAATCGGCAGAGATCGCCCGTTTCTATGGCGTCATGACCCTCGACATCCAGGCGCGCAACGTCGGCCAGGCCCGCGCGCAGGGTGCCGCCTTTCTGCTCGACAGAGGTGCCCGCTGGCTGGCCTGCACCGATGGCGACAGCAGCGTGGCCTGCGACTGGCTCGCCGAACAGCTGGCGCTGGATGCCGACGCGGTCTGTGGCACAGTGACGCCCGGCTCTTGGGATCAGGGAGTTTCTGTTGCGGCACAGACCGCTTACAACGCGCATTACCAACACCGCGACGGGCATCGCCACATCCACGGCGCCAACCTCGGCGTCAGTTCGATGGCCTACCTGCGTGCAGGTGGATTCCCCGCACTGGCGTGCCACGAAGACGTGCATCTGGTTCGCCAACTGGAACTGTGCGGTGCACGCATCGCCTGGAGCTGCCGCCCGCGGGTTACGACCAGCACCCGACTGGACTCCAAGGCGCGAGGCGGATTCGGGGATTACCTGCGGTCGTTGAATCCCTGACGCATCTCTGTCTTGCGTTGAGCAAAACGAAACCTATTGGTGATTCGCCGTCTGCATCCCGGAATTGTCTGAATCTGACGCGCCCAGCGTGCTAGTGAAGAACCTGACCGCTTCGGCGCTCAGGGTGCGGTGGATGTCTGCCCGGTCAACGCCTTCGCGATCGTTGCAGACCATGGGCATGGTTGCCCGCTGGTCGTCGGTGCAGGGTGCCATGAACACGAAGTGCCCTGCCCCGGCCAGCAGCTTGTAATCCGGCGCCTGCGGCAACTTGCGCGCCAGCGCCTCAGCGTTCTTGTCCAGCGCCAACAACTGGTCATCGTCCCCTGCATACATCAGCACCGGAACGTGCACATCGCCCAGCGTCTGCCTGCCAAACATCAGACTGAGCGGTGCCATCAACATCAATGCACCTACCCTTCGATCAGCCTGCGGATGCAGGTCTTCACGGTCTGCCACCAGTTGGCCCTGAGTCTTGCAGGCGTCGCGGTCTGTAGGTCGTTCGGTGCAGTATTGTTGCAGGCGTTTCAGGTCCGGCTGCGCGCCTGCCAGGATGAGTGCGGTTTCACCACCAGCCGAATAACCGATCACACCCACCTGACGTGCACTGAGATAAGGCGCAAGCATGGGGTCCGTCAGCGCGGCGCTGATGGCCTCTGAAATCTGCAGAGGTCTGCCGTAAAGATTGCTCAGGCTGCCGAGACGGCTGTGGTCTCGGTAGTTGTCGCCGGGATGGACAACCGCCACGACAACGAAGCCCTGACGAGCCAGCGAGGTCGCCAGATCGTGCAGCGCGAGGGGCGTTCCGGTATTGCCATGAGACAGCATGAGCAGCGGGAACCGCCCCAGAGCGATGGCTGCGTCTTCACCGGCCTCCACTCGATAACCTTGCACGTTACTGACCTGTTCAGGATCGGTAGACGGATAGAAGGCGATAGCCTGCATCGGCTGGGAATCCAGCGGATCGATAAAACTCAGCTCGTGAAAGCCCGCGCTCCATTCGCTGTCTGCCAGCACGTTATCGGTGACGAAGTCGTCAGCCTGAACGTGCACCGAAATCAGGCTATCCAGCAAACAAACCAGCATCACTGCACAAAGACGTACCATGGCAAGGCCCAACCTTTGTAAGTCCCGGCAGGTGCCGGACAGTCCATTCATGCGCTTGTGTCGAGCTTCATGCTCCAGCGCCCCGCTCTCACAGAAAATGAGAGTGCCTATTGCAGAAATAGTGCATAAGCCGGGCCATCTATCTTCGCTGTTTTTTGCAACTGCCAACCACTGCGCAAAAATCGGCCCGATGCAGCGTTCAGGCAAGCAGTGTACTGCCGCGTACGTCGCGTTACCTGTAAGAAAGCTGTCAATTGTTCACTGAACGGCGGGCATTAAAAAACTCCAGAGCCCTGCGCAATGCGCGGGCTGTGGAGTTTGTTCGGAACAGGACGCTGTCAGGCGGCGAACAGCTTCTGCTCGATGTGCTGCTGCGCGGCAGTCAGCGCGTTGGCGCGAGGCTCTTCACCGTACGCAAGGCCTTCAGCGCGAACGAATTGCAGGTCGGTCACGCCGATGAACGCGAACATCAGCTTGAGGTAATCCTCGTGACCCACGCTGCTCGGCTGCCCGGCGTGTATGCCGCCGGAAGTCGAAACAATGATGACCTTCTTGTCGCCGCACAGGCCTTCAGGGCCAGCTTCGGTGTAACGGAAGGTTCTGCCCGCTACCGCGATGCGATCGATCCAGGCCTTCAACTGAGTCGGAATGGTAAAGTTGTACATCGGCGCACCGATGACGACTACGTCAGAATCCAGAAACTGCTGCAAGGTGGCTTCGTTGGTTGCGACTTCCTGCTGCTGGGCAGCGTCACGGCCTTCGACCGGTGTACCTGCGGCGGCGAGGGTTGCTGGCGAGAAGTGGCTCAGCGCTTCGCTGGCCAGATCGCGATAAGTCACGGCGCTGTCAGTGTGTGCGGCCTTGTAGGCCTCGACTACGCTGCGGCTGAGCTGGCGCGAAGCGGAGTGGTCACCAAGAATGCTGGAATCGATGTGCAGAATGTTCATAAGGGCTTCCCGAGTCATATCGTCATTGTGCGATCAAGTGGGGAGCATCCTATCGCTGTTCGTAATGCGTGATTAGTCGTCCTGAATGTGATTATTCGTTCTACTGATAGAACTATAGAGGGACTCGGGGTTATGAGTCAGTTCCTTGAACGAGGTTTCGAACGCATCCAGCATCGCCCGGATGGCTGGAAGCAGCCCGCGCCTGGACGCAAACGCCGCATGGATCACGCCGCACTTGGGCCGATGGGCGTCGAACAGCTCAATGAGGCGTCCCTGTTGAAGGGCGCTTCGAACCAGAATTTCGGGCAGTTGCGCCACGCCGACACCCTGCAGGGCACCTTGTAGAATGGCATCCAGGTCCGAGCAGACCAGCCGTGGCGAGTGACGCACTTCCACATACTGCCCCGCTCCGTTTTCCAGCAACCAGCGGTGATTCGGGGTGGCCGAGGTCAGGTCCAGCGTGGGCAGGCTTGCCAGGTCCTCGAACGAGGCATCAACGCCAATCTGCGCTGCCAGATCCGGGTGAGCCACCAGTCGCTGGGCGCTGTAGCCCAGCGTCTTGACCACCAGCCCTTCGTCTTCCAGTGGCGGAAAGCGCACGCGCAGGGCGATGTCGATGTTCTCGGAAAGTGGATCGACCCGGCGATTGGTGCTCTCGATATACACCTGCACCTTGGGATGCGCAGCCATGAATCGGGCAACGGTTTCATTGATGCCCATCGCACCCATGGCAGGCGGACAACTCAGGGAGATTCGGCCCTGGGGTTCGGATCTGGAACGCTGAATGGCTTCTTCCGCCGCCTCGGCCTCCACCAGCATCGCGACACAATGCCCGTAGTAATCACGCCCGCTTTCGGTCACGGCGAACTTGCGCGTGGAGCGCTGGATCAGCCTGACGCCCAGCCGTTCTTCAAGCCCTGCAATGCGGCGGCTGAGCTTGGACTTGGGAATACCCAGCTTGCGCCCCGCAGGCGCAAATCCCCGGCACTCGACTACCTGGACGAAATAAAACAGATCATTGAGATCGAACACCGGCCACCTCGCACGCTCAGAGGGCGCGAGTATCAGTGCTTACCGATTCGCAGTCAAAAACGCCAGCACCGGCCCGGTAAACGCTTCACCAGCCTCAACACTGGACAGGTGAGCGGCCGGAAGCTCGATCATCTGTGCCCCCGCGATGCGCTCAAGCATGAAGCGCCCGTCAGCAGGCGTGGTGACGGCATCTTCGGTGCCGCAGACCACCAGCACCGGCAGCTTGATCGACGCGATCTGTTCGCGATAATCCGCATCACGCACCGCCGCGCAGTTGGCCGCATATCCCTGAGGCGAGGTGTGCGCCAGCATGCCGACAATGGCATCGACCGTCGCAGGTTCGGCGTTCGCAAAAGATGACGTGAACCAGCGGGCAATCGATGCGTCACGCAACGCAACCATCGCCGACTGGCCGTCGCGCAGCACCGTTTCGATACGCGGGTTCCAGACATCGGGGTTGCCGATTTTCGCTGCAGTGTTGCACAGCACAACGCGTTGCAAGCGCTTCGGAGCATTGATTGCCAGCCATTGACCAATCAGACCGCCCATGGAAAGCCCGCAGAAAAACACCTTGTCCAGGTTCAGCGCGTCCAGCAAGGCCAGCACATCCCGGCCATTCTGTTCGATGCTGTAGGTGCCTTCGCTGACCAGCGACTGCCCATGGCCACGGGTG
Source organism: Pseudomonas sp. fls2-241-TYG-175 (assembly GCF_030209155.1). Taxonomy (NCBI): domain Bacteria; kingdom Pseudomonadati; phylum Pseudomonadota; class Gammaproteobacteria; order Pseudomonadales; family Pseudomonadaceae; genus Pseudomonas; species Pseudomonas sp. fls2-241-TYG-175. The sequence continues at coordinate 5,260 of NZ_JARVSO010000001.1, read as the reverse complement.
TCGTAACGCAACACACGGAAATGTTCGGTCAGTGCTGCAATCTGGTTGTCCCACATGTGCAGGTCGGTGCCCAGCGAGTTGGAGAGCACCAGCACTGGCGCGTCCTGCGGGCCTTCGAGCAGATAATTCAGCGGGCCATCGGCGAGTTGCACGGCAGACATTCGAAGCTCCAGAGAAAGCGAAACCTGAACACTAATGAGTGTCGGGACGTCATACAATCCGCTGATCAAATATCCGTGCGACTATCGAACACCTTACCGGTCGCCACACACGGCAAGGAGCGCACCATGCGAACCGAAGACATCGCGACTTTCTGCCTGGACTTGCCAGGCGCGCGGGAAGACTACAAATGGGGCGGGATACGGGTGTTTTCCATCGCGGGCAACAAAATGTTCGCGGTCATGGACCTCGTAGGTCAGGGCCTGTCCTTCAAGGTTCACCCCGATCTGTTTCTGGGCTACGTGGACCGCCCGGGCGTTCGCCCTGCCCCGTATCTGGCCCGTGCACACTGGATCAGCATTCCGGAACCTCACGCCTTGAGCGACGATGAGATCCGCGACCTGCTGACCCGCTCACACCAACTGGTGGTGGCCAAGCTGCCCAAGCGCCAGCAGATTGCGCTGAAGCTATAAGGGTAGCGGCACCCAGTGCCAAAGCCGACGGCCCAGAAACAGCCAGTCTATCCAGAAAGCCTGATGCACCAGCACGATCAGCCAGAACACGACCTGAAAGGACACCTTGCGGGTCTTGTGCCGAAATGCCTGTTGCGCCAGCAACGCACCGGGCCAGCCACCCAACAGTTCGGTGGCATGCAGCACATTTTCCGGGGTGCGCTGCCCGCCTTCGCCAGCCTGCAATTTGTCGTGTCGATACAGCACGAAAGACAGCAGGCTCATCACCGCGATCACGATCGCCGGAATCAGCAGACCTTGCCTGAGCCACAGCATTGTCGTCCCATAAACCGGCAGTGCGCACAACACCACCAGAATCAGCAATTTGAGGCGCAGCGCCTGAACCGGTGCCTTGCGCTGCCGGGCTGGCGGTCTGGCCTCGCGGGCTGACGTCATGCCTTGGCTGCCGCCCAGTCGATCCAGCCGAACTGCCAGGTCGCCAGAATCAACAGACCGAACGCAATGCGATACCAGGCAAACACGGCATAGCTATGAGTGGCGATGAACTTGAGCAGACCGCGCACCGCGATCATCGCGAAAATGAATGAAGTGATGAAACCGATGGCGAAAACCGCAACGTCGTCTGGACGAAACATGTCACGGTACTTGTAGCCCGAGTACACCGCAGCGCCCACCATGGTCGGCATGGCCAGAAAGAACGAAAACTCGGTGGCGGCCTTGCGCGACAGACCGAACAGCAGACCGCCAATGATGGTCGAGCCGGAACGCGAAGTACCCGGAATCATCGCCAGACACTGCACCAGGCCGACTTTCAACGCATCGGTCCATTTCATGTCATCGACGGTCTCGGCGTGCACCACATGCTCGCGGCGCTCGGCCCACAACATGATCACGCCGCCGATGACCAGAGCGGTCGCCACCGTGATGGGGTTGAACAGGTAATGGTGGATCAGGTCGGCGAAGATCACGCCCAGAATCACCGCTGGCATGAACGCGATCAGCAGGTTGAGGGTGAAACGCTGCGCCTGCTGCTGTTTGGGCAAGCCCACGACCACATCGAGAATCTTGCGCCGGAATTCCCAGACCACTGCCAGAATGGCGCCCAACTGGATGATGATATTGAACGCCGCCGCACGGTCACCACCGAAGTCGATCAGGTCCGCAACAATGATCTGGTGACCCGTGCTCGAAATCGGCAAAAACTCCGTCAGTCCCTCTACAACACCCAATATCAATGCCTGAGCAGCAGTCCAAAGATCCATCATTCCCCCATACAGCGATACCCGAGGTTCGCTGGTTTGTATTGTCGTATGAAAAAAGCCTGCCACTATGCCGCTGCGAAGCTGAACGAAGCTTGAAGAAGCGCTGCAAAAACGCCGAATGCTAGCAGACCTTTCGGCGTAACGCCTGCTGGTGGTGTGAGCTTGCCACCAGACCCTGCCCCTTGCGCCCGGAACCGCTTACAATCCCCGGCCCTGCACATCCCGCTATCAAGGAGCCGCCATGTCCGGGCTTGAACTATTTGCTGCCGCTATCGGCGTGATCGCGGTATGGCTGACGGTCAAGCAAAACCCGTGGTGCTGGCCGATCGGCCTGGTCATGGTGGTGATCTACATCTGGATTTTCTACGACGTAAAACTTTACTCGGACATGCTTTTGCAGGCGATCTACGCCGGATTGCAGGTCTACGGCTGGCTGCAATGGACACGCCATGGCAGCAGTTTGCCGGTGCGTGCGGTCACGGCGCTGCGAGGTGGTTCGGTTGCCACGGGGCTGGCCGTTGGCGTCGTCATCAGTCTGGCACTGGGCGCCGGCATGGCCCACTTCACAGATGCCGCGCAACCCTGGCTGGATGCGGCGCTGACCGGGTTCAGCCTGGTGGCGCAGGTCTGGATGGCGCAAAAGCGCGTGCAGTGCTGGCCCCTGTGGATCGTGCTTGACGTGATTTTCGTCGGCCTGTTCGTCTACAAGGACCTCTATCTGACGGCAGCGCTCTACGGGCTATTCACCCTGCTCGCCGTTCAAGGCTGGCGTGAATGGCGCAACGATCTGGCACTGGCCCGATGAAGGTTCTGGTGCTGACCGGCCCGGAGTCCAGCGGCAAAAGCTGGCTCTGTGCGGCTATACACAAGCGTTTTGGCGGTGTTCTGGTCGATGAATACGTGCGTCACTTCATCGATGAACAGGGTCGCGACACGGTCTATGACGACATTTCCACCATCGCCCAGGGTCAGCTCGACCGGGAAGACGCTGCGCGCGCGACAAGGCCTGCACTGCTGATTCTCGACACGCATTTGCTGAGCAACATGCTCTGGAGCCGCACCTTGTTCGGGGATTGCCCGCAGTGGATCGAACAGCAGTTGCTCAAAAGGCACTATGACCTGCACCTGCTGCTGTCTCCCGAGGGCGTCGAATGGATCGGCGACGGACAACGCTGTCAGCCTGAACTGGCAGAGCGTCAGGCGTTTTTCAGCGCCAGCCGTCAATGGCTCGATCAGCATGCGCAACGCTACGAATTGATCGAAGGCGGCTGGCAACAACGCCATGACCAGGCCATGGCTGCCGTCAGCCGATTGCTATCGACTTCACCGGATCTGGTGCTTGTGCAGCAAGCGGTAGAAGGTCGGGCGCGAAATCCCTAACACCTTGGCCGCCACGCTGAGGTTGTCGCTGTGGCGGGTCAGCACGTCGCACAAGGCCTGCCGTTCTGCACGGGACTTATAGTCATCCAGCGTTCCCATGCTGCTGACAATGTCCTCTTCCCCCAGCAACCCCAGATCCGCAGCCTCGATCTGCCGACCTTCGGCCAGGACCAGACCGCGTCGAACCCGGTTGGCCAGCTCGCGCACATTGCCCGGCCAGTCATGCTTGCCCATGGCAATCAGCGCATCCTGACTGAAATTACGGGCGCGCCTGCCGGTTTCCTGGCTGTAAAAGTGAGCAAAATGATTGGCCAGCATCGCCAGATCGCCATGTCGTTCACGCAGCGGAGCCGTACCGACCTGCAGTACGTTGAGCCGGTAATACAGGTCCTCCCGGAAGCGCTTCTTGCGTATGGCCGCCTCGAGGTCCACATGGGTGGCGGCCAGCACCCGGACATCCACAGGAATCGGTTCACTGCTGCCAATGCGTTCGATCTGCCGATCCTGTAAGAAGCGCAACAGGTGCGCCTGGGTCTCGAGGGGCAGATCGCCGATTTCATCCAGAAACAGGGTGCCGCCGTCTGCGGCTTCAATGCGCCCGACCTTGCGTTCCTGAGCGCCGTTGAAGGCACCTTTCTCATAGCCGAACAGCTCGGCGTGAATCAGGTGTTCGGCGATGGCACCGCAATTAACAGCCACGAACGGCTTGTTACGTCGTTGAGACTGCGCGTGTAGCGTGCGTGCGACCAGTTCCTTGCCTGTGCCGCGTTCGCCACGAATCATCACAGGCGACTCCGTCGGTGCCAGCTTGCCAAGCAGCCGCCGCAACTCGCGAATCGGCCTGCTCTCGCCCAGCATCTCGTGTTCGCTGCTGGACGTCTGGGCCGCACCCTGCGCCCGCAACCGGGCCATGCCATAGGCCCGGCCCAGCGTGACCTGCATGCGGGCGACATCGAACGGCAGGGTATGGAAATCGAAAAACCACTCGCAGACGAAATCCCCGATCTTTTCCCGGCGCAGGTCATCCGGTGCCAGCACCGCGATCCATTGGGTATTGGTGCGAGTAATGAGTTCCTTGACCATCTCGGGATGCTCGAAATGGTCAGGCATCAGGCGGATCAAACCGACATCGCAGCTGAGATTGAGCGCCGACTCGAGCGTACTGCTGTCCACCGCCCATCCGGCAGCGTGCAGGACAGGGATCAATTGATGACAATCATCACAGGGGTCAACAATTAACAGACGTCGCGTTGGGGCCGATTCATGCATAGAGGTTCCTTGGCGCCCGGCGTCAAATTAAGGTTATGAAAAATGTTTTATAAACAGTATGTTGGCGAGCCCGATCCTTACATTAGCAAATATTTGACACTGCCTTGTACCGTTTGCATCTAATGGCAATAACCAAATGTCATTAGTGCTGTAACGCTGTTTTAACGACTGTGATCCGTAACGGAATTAAAAAAATTTCAAAAATGTGTGTGACTCATATGCCCCTCCCGTTCATCAACACAAGTAACCAGCCGGACGGTAAGCCCGCCGACGTGACTGAATTGATATGGGCACTTTGAGGAATTGACCATGAACGCCCCACTGCGCTTCAACGATGCACTTCTGATCGCTGGACACGCTTTTGAACCCTTCCAGTGTGTTGCCTGGGCACCACAGGACGGGAACGGCGAACTGAGCCTGACCGTTATCGACCGCACCAGCACTCGCATTGGCCGCAAGCAGATTCCGAGCAGCACCTACTCGGACAAGCAGCAGTTGGCCAGCGCCCTGGAGCAGGCCCGCGCTGAGATCAGTAACGAAGGGTACGACCTCAAGCCCTGGACTATGCCAGCCTGAGTCGCTGCTTGATCGGGCCTGTCGAGCTGCGCTCGACACCGATCGCGCCCACCGCTCTGCGTGGGCATGCCGCCCGAGACGCTCCGAAATGGCACAGATTGCGGACTCAGTGAGCCGAGCGCCCGGCTCAGGTCACCTTTG